>JBAUYI010000423.1:0-3850 GCA_049584715.1 Xanthobacteraceae bacterium
GACGATGCGGCGGATTTTTGTCACCTGCTCGGCGTTGCTCGAAGCGAGCTTGCCGGGCCCGATATAGAGCGAGTCTTCCAGGCCGACGCGCACATTGCCGCCGATCATCGCGGCGGCGGTGCAGAAATTCATCTGATGGCGGCCGCCGGCCAGCACCGACCACAGATAGTCCTTGCCGAACAGCCGGTCTGCCGTGCGCTTCATGAAGAACAGATTGTCGAGATCGGCGCCGATGCCGCCGAGGATGCCGAAGATCAGCTGCACGAAGACCGGCGGCTTGAACAGGCCTTTGTCGATCAGGTGCGCGAGGTTGTAGAGATGGCCGGTGTCGTAGCATTCGTGCTCGAATTTCACGCCGTGGCCTTCGCCGAGCGTCTTGTAGACCTTCTCGATGTCGCGGAACGTATTGGGAAAGATGTAGCCATCGGAGTTGAGCAAATAGCTCTCCTCCCAATCGTATTTCCAATTCTTGTAGCGCTTGGCCATGGGATAGAGCGCAAAATTCATCGACCCCATGTTCATCGAGCACATTTCCGGCGACAGCGTGTTGGCCGCCGAGATGCGCTGCTCGACCGTCATGGTCACGGCACCCCCGGTGGTGATGTTCACCACGGCATCGGTGGCCTGCTTGATGCGCGGCAGGAACTGCATGAAGACGGATGCCTCGGGCGACGGCCGGCCGTCCTTCGGGTCGCGCGCGTGCAGGTGCAGGATGGCGGCGCCGGCCGCGGCGGCGTCGATGGCCTGGGTGGCGATCTGGTCGGGCGTGATCGGCAGCGCGTCCGACATGGTGGGCGTGTGGATCGAGCCGGTGATCGCGCAACTGATGACGATTTTCGCCATTTGCTGTCTTCCTCCCCTGTCGCGTTGCGGCGCCTTCGGCCGATGCCGCGCGAAGGTCTTATATCGGCGTCGCGGCCTCGGCAATGCCGAGCTTCGCGACGATGGCATCGACGATCTCGCGCGGATGCGGCTCGATCGAGACCACGATCGGGCGTTCGTCCGCGTCCGGCTCTTCCAGCGCCGCGAACTGGCTGTCGAGCAGCGACGACGGCATGAAATGATCGTCGCGCGCCGCGATGCGCCGTGCGATCAATTCGCGGTCGCCTTTGAGGTAGACGATCTGCACATCGCGCCGCTCGCCGACCAGAATATCACGATAGGCGCGCTTGAGCGCCGAGCAGGCGACGATGCCGTGATTGCCCGCTTTGCGGGTGTTGTCGATCCAGGCGGCGATGGCGCGCAGCCACGGCCAGCGATCCTGATCGGTCAGCGGCTCGCCGTGATGCATCTTCTCAACGTTGGCTTCCGGATGAAACCAATCGCCATCCTCGTAGATCCAATGCAGCCGATGGGCCAGCATCGAAGCGACGGTGCTTTTGCCGGAGCCCGAAACCCCCATCACCACGAGGACGGAAGGAATTCCCGTTTGTGTTTCGATCTTCACGACACAACCTCCGGCGCCGCGGCGCGATCGAGCAGCCAAACCAGTTCGCCGTCGGAATAGGCACGGCCGCCCGGCAAATCCTCGCCCGTGAACACGCGCTGCAGCACGTCGCGCTTGGCGGCGCTGTCGACCAGGAACAACATTTCGCGCGTCGAGGCGAGCGCCGGGAACGTCAAGGTAACGCGCGGCACGAACGGCTCCATGCCGGCCTTGGTCACCGCGAGCACCCAGCGGTTCTTTTCGTCGAGCGCGCGCGAGCCCGGAAACAGCGACGCGGTGTGGCCGTCCGGGCCGAGGCCCATGAGGACGAGATCGAACAACGGCCGCGCCGAATCGAGCCGGTCCGCGCCGTAAAAACTCTTGAGCTCGTCTTCATAAATATTCGCCGCGCCTTCCGGATAATTGGCGTCGGTCGGGATCGGATGGATGTTGCCGCGCGGCGCGTCGACAGCTCCGAGAAACAGCCGCCGCGCCATGCCCATATTGCTCAACGGATCGCTTTGCGGAACGAAGCGGTCGTCGCCCATGAACCAATGCACGCGATCCCACGGCACCTTGCCGCGCCACGGCTCCTCGGCCAGCAAGCGATAAAGCCCCTCCGGGCTCGAACCGCCGGTGAGGCAGACGGCGGTGCGGCCGCTCTGCGCAACGCGGTTCACCAAACGCTGCGCCGCCGTTTCGGCGAGAGCGGCCGTATCCGCGACCACGACGATTTCCCGTTGTTTGTGGGCGTTCATCCATAGACCTCACGCAATCGCACGCCAGCGGCGGCCGTCTTGCGCCAAGAGCCGCTCGGCCTCGGCCGGACCCTCGCTGCCGGCGCGATAACTTGCCAAGCCCTGGCCACCCGCATCGCGCCAGGCATCCATGACCGGCTGCACCACATGCCAGCCGGCCTCAATACCGTCGGCACGCGGATAGAGAATGGCGTCGCCGATCATGCAGTCGTAGATCAGCGTCTCATAGCCGGTCGACGGCGCGACATCGAAATAATCCTCGTACTTGAACGTCATGCCGACGCCGCCAATCGCGATCGACGGCCCCGGCACCTTGGCGTTGAATTCGAGCCCGATGCATTCGTTGGGCTGGATGCCCAGCACCAAAAAGTTCTGCGCCAGGTTTTCGATCGGCGTGTCGCGGAACATCGCCACCGGCGCCTGCTTGAACTTGATCGCCACCTCGGTGCGTTTGGCGCACAGCGCCTTGCCGGTGCGCAGATAGAACGGCACGCCGGCCCAGCGCCAATTGTCGATCATCAGCTTGAGCGCGACATAGGTTTCCGTGGTGCTATCCGGCCTGACGTCCTTGGTATCGCGATAGGCCTCGACGGCGCGATTGTCGATCGTGCCCTCGGCATATTGCGCGCGCACCGCATTGCGCAGCGCCTCGTCGCGGGTCTGCAGCTGCACCGCATCGAGCAATTCCGCCTTGCCGGCGCGCACCGCGTCGGCGGCAAAGCGCGCCGGCGGCTCCATGGCGACGAGCGACAACAGCTGAAACAGATGGTTCGGCACCATGTCGCGCAGCGCCCCGGTCGCGTCATAATAATTGCCGCGGCGGCCGACGGTCAGCGCTTCCGCGACCGTGATCTGCACGTGATCGATATGGTCGCGATTCCAGATCGGCTCGAACAGGCCGTTGGCGAAGCGCAGCACCAAAATGTTCTGCACCGTCTCCTTGCCGAGATAGTGGTCGATGCGGAAAATCTGATCTTCCTTGAGAATGCCGAGCAGTTTTTGATTGAGCGCGCGCGCCGAAGCGAGATCGGTGCCGAACGGTTTCTCGACGATGATGCGCCGCCAGGCACCGTTGGCTTCGCTCGCCAACCCGGACTCGCCGAGATGGCCGCCGATCGGCGCGAAGCCGGCCGGCGGCGTCGCCAGATAGAACAGCCGGTTGCCGTTGGTCTTGCGCTCGCCCTCGATGCGGGCAAGCTCGCGGCCGATTTTGTCGTAAGTTTGCGGATCGTCCGGGTCGCCCTGCACATAGGCGACGCAGGCGAGAAGCTTCTTCACGGCGGCGGCATCGATCTTGCGGGTGGCGAATCGCGGCAGGCTCTTCTCGAGGTCGGCGCGGAACGCTTCGTTCGACGATTCGCTCCGCGCGACGCCGATCAGGGCAAAGGCGTCCGGCAACAAGCCTGAGACTTCGAGATTGTACAGCGCCGGAACCAGCAGCCGGTGCGTGAGGTCGCCCGACGCGCCGAAAATCACCAGGCAGCACGGATCGGCCGGCCGCGCCGTCGTCGCCTGTGCCGTCATGATTGCTTGGCTTTCGGCTCGACGTGGGCGCCGAAGCCCTTGCGCATGGCCGAGAGGATTTTTTCTGCAAAAGTGTGGTTTTGCCGCGAGCGGAAACGGGTATAGAGCGCCGCCGACAGCACGTCCGCCGGCACCGCCTCCT
>JBAUYI010000424.1:0-7522 GCA_049584715.1 Xanthobacteraceae bacterium
GGTGCAGACCGCGGGGAATTATCCGAGCAATCCGACGGCACAAACCGATCCGGTGGCGTCGCCGCCCATCGTGCCGCGTTGAGGATACTTTGAGTGCAACAGCGCCGCCCGCCCGACGAAGGGCGGCGTTGCTCAGGCGTGGATCAGCGGCCCGGGACTTTTGAGATACTGCGTCGTGATGGCGTTCGCCGACCAATAGGCGAGCGCGCCGACGAGGCCGGTCGGATTGTATGAGGCGTTCTGCGGAAACACCGAGGCGCCCATGACGAACAAGTTATCGGCGTCCCACGATTGCAGATAGCGATTGACGACGCTCCCCTTCGGATCGGTCCCGGTCATGGTGCCGCCGGTATTGTGGGTCGACTGGTAAGGCACGACGCTGTAGTCGCCTTTCTTCACGCTCGGCGTGCTCATGACCGTCGGGTTCATCGCCGTAGCGAGCCGCCCGAGCACGCCGCCGATATAGTCGGCGAGCTTAAAATCGTTGTCGCGGAAATTATACGACATGCGAATGAGCGGCCGGCCGAGCGCGTCGCGATAGGTCGGGTCGAGATCCAGAAAATTCTCGCGGTGCGCGTAGTTGCAGCCGGATGCGCCGATCGAGAAAGCGTGGTTGTACCATTTCGCCGTCGCCGCTTTCCATTCGCGGCCCCAACGCGGCGTGCCGGGCGGCACCGGACGGGTCGCAATCGGGCGGCCATTGGTCGGGCCGGCCTGGATCCAGGCGCCGCCGAAGAAGCCAAGGCCGCCGTGATCGAAATTGTCGCCGTTGAAATCGTCGATCAGGACGCCGTGGGCGCCGGCCGCCATGAACGGATTGATCTCCTTGTCCTGGAAGAACACCGTCACCGCATTGCCGCTGACTTGATAGCAGTAGTTCTTGCCGACGGCACCTTTGCCGGTCTTGTAGTCGTAAGCCTCGCCGATGCCGGCGGTGAGCATCAAGAGCACATTGTTGAACACGTAGGCGCCGAGGATGACGATGCCGGCGGGCTGCTCGTATTCCTCGCCGCTTCGGGTATCGACATAGCGCACCGCCGTCACCTTGCGCGCCGCTTTGTCGTAGACCAGTTCCTTCACCTGCGCGTGGGTGCGCAGTTCGAATTTTTGGTCCGCCAAGAGCGCCGGCAGGATGCAGACGTTCGGCGACGCTTTGGCATTGGCTTCGCAGCCGAAGCGTTCGCAATGGCCGCAATATTCGCAGGCGCCCAGCGTCTGGCCTTCGAAATTGGTGTAGACCTCGCTGGCATTGCTCGACGGCGCCTGGAACGGATGATAGCCGAGGCTCTTCGACGCGTCGGCCATGATGGTGCCGGCCATGCTCTTGGCCAGCGGCGGATTGGGATATTCGTTCTGCCGCGGGCCTTCGAACACATTGCCACCGTCGATGATTTTCCCGCGCAGATTGCCGGCCTTGCCGGAGACCCCGCACAATTTCTCGAACTTGTCGTAATACGGCTCGAGCTCGTCGTAAGAGACCGGCAAGTCCTCGATGGTCATCTCGGCCGGAATGGCGTCCTTGCCGTAGCGCTCGGTGATATGGCTGCGCAGCTTGTGATCCGACGGCAGCCAGCGCCAGGTCATGCCGTTCCAATGGACGCCGGCGCCGCCGAGATCGGTGCCGGGCAGGAATGAGCCAAGACGACGGATCGGCAGCGCGGTTTCGGCCGGCGAATGGCGCAGCGACACGGTTTCAAGCTGCGTGTCCTGAAACAGCTCCTGCCGCACCGCGTATTTGAGATCGTCGCGCACCGAGGGAATGGTGAAATCCTGGCCCGGCATGCGCTTTGCGCCGCGTTCCAGCCCAACGACGTTGAGGCCGGCCTTGGTCAATTCGCGGGCGAGGATCGATCCGGTCCAGCCGACGCCGATGACGACCGCATCGGTTTCCTTGAGCGTGATCATGGCGCATCTCCCTCAAGAAAAATCCGCGATCGAGCGCGGCGGCTTGTCGTATTTCTTGCCGAAATATTTCTTGATGTCCTCGCGATAGGTCGCCGGCAGGCCCGGATAGCCGACCATCCTCCACGCCGCCATGTCGCGGTTGCCGCCATAGATCGGGTCGGCGAAAAAGCCTTCCATGCTCAAGTCGAGCAGCGCGTTGAAGAACATGCGGCTGGAAACGCCGGAAAACTCCGCCTTGCCGGCTTCCATGGCTTTGAGCGCCGCTTCGCGGTCGGCGTCGGCGAGACGATCGAAATCCTTGCCGTAGGTTTTGCGCGACCAGTCGTTGGCCGCGGCAATGCCGGCGCGAAAAAATTCGCGCGGATTGAGCGGCAGCTGATAGCCGAGCTCGGGCTTGGCCTTGGTGAACGGCCCGTCGCGATAGAGCCGCGCGCCGCCGCCGTAGGCGCCGGCCAACTGGCGATCGATGAAAGTGGCGACGCCGCATTGGCTGCCCGATGGCGACAAGTCGTCGGCCGGGATCAACGTATCGGCGGCGGCGACAAAGAAGGCATGCTCGGTCGCCGTCAGCGTCAACAGCGGCTCGACGTCGGGCGCCGCGCTGGCCGCGCTCGGTGTGGTCTGCGCCTCGGCGGCGACCGGCGGCGCCAAAGACGCAGCGACCGCGGTGCCCGCTCCCATCAGGAAATTGCGACGGCGTATCGGATTATTGTCGTCGGCCATGGCTCCCTCCCGTTTTTGTCGATTTTTCTATAAATGTCCGCGCTCAGCCCGGCTCCATGCCCTTGGCCTTGATCACCGCCTTGGCATCAGGCGAGGTCAGGAATTTGATCAAGGCCGCCGCCCCTTCGGCATTTTTCGCCGTGGCGCTGATGCCGCCTGAGAACGTCGTATAGGTCTGAATGTCCGGCGGCAGCGGCCCGGCCAGCTCGGCACCGGGATAAGGCAAAATTTCGCTGATTTGCGTCATGGCGATTTCGACGTCGCCATTGGTGACCGCGACCGCGGCCTGGATCGTGAGCGGCTTGATCTTGGCTTTGATCTCGTCGGCAATGCCAAGCTTGGCAAATATGGCCTTCAGCGCCGCGGCAGTCGGCGTCTGATCGACGAAGCCGATCGATTTTGCATTCAACATGGCCTGCTTGAAGGCGTCCGTGGTGCTCAGATCGGGCTTTGCCGCGCCTTTACGGATGGCGACGCCGATGCCGGCGCGCGCGATTGCGGCGCGCGGCGCATCCGCGACCTTGCCCGCCGCGGCGAGCTCGTCGAGCGCCGCCTTGGTCAACAGCACGGCATCGAATGCCTCGCCGCTTTCGATGCGGGCCTTCAGTTGCGCCGACGTTCCAAGCGTGACCACGAGCTTATTCTCGGTCGCTTTCTCGAATTGCGGGCCGAGGTCCTCCATCACCGCGTTCAGCGCGTTGCCGCCGAGGAGTTTGATGTCGGCCGCATGGGCCGCGGTCGCGAGCTGCGGCAATCCCAATACGGCAATGACGGCAATCGCACGATGGATTTTCATGGCGTCCTCCGAGCCGCCGGTCTTGAGCGCCGGCGGCAGGGGAAGACTAGCGGTAAACCGCCGCTATCGCCAGGAACTCGTCAGCCTTCAGGCTTGCGCCGCCGATCAGTGCGCCATCGACGTTGTCGATGCCGAGCAACGTTTTGGCGTTGGCCGGCTTGACCGAACCACCGTAGAGAATACGGACACCCTGCCCGGTTTCGCCATAACGCGCGCAAAGCCGCTCGCGGATGAAACGATGCATGTCGAGGACATCGTCCTCGGTTGGCGTCACGCCGGTGCCGATTGCCCAGACCGGTTCATAGGCGATGACGAAATCCGCTAGCCCATCCGGCAGCGAGCCGTCGAGTTGCGCGCGCACGATCGTGTGGGTCTTGCTGGCATCGCGCTCGGCGCGCGTCTCGCCGACACAGATGATGGCAGGGAGGCCGGCGCGCCGCGCCGCAAGCGCCTTCGCCCGCACCATGGCATCGGTCTCGCCGTGATAGTGGCGGCGTTCGGAATGGCCGACGATGACGGCGCTGGCACCGGCATCTTTGAGCATTTCGGCGGCAATATCGCCGGTATAGGCGCCGGCCGGTTTGGCATGGCAGTCCTGGCCGCCGATGGCGACGCGTGAGCCTTGCGCCAGCGCCGCAAAGCGCGCCACCAACGTGGCCGGCGGACATACAATAAAGTCGGCATTGGGCAAGGCGCGGGCGCCGGCGATGATGGCCGTAAGCTCGCCGGCCGAGGCCTCAAGCCCGTTCATCTTCCAATTGCCAGCGACCAGCGGGCGGCGCGCCATCATTTCGGCCTAAAAATCCTGCGACACAGTGGCGTTAGCAGACCGGTTGCGTGCGGAAAAGGGGCGTTTTATCTGTAAATCCCGTCAGTTGCGGTGCAGCGTGACGCTCCTTATGATGCGCCGCCTTCGGCCGACTGGCTTAAAGCAACCACTCAAAAGCGTGGAACGTAATGCTTCGAGGTATCCGTAAAGCCTCCGCAAATTGGCTCGGCCGCATCGTCATGGGTGTGGTGATGTCGGTGCTTGCCGCAAGTTTTGCGGTTTGGGGCATCAACGACATCTTCCGCGGTTTTGGCCGCTCGACGGTCGCCAAGATCGGCGGCATCGAGATCCCGATCGAGCAGTTCCGGCAGACCTACAACGACGCGCTGCAGATGCTCAGCCGGCAAAACGGCCATGTGATCACGCCCGACGAGGCGATGGCGCGTGGCGTGCCGCGGCAGGTCTTGAGCGAGATGGTCGCCGAAGCCGGCTTGAATGAGCGCGCGCGGCAAATGCGGCTCGGCGTGTCCGATGACGAAGTCTCGCAGCGCATCGTCAGCAATCCGGCGTTCCAGAACCAGCAAGGCCAGTTCGACCGCGCCCGGTTCGAAGACGCGATGCGCAATGCCGGCTTCAACGAGAAACGCTTCGTCGCCGAGCAGCGCAACCTGACCTTACGGCGGCAGATCATCGATTCGGTCTCCGGCAATATCCCGCTGCCGAACGCCTGGCTCGATGCGCTTAATCAGTTTCAGAACCAGCAGCGCAGCATCGCCTATATCGCGCTCGGCCCGGCGCAAGCCGGCGACATTCCTCCGCCGACCGAGGAGCAGCTCAGCAAATATTTCGATGCGCGCAAAATCCTGTTCCGGGCGCCGGAATTCCGCAAAATCGCGACCGTGGTGGCGACGCCGGCCGAGCTTGCCAAGACCGCAGAAGTGCCGGACGAGGACGTCAAAAAGATTTTTGACACCTACCGCAACCGCTTCATCACGCCGGAGCGCCGCCGCGTCGAACAGATGCCGTTTCCCTCCATGGCCGAGGCGCAGGCCGCCAGCGAGCGCATCAAGGGCGGCTTGACGTTCGCCGCGCTCGCCACCGAGCGCGGGCTGAAAGAACAAGACCTCGATCTCGGCACGGTGCCGAAATCGACCATCATCGATCCGGCGGTGGCGGATGCCGCCTTTTCGCTCAAGGACGGCGAAGTGAGCGCGCCGGTACAAGGTAAATTCGGCGTCGTCATCGTCACCGTGTCGAAGATTATACCCGAGGAAGCCAAAACCTTCGCCGACGTGGCGCCGCAGATCCGCAACGAGATGGCCTTGGCGCGGGTCAAGAAAATCGTCCAGGACATCCACGACAAGATCGAGGATGCCCGCGCCGGCGGCGCCTCGCTCGCGGAGGCGGCGCAGAAATTGCAGCTGCCCGTCGTCACCTACGACGCCATCGACCGCTCCGGCCGCGGTCCCGACGGCAAGCCGATCGAAAATCTTCCGCACGCCGCTGAAGTGGTCAACGCCGCGTTCGCAACCGACGTCGGCGTCGACAACGATCCGCTCGAGGCCGACGGCGGCTATATCTGGTACGATGTCACCGGCATTACGCCGGCGCGCGAGCGCACTCTCGACGAGGTGAAAAGCCAGGTCGAGGCGCAGTGGCGCGACGAAGAGGTTGCTTCCCGATTGAAAGCCAAGGCGGCCGACATCCTCGACAAGCTGAAAAACGGCGGCACGCTCGAGGCCGTGGCGTCCGCCAACGGCGTGAAAGTCGAAACCGCGGCCGGCATCACCCGCAGCAAGCCGCCGGAGGCGATTTCGGCGCGCATGGTCGACGCCATCTTCCATACCGCCTTGGATGCCTTTGCCAGCGCCGAGGGCGACAAGCCGACACAATGGACCGTGTTCAAGGTGACCGACGTCAAGACGCCGAGTTTTGAGGCCAACTCACCGAACGGCAAAGCGCTCAACGACATGGTATCGCGCCAAATCGGCGACGACGTGTTCGGCCAATACATGGCGTGGCTGGAAACCAATCTCGGCACTACCGTCAACCAGGCCGCGCTCCAGCAAGCCTTGGGCAACAGTGCGCCGGATACCAATTGAATGCAGATCGAGCCTTCGGCGGAAAAATTCGCCGCCCGCTATGAGGCCGGCGAGCCGCAGGTGGTGTGGACAACGCTGGTTGCCGATCTGGAAACGCCGGTCTCCGCATTCCTGAAAATCGCCGGCTCCCGGCCGATGAGCTTTTTGCTCGAATCGGTCGAAGGCGGCGCCGTGCGCGGGCGCTATTCGATCATCGGGCTCGAGCCCGACATGATCTTCCGCGTCGATGGCGAACGCGCCGCGCTCAACCGCGCGCCGGCGAGCAACCCGACGGCGTTTACGCCGATGAGCGAGCCGCCGCTACAGGCGTTGCGTACCTTCATCGCCGAAAGCCGCATTGCGCTACCCGACGAGCTGCCGCCCATGGCCGCCGGCGTGTTCGGCTATCTCGGCTACGACATGGTGCGGCTGATCGAGGAACTGCCGGCACAGGCGCCCGACCCGATCGGCATCCCCGATGCCATGCTGGTGCGTCCGACGCTGGTGATTGCGTTCGATGCCGTCAAAGACACCATCACGGTGGTCTCGCCGGTGCGCCCGCAGGCCGGCCTGTCGGCGAAGGCGGCGCTCGCGCGCGCGACTGAACGCCTCTCCGCCGTGGTCGATGCGCTCGACCGGCCGCTCGACAAAGCTGCGGCGGACGTCGACCTGGGCCCACTGGACGTGACACCGCGCTCGAACACCACGCCGGCCGAATTCAAAGCCATGGTGCTGCGCGCCAAGGATTACATCGCCGCCGGCGATATTTTTCAGGTCGTGCTGTCGCAGCGTTTCGAGGCGCCGTTTAAGCTGCCGCCGTTTGCGCTTTATCGCGCGCTGCGCCGCGTCAATCCTTCGCCCTATCTGTTCTTCCTCGAGTTCGGCAGCTTCGCCATCGCCGGCTCAAGCCCCGAGCTGATGGTCAAGGCGCGGGACGGCACCGTCACCATCCGCCCCATCGCCGGCACCCGGCCGCGCGGCGCCACGCCGCACGAAGACCAGGCGCTCGAGGCGGAACTCCTCGCCGACCCGAAAGAACGCGCCGAGCATCTCATGCTGCTCGACCTCGGCAGAAACGACGTCGGCCGCGTCGCCGAGATCGGTTCCGTCACTGTCACCGACCAGTTCTTCATCGAGCGCTACAGCCAGGTGATGCACATCGTTTCCAATGTCGAGGGCAAGCTGCGTGGCGACCGCGACGCGCTCGATGCGCTGGCCGCGGGCTTTCCCGCCGGCACGGTGTCGGGC
>JBAUYI010000425.1:0-9521 GCA_049584715.1 Xanthobacteraceae bacterium
GGCTCGGCCCTCGCCACCACGCCTGCGGCGATGTTGCCGGTTGCACCGGGGCGGTTCTCGACGATGAAATTCTGGTGAAAGCGCTGGCTCAGTGATGCATTGATCAGGCGCATCAGCGTGTCGGTGCTCGTCCCCGCGGCAAACGGGCACAGCACCGTCACTGGTCGTGTCGGCCACGGCTCGGCCGCCGGGGCTTGAGCCGGCGCGCCGACAAGCCAGATCGCGATGGCCGGCGGCACCAACACGTGCCAACAGCTGCGAAGCCAAACGCCGTGAAAGAGAGCCGCGCGTGTCATGGCTGGGGTATCATGGTTGGCGCCCCCCGGATTTTTGCCCGGCGATGATCTCGTTAAAGAGAGTGAGCGCGCGTTCAAACTTTTCATTGAACAGCCACATCGCGGCGAGAATTTCGCCAAATGTCGCAGATGTTTTCGCCCGGTCCGCCCGTCCGAAGGCAAGGATGCTGTTGTTGCGCAAATACCCCATGACCGTCGGATCGGAAACTTCATAGGACGTAAAGTGTCCCGAAGCGAGCGCCGACTTGGTGGGGCCGGGAATGATTTGAATGAGCTCGAAAACCTTCATCTGATCGATCGGGTTGGGCAACGCTTTCGCGATGTCCGGGATGCGCGGGAAAAGCTCGGCGTGGGCGTTCATGAGACCGTCTCTGACCGCCGTCCAATGATTGAAGCGATGATCGAGATTGCCGACGCGGGCCTCTTCCGCGGCGTCGCGCGCGACGAGTTTGGCATCGAGGGCCATAATCGTTTTTTTGATGGCCTGCCATTTCATTTGGCCGCTTCGATCCTCGGGTGGACCGGTTTGCAAGCTGCCCTTGTATGTGTTCGAGCGCGCATTGCCGATGTTTTGGTTGCCGTTGGTCTCGGCGAAGAACAGGCCCAAGCTGATACGGCCCGCGATCGCGGAATTTGTCGCGTCGATGCCCTTGGCCCGCGCGATGACGGTGCCCAAGTCGACAACGTCCTTGAACGGCGTATCGGAGTTTTGCGCGTTTGCAGGCGACGCCTGCATGATGGTGAACAATGCCACATATTCGTCGATGAGAGGCTCATTGTCGGCGTCGAAATAGGCCGGCGGTATGGCAAATTTATTGGGCCTCCCGATCCTGCCGGGAAGCGCATCGGTGAGATCCTTGTAGGTGCTCATCATGGCGACGCGGGCGAGATAGAGCGCCTGTCCGGGCAAATTCGGCAGCGGTTGATGGGCGTTGATCTGCGCGCGCCGCTGCTCGAGGATCGATTTGAAGCGACTGAGCGCATCGTTGTAGGCGTGCAGCGCATCCGACTGCGAAGCATTAAGGACCGCGGGCTGACTATTGGCAATGGCTGGCGCGAAGAAAAGCCCGAGGCAGACAAGCGCCGCCCGCGCGGTTTTATGCGCTGCCACGGCCGTCACGCCCTAGACTCGCCGCATCTCGAAAATATTGTCGACCACCGTGTAATCGCCGCGATAGCCGAGCCGCGCGATCGGGCGGATCAGCGTCATGTCGATCATGCCGCCGACGATGACCGCGTCGTCGACATGGACGTTGACCACTTCGCCGATCACCACCTCGTATTTGTGCAGCTTGCCGTTGCCGCTCCTGAGCGACACCGTTTGCGCATAGACGCATTCCAGCGCGATCGGCGATTTGGCGACTCGCGGCGGCTTGACGAAGCGCGACGGCGCCATCTCCAGCTTGGCCAGCTCCGGTTCGCTGACGCCTTCGGGATAATCGCCGCCGGAGATGTTCATCGCGTTTCGCAACTCATAGGTTGCCAGGTTGAATACGAACTCGCCGCCGCTCTGGGCATAGTTCTGGCTGTGCTTGCGGGTGTTCGAGGCGAACATGACGAAGGGCGGATTGCTGGCGCACAGATTGAAGTAGCTGTAAGGCGCGAGATTGACCACGCCGGTCGGGCTGATGGTAGAGATCCAGCCGATCGGCCGCGGCACCACGAGCGAGGTGGTCGGGTCGTGGGCGAGATTGTGCGGCTCGCTGCGCGGGTCGTAGTCCATGGCGGATATCCGAGGTTGGCGGTATGGATCGTCGGTCGGCGATGATACAGAATGCAAGAGCTGCGAATGTCAACGCCGGGATCGCCGATGAAATTGCACTGGTCGCCACGCTCGCCGTTCGTCCGCAAGGTCATGGTGGTGGTCCATGAGCTTGGCCTTGCCGACCGCATCACCTGCGTGCGTACGGTCGCGGCCACGACCAAGCCTCATGCGGAACTGATGCGGGACAATCCGCTGTCGAAGATTCCGACGCTGGTGCTCGACGACGGCACGGTGATCTACGATTCGCCGGTGATTTGCGACTATCTCGACGGCCTCGACGGCGCGCCAAAACTGCATCCGGCCGAGCCCAAGGCGCGGCTCGCGGCGCTGCGCCGGCAGGCGCTCGGTGACGGGTTTTTGGACATGCTGGTGCTGCTGCGTGACGAGCGTATGCGCGCCAATCCATCCGATGCGCACAAAGCGAGCGCCGCCGTGCGCAAGGCGGCGGTCCTGAAAAGCCTCGAACAAGAGGCCGACGCGCTCGCGGCGACGCCATTCGGCATCGGCCACATCGCCATCGGCTGCGCGCTCAGCTATCTCGATTTTCGCTATTCGGACGAGGATTGGCGGAAAGATCATTCCCGCATCGCCACCTGGCACGCTACATTCGCGGCGCGGCCAGCGGTGCGCGCTACCGAGCCGGTCGACGACGCATAAGACAAAAATTATTTTTGTTTGCTGCTGCTGCGGCGAACGCTATATCTGAAATCCGATCAAACAAATCGCGAGTTGAAGTCATTTGACAATCGCGTGTTGCGCGTATAGTCGCGCGACAATAGTTTGGGGGCACTATGTCTGATGGATTTTGGCGGGCGCCGGTCGATTTCTTCTCGCTCATTCTGATCCTGGTTGCCGGCATTGAGTTGGGGCTGATCGGCTTTTTCGGCTTTAGTGTCCTGACATGGCTGTTCGGTCGCTGGCACTTTGTCGCCTACGACATCATTGGCGTGTCGGCCGTTTGGCAAATCTTTCGGCAGCGGTTCTTCGGCTAGCGATCGCTGGCGCCTGCGCGTCACGGTCGCCAGGTCGGGTGACAACGCGTCGAAAAGAATCACCCAAGCGTCGGATCGAGCACGATCTTGCCCTGGCCCTCATGCGCTTCGACCATGCGATGCGCGTCGGCGGCGCGCGACAGCGGCAATATGCGCTCGATCTGCGGAACGACCTTTCCGGCCGCGGCGGCTTCCAGGCAGTGTGGCAGGTCGGACGGCGTGTAGCCGGGCCGGCCCTTTATCGTGATGCGCTTGTGGTAGAGGTGCGAGAAATCGATCGACACGTTGGGTCCGGCGTGAGCGCCCGCGGTGACCAGGCGGCCGTCCATGCCGATGGCGCGGAATGCGGTCGGCAGCACCTTGGGATTGGCGATGTTGTCGTAAAGCACGTCGACGCCTTTGCCGCCGGTGATCTTCATCACCTCGTCGTAGATGTCGTGCGTCGTGTAATTGATCGCGTAGTCGGCGCCAAGCCTTTTGCCGAGCGTCGTGCGCTCGTCGGAGCCGGCCGCGGCGATCACGTGCGCGCCGATCACGTTCTTGGCGATCTGGATGCCGATGGAGCCGAGATTGCCGCCGGCACCCATGATCAGCACGGTCTCGCCGTATTTCAGCTCGGCGACGTGCATGAGCAGATTCCAAGCCGTCGGCACGTGACGCATGACTACGGCGGCGCGATGAAAGTCGAGGTTTTGCGGAATGGAAACGCCGGCGCAGGCCGGCACGGCGACGAGCTCGGCAAAGCCGCCCGGCCGCTTGATGCCCATCATGCCTTGCGGCCCGTCATAGCCGCTACCGTCCTCGGCGCAGATATCGAGCGGCATGACGCCGGCCGCTGAGATGCGGTCGCCGACGTGCCAGCGGCTCACTTGCGGGCCGACGGCATCGACGATGCCGGCGCAATCGACGCCGGGAATGAGCGGCAGCACCGGGCCGCGATACTGCTCGCGGCCGGCGCGCAGGCTGACATCGAGCACGCGATTGACGGTCGCGGCATGCACCTTGATGCGGATCTCGCCCTGGCGCGGCACTGGGTCAGGAAGGTCCTGGTAGCGTAGAACGTCGGGCGGCCCGTATTCGTGGATGACGATCGCTTTCATCGTTAGTTCCGTGTCATGCCCCGCGAATGCGGGGCACCCAGTAATCACCGAGCGCGCGGATTGGCAACATGGATTCGTGAATACTGGATCATCCGCCTTCACGGATGACGACATGCTGGTGCAGGTACCGGGATCGTTCTATCGTTTGCGAAAGTGGAGGAGACGAAGCTTGGCCGACAGCACAACGATCCTCGCCGACAAGATCGCCTGCGCGGAATTGATCCAGGCCTGGGGCGTCGCCCGCGACCAAGGCAAGTGGAAAGATTTGCGCGCGACGTTCACGCCCGACGGGCACATTTCCGTGTCCTGGTTCCGCGGCCCGTTCGAGCAGTTCGTCGAGCGCTGCCGTGCCGCGTTCAACGCCGGCCATACCTGGTCGCGGCATCATCTGTTCTCGCCGACCATAAAACTCAACGGCAATCGCGCCACAGCCGAGACCAGCGTCGTCATCCGGGTGCGGCAAAAATTCAACGGCATCGATGTCGATCTCACCTCCTGCTCGCGCTTTCTTGACCGGCTCGAGCGCCGTTCCGGCGGCTGGCTCATCGCCGAGCGCGCCGCGATCTATGAGCGCGACCGGCTCGATCCGGTCGAGCCGTCGGCCGCCTTCGACGACCTGTTCGCCGCGGCCAATACCGCGCAATATCCGGAGCAGTACCGCTACATGGCGTTTCGCCTCGCTCACTCCGAGGGCCGCACGCTGGCGCCGGTGATTTATCGCGATGGGGGTGCGGAAACGGCCGACCTTTATGCGCGGTTTTCCGCTTTCCTCGCCGGCAAAAGCTCTTGAGGCAATGAATTCATCTTGCAATTCATCTTGACGACGGTGTGGGCTGCGCGCTAGCCGCGAGGTCTGGAGATTCTTTATGGCGGTTTACACCGATGTCGCGGCGGAAGACCTTGCCCGCTTCCTCGCCGGCTACGATGTCGGCGAACTATTGTCCTATAAGGGCATCGCGGAAGGCGTCGAGAACTCGAATTTTTTGGTCCATACCAGCACCGGCAATTTCATCCTGACGCTCTACGAGCGCCGCGTCGCCGAGCGCGACCTGCCGTTCTTCTTAGGATTGATGGAGCACCTGGCGAGCCGCGGCATCACCTGCCCGCAGCCGGTGAAGACCAAAACCGGCAAGACGCTCGGCAAGCTTGCCGGCCGGCCGGCGGCCATGGTCACCTTTCTCGACGGCTTGTGGATCCGCCGGCCGAGCGCGGCGCATTGCGCGGCTCTGGGCGAGGCGCTGGCGCGGCTGCATCTCGCCGGCAGCGATTTTGCCATGCGCCGCGACAACGCGCTGTCGGTTGCCGGCTGGCGCGCGCTCTACGACGGCTGCCGCGAGCGCGCCCACAAGGTCGAGCGCAATATCGATACGCTGGTTTCGGCCGAGCTCGACGTGCTTGAGCGCGACTGGCCGCATGGCCTGCCGCAGGGCGTCATCCACGCCGATCTGTTTCCCGACAACGTGTTTTTCCTCGGTGACCGGTTGTCCGGGCTGATCGATTTTTACTTCGCCTGCACCGACACGCTCGCCTACGACGTCGCCATCTGTCTCAACGCCTGGTGCTTTGAGAACGATCATTCCTACAACGTCACAAAAGGCCGCGCGCTGCTCGCGAGCTACACCAAGACGCGGCCGTTTTCCGCGGAAGAATGGGAGAAGCTGCCGCTCTTAGCGCGCGGCGCCTCGGTGCGTTTTCTGCTCACCCGGCTGGTCGACTGGCTCGACGTGCCGCCGGGCGCCATGGTGCGGCCGAAAGACCCGCGCGAATATGCGCGAAAACTTCGCTTTCATCAGAAAGTCAAAAGCCCGCGCGATTACGGAGTGGTCGAGCGGTGAACGTTGCGTTGCTGCAAGGCTCGCCGCATCGCGTTGTCCACACCAAGGGAGCCTGCTGGCGCGCCCCGGTCAACCGTAACCCAGACGGCGCCGAAGGTCACCGAGAACTTCTGCCGCATCATTTAGTACTGTGTCGTTGAAATGGTCTGAAACTCGCCAGCTTCCGACAAATCCAAGTCGACGAAACTGTCCCGGTCCGTTGACAGGATGATGAATAAATAGATTTTTTTGAATTGCTGACTTGAGAATCGGTTCCGAAATTGAGAGACCAAGGAAATTGCAAACCGTCATCAGCGTTTCTTGAGTATGCTCGTGAAGTTCCTCGTATGAAATCCTCATTCGATCCGTTGGCGGGTGGCAGTCAAAGCCGCCAACCGCCGTGTCGAGTAATTGTTGAATGTGATAACAGGTCTGTCTCACTACATTTGTCCCGCGAAGTCCCTTGCTGAATTCCTCATTCCACGCACCAGGACGCTGCATGTCCAAATAGGAATCCAAAACGTCGTATGGATCGCGAACCAGCAGAATATATTTCGACCCGGGAGCAACTTGCGATATATAGGGCGCGATTTGCGGTGCGTTGACCTCTTTGATAACCAAGCGATCATCGGCTTCGGCTGAGGAAAAGCGAACCCTAGACATTTCTTGCAGCAGGTTCGATAACCCATTTGTCCATGTTTGCTCAAACTGTGAATAAAAAAAAGACTCAACTCTGTTGACATCCTTCGGGGTAGTCCAGAGATGTGAAACGAAAGTGCCGAAATATGGCTCATTCCAGGTAATGATTTTGGGAAAAGATGAAAGTAGTTCGAGCAACCAAGTGGAGCCTGTTCGCCCGCATCCCATAATCCATGATATATTATGAAGTTTGGGAAACCGAGGAGGGCATTCCGGAACCATCATCACCACCCAATTGAGTTGAACGCTTCATTGCCTTCACTAAAGGGTCGTGGGTAAAGTACAAGCAGTTTCGGATTGTTGCGGCAAGCGATTCTCGCTTCGAGCATGATGCGCTCGCCCGTTTCATAAAAGTCATAGCTCCACGATTCTTGCGCAAGAGAATTTTGGTCCATGGATTTGACGTGGCATTTGTATTCTTTGCGAAGTTTGTGAATGATTGCATTCGGATCTGGGGCGTACCTATGGAAGATGCGAAGATCGCGCCCCGAATCGATTCCCGAAAAATGTATAAATCGCAATGGTTCGCGGTTGACTAGAAGCTCCGGTCCCGAGTAACTCAAGATCCTCTTAGAAATGTTCCAATTCGCGACATTGTAACCCGGATGCCTCAGTATATGTAAATCAAAAAAGATAATCGCAAGATCGATCCATTTTTGATCAATAAATAAGCCCCGCGAGAAATCCACGTAACAGAACATCCTTAGTTTTCTATCCCACCATTTCAGAAAATCAAACGCAACTTCCGACCTTCGAATAGCAAGAAACCCCAAATTAAATACTCCACACTGGAGCGTTCTAAAAACATTGTCCTTGGTTGCTTCGAGCGTCGTTTCGTCTTCAAGGTGATGCGGCGTTACCGCAACGTCGAACGTGGAATTCAAAAATATCTCGTTTAAAGGACTGAATATCCAAATGTCCGGATCCAGAAAGACAACTAGCTCTTCGTTGGGATGTCGTTCAAACAAAAAGCTCAGAAGCTTTGCCTTGATTGCGGTGCACGCCTCTGTGAGGTTGTGGCGAAAAATATAGGCGTCGAAATTCTCATAGCCGAGGTCTGCCGCAAGAAATACATCATCAAACAATTTACATTCCAATGCGGGGCGCGGTAGTATCTTTTCCAGAATGCATAAAGCGATGGTGGCGTGGGGATGATGCATCCGCGCAGTTTTGGCCAAGAACATCGCTTTTGGAAGATAATTGGTGCACGCGATTGTAGCAATGATCATTCGTGATGCCTCATTTCGAATGAACGACGATTTTATCGGCCACGCAAGATATTATAGACTCCATGGTATTTGACGAGGCCTTTACCGAACACTCGCGGCTGGCTTTAGCAAGCCCGCGGAGCTGAAGTGTGTTCCACAGGCCGGGATCGTTATAAAGCGCGCAGACTTGCTCCGCAAAAGCAGCTGGGCTGTTGCCAATTAATACGGCATCGTCTTCTCTCCCGATCTGATCTGCAATCAAGGGCGTCACTACGGAGGGCAAGCCATGCGCAAATGCTTCGTGCAATTTATACGGGATGCCCGCTGCCCAGCGTGTCGGTACGACAAATACGCGAACTTTATCAAATAGGTCTCGCGCGCAATCAATGGTGCCCATGATAGAAACGTTGTCGGGAAGAAAATCCATGAGGTGCCGAAATTCTTCTTGGGAACGGTATCCCGCGACGAAGAATTGTGCGTCGATACGCTTGCGGATCAAAGGAAAGATTTCGCGGAGGAAGTAAAGTACGGCATCTTTGTTCGGCGTCGGACCATAGAAGCCACCGAAAAATAAAATGTCGCGTCGGTGTTCAAATGGGGGAATATCAACAGCAACATCGATGGCATGTCCAAGAACAAAAACCGGCGCAATGCCTGCGTCACGCAACACAGCAGCTTCTTGTTGGGAAACTGATACAACAACATCTGCAGCTCGCATAAGATCGATCTCGTCGGTTTGCATCCTTGTTTCTATATGGTTGGGAATGAGGTTTCCCTCCAAACGCAGACGCTGAATTTCCCGGGGTGCGTTGAGGGCTTCGGCGTCGTAAATGAGCAGTTTAGTTGCCGATGTTTTTTCGCGGGCCCATAAAACTGTCTTGAGGTTCTTCAAACGACTCACCCATATCGCATCGAATTGCTCGATTCTTTCGGTTAGGAATGAATCGAAATTGCCTGACGCCTCCGTCTGACCACGGGCGATCTCAAGCCCAAAAGTCTCCAAAACAGTCGCGGCCGGCTCATTTCTGCGACTGCTTTGTAGTGGATAAAAGGTCACTGAGATGCCCGACTTAGCAAGATGTCGGAGGATATTAAAACTTCGAGGGTAACCGTAACCGAATTGGGGATTCGGCACCAAATCGTCTACTACTAAAAGGCGCAGGGTATCTGTGGGACGTGAGCTCTCCTTCATGTCGGAGTTTTCAAATGTCGGCGCGGGTGAAAAACCGTCATTGCGCGAAAGGTTAGCAGGTGGGAAAGACGCTCGTTAATGTCAGTGAATTTTGCTCCCTGACGCGTCCAAGATTTCTTTGGTGCGCTTAGTGTCGCCCTTTGCTCCCCAATATTTGGATTCAACCTCGATTGTGCCGTTGGCTTGCGGTCGACTAACACGTTCCATTCGCGTTGTGACGCCATTTAGCGCGTCCAATGTTTTGACAGTTACTTTACGGTCCTCATCAACCTTGGTAAGCGCCAGGCATTCTCGACCCTGAGCACTCCGGGACCGTGTGCGTTTGTTCATCGATCCTGATCGGGACAGAACGACATCTGTGGTAGTCAGGTTCCCGTCCTTGTCACTCGCAACGGTGCGATCAAATAATCGACCGTCATTGTATGCGCTGATTTTGCGCTTTAGTGAGGCTCCAG
>JBAUYI010000426.1:0-7603 GCA_049584715.1 Xanthobacteraceae bacterium
CCGTCGCCGCGAATGCCGGGGGGCTCGTAGAGGCTTGCGCCTTTGAGCCGCGGATAGCGGCAGGCGCCGACCGCATTGGCGGCTTCCGCGACGGTCGAAATATGCGGAAACACGATGCCGTAGCAACCCATGTCGAGGGCCTGCTTGGCCTGCCATTGCGCCATTTCGACGCCGTTGACAGGGATGCGCACCATCGGCGTCACGCCCGGGACCAGGGACGCGGCTTTGGCGATCTGCGCGCGGTTGAACATGTATTGCAGGCAATCCCGCAACAGCCTTCCGTCCCACGGATTGTGCTCCATCTCGAACACGCAACCGTCGAATTTTGACGTGCTCATCGCCACGGCGCTGTTGATCTCGGCCGGCGCGAAGCAGGTCAAGGTATGTTGGCCCGCTTCGAGTGCGCGGATGACGCCGTTGAGACGCGGTAGATCGGCCATTCCTTGGTCTCCTTTTTTGCGGGGGTATCCTAGCGGGTCACACCGCTCATTGCGAGTGAAGCAAAGCAATCCGGGAGCGACGCGACCGAAGCTGGATTGCTTGGTCGCTTCGCTCCTCGCAATGACGGAAAGTACGATTGCTGCTTTGCAGCCACCTTCCCTTAAATTGCACGGCTAAACGCAGCGCAGAGAGAAATTGAAGTCAAGGACAGCCCGAAGGGCCGCCGCCTCTGGCGGTGCCAAAGGCATCCTTGACTTCAATTTCTCTCTGCGCTCCTCGTCGACCGTGCAATTTAAGGGACGTTCCGCCGTCGCGGCGTGCTTATATCCAGTGACGCCGGCCCCGGTTTGACAATCCCACCACGCCCCGTAGCATCCCGGCCGAACCTTCAAACCCACGCAGCGGCGGTACCATGATTATCGATTGCCACGGCCACTACACCACTGAGCCCAAGGATTTGCACCGCTTCCGCAAGGAGCAGACCGCAGCCGCTAACGCAAAAGACAAGACGGCGATGCCGACGCGCGCCGCGCTCAAAATGCCCGACGACGAAATCCGCGAAAGCATCGAGCAGAACCAGCTCAAGCTGCAGCGCGACCGCGGCACCGATGTCACCATCTTCTCGCCGCGCGCCTCCGGCATGGGCCATCATGTCGGCGACGAAAGCGTCAGCCTGGAATGGTCGCAGATCTGCAACGACCTGATCGCGCGCGTGGTGTCGCTCTATCCCAAGAACTTCATCGGCGTCTGCCAGTTGCCGCAATCGCCGGGTGCCGACCCGGCCCATAGCGCCGCCGAGCTCGAGCGCTGCGTGAAAATGGGCTTCGTCGGCTGCAACCTCAATCCGGATCCGTCCGGCGGTTATTTCAATTCACCGCCGATGACCGACAAGTCGTGGTTCCCGCTCTACGAGAAGATGATCGATCTCGACGTGCCGTGCATGATCCACGTCTCCGGCTGCTGCAATCCGGCGATGCACACCACCGGCTCGTATTATCTCAACGCCGACACCATGGTGTTCATGCAGGTCCTCTTGTCCGACCTGTTCAAAACCTTTCCCAAGCTGAAATTCATCATCCCCCATGGCGGCGGCGCGGTGCCGTTCCATTGGGGCCGCTTCCGCGGCATCGCGCTCAACAACGGCAAGCCGGAGCTGGCCGAGATCATGGGCAATAACATCTATTTCGACACCTGCGTCTATCACCAGCCGGGCATCGATCTGCTCACCAAAGTGGTGCCGATCGACAACATCCTGTTTGCGTCCGAGATGGTCGGCGCAGTGAAGGGCAACGATCCGCGGACCGGCTTCGGCTTCGACGATACCAAACGTTATGTCGACAAGGCACCGATCAGCGACGCCGACCGCAAGAAGATTTTCGAAGACAATGCGCGCCGCGTCTATCCGCGGCTCAAAAACCATGCCGCCGTAAAGGCGACAGCGTGACGCAGCGTCGTGGCCGGACTTGTTCCGGCCACCCACGTCTTTAATCGGATCGGAGCAAAGACGTGGATGCCCGCAACAAGTGCGGGCATGACGAACACAGAAGGGGCATTGCGGATTGTCAGACGACGCACCGGTAACATCGCGGCGGGCGCCTGCCGAGCGCCGATCGCACGTCATCCGCATCGGCACCCGCGAGATGGAATCGCGCGGCGCGCCGGGCGGCTTTTGGACCGATCTCTATCATCGCTCGATGACGGTGCACTGGCCGGGGTTCTTCGCCAGCGCGGCGCTGATCTTTATCGTTCTCAACACCGTGTTCGGGCTCTTGTTCTGGCTGGGCCATGACCCGATCGCCAATGTTTCCCCCGAGCTGCCGCTGCCGCTGAGCCTGTTCTATTTCTCGATCGAGACGCTGGCGACGGTCGGCTACGGCGACATGCACCCGCAGACCAATTACGGCCACCTCATCGCCACCATCGAAATCTTCACCGGCATGAGCTTCCTCGCGGTAATGACGGGCCTGATCTTCGCCCGCTTCTCGCGGCCGCGCGCCCGCTTCGTCTTCGCTGACTATCCGGTGGTTGGCGCGCATCAGGGCCAGCCGACCCTGATGATGCGGGTCGCCAATGCGCGCAACAACACCATGTCGCAGGCGACCGCGCGGCTCTGGCTGGTTCGCCTGGAATATACCGCGGAGGGTCATCAGCTGCGGCGATTCCACGAATTGAAGCTCGAGCGCCAGGAGCATCCGATGTTCGCGCTGAGCTGGACGCTCCTGCACAAGATCGACGAAAACAGCGCGCTGTTCGGCGTCACGACCGAGGAGCTCGACAAGACCGATGCGGCATTGGTGCTCAATATCAGCGGCGTCGATGACAGCTCGGCGCAGAGTCTGCACGCGCGGAAGCTCTATTATCACACCGATATCCGGTGGCAGCATCGCTACCAGGACATCACCAGCATTTCGCAGCAAGGCCGGCTGTTGATCGACTACGGCAAGTTCCACGACGTCATCGCCGAGGACGCGTGACGCCGACGATCCGGTTTTAGAATTGACCGATCACCTCGGCAAATCTGCTTCGTTTCGCATCGCAGGCGGCACACGCATCATTTCAGTATTTATCGAAATATGTCTTGACTCGCGAATAACATTTCAATATCTATCGAAATATGAAAAAGCCCGACGCCGTGGCGGCTTTGGCCGCTCTCGCTCAAGACAATCGTCTTGATGTCTATCGCCTGCTTGTCCAGGCCGGACCGGAAGGGATGCCTGCCGGTCGCGTGGCCGAAGAGCTCGACCTCGCGCCAAACACGTTGACGTTTCACTTTGACCGGCTCCGCGACGCCGGATTGGTCACGGTACGTCGCGAGGGCCGCTCGATGATCTACGCGGCGCGCTTCGAGACCATGAACGGACTGCTCGCCTTCCTCACCGAAAATTGCTGCCAGGGGGAGGCCGAAGCGTGTGTGCCGGCGCCGGTCTGCAAACCCGTGCGCGCGAGGCGCACCAAAGTTTCAGCTTGAAGGAGTCCAGCCATGAAACGCCTGCACGTGCACGTCGCCGTCGACGATCTCGAGCACGCAATCGGCTTCTATTCGGCATTGTTCGCGGCGCAGCCGTCGGTCACGAAGGCGGATTACGCGAAGTGGATGCTCGATGATCCGCGCGTGAATTTCGCCATCTCTACCCGCGGTCGGCAGGCCGGTCTCGATCATCTCGGCATCCAGGTCGAGGACAAAGACGAGCTGAAAGAGATTTACGCGCGACTGCACAAGGCCGGCGGCAACGTGATCGAGCAAGGGCGAACCAGTTGCTGCTACGCCAAGTCGGAAAAATCATGGATCGACGATCCGGCCGGCATTTCGTGGGAAACGTTTCTCACCAGCGGAGAGAGCACCAACTACGGGGACGGCACCGGCGAGCGCGAGGCGCGCGTTGCGCACGAGAGGTCGTGCCGTGTGCTGGAAGTCGCGCCAGCGCCAGCCGCGTGCGGTTGCCCGGTTGCGTGACGTGCCGTGGCCGACCATGCCTACAACGTTCTGTTCCTTTGCACCGGCAATTCGGCCCGCTCGATCATGGCGGAGGCCATCTTGAACAAGCTGGGCGCCGGCAAATTTTGCGCCTACAGCGCGGGCAGTCAGCCGAGAGGGCAAGTTCACCCGGAAACCATTCGGCTGTTGCAGGGTCTCGGCTATGACACGTCGGGCTTTCGCTCGAAGTCATGGAATGAATTTGCCAAGCCCGGCGCGCCGTCGCTCGATTTTGCCTTTACGGTTTGCGACAACGCCGCCGGCGAAACCTGCCCGGTGTGGCCGGGCCAGCCGATGACGGCCCATTGGGGCATTCCCGATCCGGCCGAAGCCAAGGGCAATCCGGCCGAGATCGCGCTCGCGTTCAAGGATGCTTATCGCATGTTGCAGCAGCGCATCGGCATATTCACCGCGTTGCCGCTGCGCTCGCTCGATCAACTCAGCTTGCAAGCGAAGCTGAAGGAGATCGGCCGCCTGGGATCCGCCGCAAAGGCGACCGAGCCGACCTGATGGCACAGCTCCCGCAGCGTGTCGCGGCCGAGTGCTTGGGGACGGCATTTCTGCTCGCAGCGGTGGTCGGCTCCGGCATCATGGCCGCAAAGCTCGCCGGGGGTAACGGCGCGCTGGCGCTTTTGTGCAATACGATTCCGACCGGCGCAATTTTAACGGTGTTAATCCTCGCCTTCTCTCCGATATCCGGGGCGCATTTCAATCCCGCGGTCAGCATTGCACTGGCGTTGCGCCGCGAATTGCCGCCGGGCATTGCGGCCATGTACATCGCGGCTCAAATTGTCGGCGGCATTGTCGGCGTGCTCGCGGCGCACGCGATGTTTGAGCTGCCGTTGTGGCAAGTGTCGGCGACGATCCGCACGGGCGTCGGACAGTGGCTCGCGGAAGGCGTCGCCACGTTCGGGTTGTTGCTGACGATCCTGGCGACGCGCTCGGCGTACGCCATCGGTCTCTACATCACGGCCGCCTATTGGTTCACCGCGTCGACGTCGTTCGCCAATCCCGCCGTAACCATCGCTCGCGCTCTTTCGGATACCTATGCGGGCATCGCGCCGGGAGGCGTGCTTGCCTTTATCGCCGCCCAGATTGGCGGCGCGCTGCTCGCTGTCGCTCTTGCGCGCTGGCTGCTTGATGTGCCGCCTTCGCCCGGCAAAAAATCGTAGAAAGCCCCTTATTGTCGGGCACAACTGCGATTTTGCGAATCTTTTTCGAGTGACGGTGTCTTTTTGTCGGCCAAGTCAATACGCACGCCGCCGTGAAACTTTTTGTTTCTCAGACTTCGCATTATTCAACAATGGCTTGGACGAAATCATGCGGGCGCATCGGCAATTTTGTTGACATTCATTGCTGCAAAAGATTGAAACGCGCTCATTCCCGCTTGTCGTGAAAGGACATCAGCCGGTGACCCCGTCTGGTGCAAATCGGGAGCGGTGCCCGCGCGTGGCGGTTCGTCACCGCCACTCCCGGGCAACTCGGGCATCAGCCTGCCGGCACTATGACCGGCGCGCGAGGTGCATCGCTGGAAGTGCGGGACGATGCCGGCGGGAAACCCCGCCGCGTGGCGTCCCCCGCACGAAGCCTGGCCCGAGTTGCGCCTTTGGGATGAATAGTCCCTTAGGCAGGAGCCGTGGTGGAACGCCGAGAGGCGAGCGCCCTTTGCAAAGGGCGCGCCGCACGCAAGTGCGGAGGATACGGATCAGCGTCTTTCGGCGTTCCGCTTCCTTTTCTTCTTTCATGGCTTAAAGCACGGATCGTGAGGTGACCTGCAACCACCGCCGGCATTCTCTGACGAAGATCGGTGCGGAGAGCGAAGGGTTTTGCGGAGCTTGAAGAACGACTCGGATGCAGGTGCATCGCGAGAACGAGTTGCTGTTTGACATCGTGGAGAGAAGAAGACCGCCGCGGGGCGGCAATCTTCGCGCATCTGAACTCAGGCGGCGCCGGACTCGATCCGAACGTCCGCCTGGCGATCAAGCGCCTGCGCAGCGCGCAAGCCGAAGCGAATACGTGATCAACCCGCCCGACGCACCGCCGGATGCGTGGCGCGGCCGACCCAATGGCTCAGCGCTTTGACGACGTTGGGCCGGGTCTTTTCGTAGTCGAACGCGATCACGTGTTCGACCGGGGCAATGAGCGCGCCTTGGCCCCGCCGTCTGCCGGCCGAACGCGGCGGTTTCGCGCGCCGGGATTTCTTGACCGCCTTGAGCGCAATCGGCCCGACATGGGTGAGGAAAACTTTTTCATGCGGGCGGGTCAACGTGTCGATGGCTTGCCGCAACGGCAGCCACTTCACTGCCTTGACGTCGTCGTTGAGCTCGTGAACCGGCGCGCCGGTGGCGCGCATCAGCCAGAATTGCACGATCTTGAGCTTGCCCTCGACCACGTACGACACCGAGCCGAGAAATTCATGCACGGAGACATCGTGCCCGGTCTCCTCCAGCACCTCGCGCTTGGCGGCGTCGCGCGGATGCTCGCGCGGATAGAGCTTGCCTTTCGGCAGCACCCAGGCCTTCTCTCGGCGCAGACGCACGACGGCAAAACGCGGCCTGACCTTGCCGCGCAGCACGATGCCGCCGGCGGCCAGGATTGGAGCACGGCGTTTCGCCGAATCAGTCATGACAAATTAATGCCGGACGGGCGCAAACCCGGCAAGCCGGGCAAGCCCGCATTGGTGGATAAAGAAACCAGACTGTCACAATTGCCCGGACTTTGTTTTTGAGCATGATCTTTTCCGAAAACCGGGTTCCACTTTTCGGGATCATGCTCTGGCGATTCACGAAACGCTGATCACGATCTTGCCGAAGTGCTGGTTGGCGGTCATCACCGACAGCGCCTCGACGATGTCGTTAAGCTTGAAGGTCTTGTAGATCGGCAGCGTGAGCGTGCCGGCCTCCACCGCCGGCCACAGATCGGCGCGCATGGCCTTGACGATCTCGCGCACTTCCTCGGGCGTGCGGGTGCGGAAGGTGACGCCGATATAGTCGATGCGCTTCAACGCATGCATGTCGAAATTGAACTCGCCCTTGGTGCCGCCGAGCCGGCCGACATTGACGATACGGCCGAGCAGCGCGCACGCCTCGAGATTGCCGATCGCGACCGGCGCCGACACCATGTCGACGATCAGGTTGACGCCCTTGCCGCCGGTGGCTTTTTTGACGTCCTCCGGCCAATCCGGCTTGCTGGTGTCGATGGCGACGTCGCAGCCGTAGTCCTTGAGCCCGGCGCGGCGCTTGGCGTTGGTCGAGGTGCCTAAGACCAGCGACGCGCCCATCAGCTTGCTGATCTGCATGCCCATCAGGCCGACGCCGGAGCTGGCGCCCTGGATGAGCAGCGTCTCGCCGCGTTTCAATCGCCCGGCCGTAACGACGGCGTTGTGCATGGTTTGCAGCGCGACCGGGAAACACGCCGCCTGCTCGTAGGTCATGTTGTTGCCGGGAATGCGATTCACCCGCCCGGCATCGGTGACGGCATATTCGGCAAAGCCGCCCGGCGCCGAGCCCATGACCCGGTCGCCGGCCTTGAAGTCTTTGACCTCGCTGCCGACCGCCTCGACCTCGCCGGAGCACTCCAGGCCGATCCGCGCGCCGATGCCGCCGACGGGACCATGCTGGATGCCGGCGGCGACCAATGTATCGGCGCGGTTGAGGCTCGAGGCGCGGACCTTGATCAGCACCTCGT
>JBAUYI010000427.1:0-2895 GCA_049584715.1 Xanthobacteraceae bacterium
CTCTGGGACATCGGCGCCGGCTCGGGCTCGGTCGCCATCGAATGGATGCTGGCCGATCCGTCGCTGCGCGCCGTCGCCATCGAACGGCACGCGGATCGCGCGGCGCGCATCCGCCGCAACGCCGCGGCGTTCGGCGTTCCCGGCCTTGAGATCGTGGAGGAGGCCGTGCCGGCCGCGCTCGCGGGGCTACCGACACCCGACGCCATTTTCATCGGCGGCGGCGTGAGCGAAGCCGGCGTGCTCGATGCCGCGACCCGCGCGCTGCGACCCGCCGGCCGCCTGGTGGCCAATGCGGTGACGCTCGGCAGCGAGGCGCAGCTCTTGACGCGTCACGCCGCGCTTGGCGGCAAGCTGATCCGCGTCGCCATTTCGCGGGCCGATCCGATCGGCGAGAAAACCGGCTGGCACGCCGCGATGCCGGTGACGCAATGGATTTGGACAAAACCATGATCGTTGCCGGCGTCGGCTGCAGGCGGGGCGCGGCGGCGCCGGATATCGAGGCGGCGATCCGCGCCGCGCTTGAGCGCGCCGGCATTGCGGCGCACGCGCTCGACTGCATCGCCACCACCGCGGCAAAGCACGGCGAAGCTGGAATCGTTGCCGCCGCGGCAAAACTCGGTGTCGATCTCGTTCTGATTCCGGAAGCCGAATTGCAAGCGGCAAACGACCGCACCGAGACCCGATCCGGGCGCGTGCTCGCGCTCACCGGCGTGCATTCGGTCGCGGAGGCCGCAGCCCTTGCCGCAGCCGGACCGTCGGCGCGGCTCATCAGCCCTCGCCTCGTCATGGGCGACGCGACCTGCGCTGTCGCCGCTTCGGGAGCTGCACCATGACCGTGCATTTCATCGGCGCCGGACCGGGCGCGGCCGACCTGATCACGGTGCGCGGCCGCGATCTGATCGCGCGCTGTCCGGTCTGCCTCTACGCCGGATCGATCGTGCCGCGCGAATTGCTGGCGCACTGTCCGCCCGGCGCACGTATTGTGGATACCGCGCCGCTGTCGCTCGATGAAATCGAAGCCGAGTTCACGTTGGCCCACGAGAAAAATCTCGACGTGGCCCGGCTGCATTCCGGCGATCTCTCGCTCTATAGCGCGCTCGCCGAGCAGCTGCGCCGGCTCGAACGGCACCGCATTCCCTATACGCTCACGCCCGGCGTGCCGGCTTTTGCGGCGGCGGCGGCGGCGCTTGAATGTGAGCTCACCGTCCCCGAAGTGGCGCAAAGCGTGGTGCTGACGCGCGTATCCGGTCGCGCCTCGCGAATGCCAGAAACCGAAAAGCTCGCGACGTTCGCCAAGACCGGCGCGACGCTTGTCATCCATCTCGCGATCCACGCCGTCAAAACGGTCGCCGATGAGCTGACGCCGTTTTACGGTGCCGACTGTCCGGCGGCCGTCGTGGTGCAAGCGAGTTCGCCCACACAGCGCATTTTGCGCGGCACGCTCGCCGATATCGCCGCCAAAGTCGCGGCGGAAAAGATCGAGCGCACGGCGCTGATCATGGTCGGGCGCGCTCTCGCCGCGGAAAATTTTCGCGATAGCGCACTCTATGATGCCGATTATCGGCGCCGGTTCCGTGGAGGCGCCGCTTGAGCATATCTCTACTTGAACTGCGCGCGGCCGACAAGATTTTGCTCGCGATCGAACAGCACGATCTCGATGGCGATGTCGCGGCCGGCAACGACGCGCGCCGCCGTCGCCTGCGCCGCGCGCGCGACGGTGTCGCCGAGCGCAACTTTCTCGGATTGCGCCAGCGAAAAAGCTTCCGCCGCCGTGTTGGCCGTCTTGATGCCTGTGCAGAGATCGACCGAGCCGCCCGCCGCCGACGCAAATCCGGCGAGCGTCGCGAAGTCGACTTCGCCGCGCCTGGAATGAAGATCGGTGAGGCCCTGGGCGAGCTTTGTCATCTTGGCGATACCGCCGGCAATGGTGACGCGCGGCACCGGATGGCGGCGCAAATATTTGAGCATGCCGCCGACGAAATCGCCCATGTCGATCAGCGCGATCTCCGGCAGGCCATAGAGTTTTTGCGCCGCGACCTCGGAGCTCGCACCGGTGGCGCCGGCGATATGCGTCAAGCCGGCGGCGCGGGCGACATCGATGCCGCTGTGGATCGAATGGATCCACGCCGAGCACGAATACGGCACGACGATGCCGGTGGTGCCGAGGATCGACAATCCGCCCACGATGCCGAGGCGGCCGTTGAGCGTTTTCGCCGCCAGCGCTTCGCCGCCGGGGATCGAGATTTCGACCTCGGCGTCGGCCGCGCACGACGCCCCTTTGGCCACTTCGGCGATGGCGTCCTGGATCATGCGGCGCGGCATCGGATTGATGGCGGGTTCGCCAGGCGGCACCGGAAGGCCGGCTCGGGTCACGGTGCCGACGCCCGCGCCGGCGCGAAAGCTCACACCGGCGCCGCTATGGCCTGCGCGTACGGTCGCGCAGATCAAGGCGCCGTGGGTCACATCCGGATCGTCGCCGGCATCCTTGATGATGCCGGCGGTCGCGGCACTGTCGTCCTGCCGTGTCAGGGCGAGCGCAAAGCTCGGCCGCTCGCCGCGCGGCAAGGTCACCGCGACCGGATCGGGGAATTCGCCGGTCACCAGCGCGGTGAAGGCGGCCTTGGCCGCCGCCGCGGCACAGGTGCCGGTGGTCCAACCGCGGCGCAGAGGGCGTTGCTGCTTGGCCATGCCTTTCCCTTTAGTCCCGGCCGCCACGATCGTCACCACGGCAAGCCAAGGAGCGCACCATGACCGCATGGGACGCTTTAACGGCGCGGCGCGCCGGCGTTCCGGTATTTGAGCCAGGTACCGTCTGGTTGGCCGGCTCCGGGCCGGGCGATCCCGGCCTGCTGACGCTCGACGCGCTCGCCGGCCTCGCCCAGGCCGACGTGGTCG
>JBAUYI010000428.1:0-8517 GCA_049584715.1 Xanthobacteraceae bacterium
TGGAATTCGACAATTCGTTCGACGTTCCGTTGTCGCCGGCGCAAGCCTGGGCGGTGCTGATGGACATCCGGCGCATTGCGCCGTGTATGCCCGGCGCGGCGCTGACCGAAGTGATCGATGCGCAGAATTTTCGCGGCAAGATTGCCGTGCGGCTCGGTCCGGTGGCGTTGGCGTTTGCCGGCCGCGTGCAGTTCGAGGATGTCGATGACGCCAACCACAGCGCGCGAGTGAAGGCGCAAGGCAGCGACGATAAGGGCCGCGGCTCGGCCAATGCCACGGCCACGTTCCGCATCGAGCCGGCCGATATCGGCTCGCGCGTTTTCATCCACACCGACCTGATGCTGTCCGGCGCGGTGGCGCAATACGGCCGCGGCGTCGGCATGATCCAGGCGACCGCGTCACAAATCATCGGCCAGTTCGCGAGCAATCTGCGCGCGCAGCTTGAACGGCAGCCGGCGGCTGCAACTCCCGATGTCCCATCGCCGCCGATCGTGCCGGAGCGAATAGCGGCACCGCTGCGCACTGCGCCGATGCCGGCGAGCGTCGCGCGTCCATCGCCGCCACCGGAAATGCCGCCGCTTCCGGCCGCCAAGCCGATCTCGGGCTTCACGCTGCTTGCCCGCGTCATCTGGCAACAGGTCCGCGCTCTGTTCAGCGGCCGAAAAGATTAGGTATCATTCGGCGTCATCAGCGAGGGACCATGGCCCATAGCAAAACGATCGGGAGCGCCCTAGTGCTCGTCGTTCTCGCCGGTCTGGCCTGCGCCGCCGGCGTCGAAGATTTTTACAAGGGCCGCAACGTCACGCTGGTCATCGGCTATAGCGTCGGCGGCGGCTACGACGCCTATGCGCGCCTGCTCGGCCGCTATTTTGGCAAGCACATTCCCGGCAATCCCGCGATCGTTCCGGAACAGATGACCGGCGCCGGCAGCCTGCGCTCCGCCAATTTTATCTATTCGGTCGCCGCGAAAGACGGTTCCGTGTTCGGCACCTTTTCGCGCAGCATGGGAATTTCGCCGCTGATCGATAAAGCCGAGTTCGACAGCCGCAAATTCACCTGGCTCGGCAGCGTCACCGACGACAACACGATCTGCGTCACCTGGAACACTTCGCCGATCAAAACTTGGGACGACTTTTTGACCAAGCCGTCGAAATTCGGCGGCGAGGGCGCCGGCGCCGATCCGGACATCTGGACGCTGCTGTACAAGAATGTGTTCGGCGCCAAGGCGCAGCTGGTCTCCGGCTATCCCGGCACCAACGACACGGTGCTGGCAATGGAGCGTGGCGAGATCGACGGCCTGTGCGGCATATCGTGGAGCACCATAAAATCGCGCCATCCGGAATGGCTGACCAGTCATTCGGTCAACATCATCGTCCAGGCGGCGCTGAAAAAGGAGCCGGAGATTTCGTCGGTGCCGCTCGCCACCGACCTGACCAAGACGCCCGAGCAGCTGCAAATCGTCAAATTGCTTCTGGTGAGCCAGGCCATGGCGCGGCCGTTCACGGCGCCGCCCGATATTCCCGCCGACCGCAAAGCGGCGCTGATAGCGGCGTTCGACGCGACCATGAAGGACGCGGACTTCCTCGCCGAAGCGCAAAAGCTCAGCTTCGACGTGCGCCCGGTCAGTTCGACGGCGATCGATGCAATGCTGGCGGAAGTCTATCAAACGCCGAAGGACGTCATCGCCCGCGCCACCAAGGCGATCTCGAGCGAGGGCCAGTGAGCGAGCTGATCGGATCGAACGTCCCGCGGCTCGAGGATTTTTCGCTGCTGACCGGCAGTGCCCGTTTCGTCGATGACATTCCCGCTCCCAGCGCGCTGCACGCGGCCTTCGTGCGCAGCCCGCATCCACACGCGTTGATCCGCAACATCGATGCGAACGTGGCGCGGGCGATAGCCGGCGTCGTTGCCGTGCTCGCGCTAGACGATCTCGCCCCGGTGCTGCGGCAGCGGCGTATGGTGCGCATTTCGAATTCCGGCACAAAGCTCGACCAGAGCTGGCCGTTCGCGCTGGCCGACGGCGAGGTTTCGTTCGTCGGCGAGCCGGTCGCCATTGTCGTCGCGAACGACCGCTATATCGCCGAAGATGCCGCGGCACTTGTCGCGGTCGATTACGACGTGCTGCCGGCCGCGATCGATTGCCGGATCGAGCGTGCGCCAACCGTGCGCCGCGAGCTGACGACGAACCGGGTGATCGCCTACAAAGTCGCCTATGGCGACAGCGACGCGGCATTCGCCAAGGCCGCCCATGTCGTGCACGAGGACCTTTGGGTCCACCGCGGCGCCGCCCATTCCATGGAAGGCCGCGGCATCCTGGTGCAAATCTCCGACCGCGAAATGCAAGTGTGGGCCTCGACGCAAAAGGCCCACGATCTGAAGAATGCGCTGGCCGACTATATCGATCTCGACGAAAGCCGGCTGCGCGTCGTCACGCCCGACGTTGGCGGCGGGTTTGGCCCAAAACTGTGCGTCTATCCCGAAGACGTCGCCACGGTCGCTGCCGCGACCTTGCTGCGCCGTTCGGTCAAATGGATCGAGGACCGCCGCGAGCATTTCACCAATGCGGCGCAGGAGCGCGATCAGTACTGGTCGATCGAGATCGCGGCCGACGCCGATGGCCGCATCCGCGGCATACGCGGTCGGCTGATTCACGACATCGGCGCTTACGCGCTGCAAGACGTCAACATCCCGTACAATTCCGCCACCACGCTGAGCGGCCCCTATATGGTGCCGGCACTGGCGATGGACGTGATCGCGACCCATACCAACAAGGCGCCGGTCTCCTCGGTGCGCGGCGCCGGCTATCCGCAAGCGGCCTTCGCCATGGAGCGGCTGATGGACAGCCTCGCGCGCGCGATGGGCATCGAGCGCGCCGAATTGCGCCGCCGCAATCTGATCCCGGCGGAGAAGATGCCGTATCTCAAGCCGCTGAAAGCTCGCTCCGGCGAGCAGGTGCAATACGACAGCGGCGACTATCCCGGCTGCCAGGCGGATATTTTGCGCGCCACGGCATGGGACGATTTTCCGCGCCGCCAGGCCGCCGCGCGTGCACAAGGCCGCTATATCGGTATCGGGTTGGCGCATGGCATCAAGGGCACCGGCCGCGGCCCGTTCGAGTTCGGCGGCGTAAAAATTTCGCCGACCGGACGCATCACGGTTTCGACTGGCGCTGCGGCGATGGGGCAAGGGCTCGCTACGGCGCTCGCGCAAATCTGCGCCGAGGCGTTCGGCGTGCGGGCGGCGGACGTCACGGTGGTTTCCGGCGACACCTCGGCCGCGCCGCTCGGCCTCGGCGGCTTCGCCAGCCGGCAGACGGTCACCGCGGGTTCGTCAGTGCTGATCGCGTCGCAGGCCGTCGCCGCCAAGGCGCGCAAGCTCGCCAGCCATATGCTCGAAGCGGCGGAAGAGGATCTCGAAATCGTCGACGGCGAAGTACGCGTCGTCGGCGCGCCGCAGCTTGCGGTCAAACTCGGCGAATTGGCGCGCGTGCTCAAGGGCGCGCCGGGTTATGCGTTTCCGGAAGGCATCGATCCCGGTCTCGCCGCGGATGCGACTTTCCGTGTCGATCAGCTCGCCTACTCGAATGCCTGTCACGTCGTCGAAGTCGAAGTCGATATCGAGACCGGCGGCGTCAGCATCCTGCGCTATGTCGCGATCCAGGATTCCGGCCGCAGGGTCAACCCACAGATCGTCGAGGGCCAGGTCCACGGCGGCATCGCCCACGGCATCGGCAATGCCATGTTCGAATGGATGGGGTACGACGATGCCGGCCAGCCGGTGACCACCACATTCGCCGATTATCTCCTGCCGACCGCGACCGAAGTGCCGGCGTTCGAGACGCTCTACAAGGAATCGCCGTCGCCGCATAATCCCCTCGGCGTCAAAGGCGTCGGCGAGGTCGGAGTCATTCCGGCCGCCGCGGCGATCATCTCGGCCATCGAGGATGCGCTGTCGCCGTTCAATGTACGCATTGCGCAGATGCCGGTTACGCCGCCAAAACTCGTCGAACTGATCGCGCAGGGTGCGACACGGTAGGCTTTTGACCTGGCGGTGCAGCCGGCGCAAAGTAACTTTCGACAATGGAGAACCGAATGAACCGCCCGATAGCACGCGCCCTCGTCTGGTCGACGCTCGCGCTTGCCGCAAGCCTGCCGGCATATGCGCAGAATTTCCCCGATCGGCCCGTGCACCTGATCATTCCCTACGGGCCGGGCGGCATTACCGACTTTGCCGGCCGCGTGCTGGCGCAGAAGATCGGCGAGGCGCTCAATGCCACCATGGTGGCGGAGAACAAGCCTGGCGCCGGCGGCATCGTCGGCGTCGATTACGTCGCCCATTCTGCGCCCGACGGTTACAATATGGCGGTGATGGATCCGGCGGTCGTCGTCAATCCGATCCTGCAGAAAACGATGCCCTACGACATTTTCAAGGACATCGTGCCGCTGTCGATCACGAGCTCGTCGCCGGAAGTGCTGGTCGTCGCGCCGCAACTCGGCATCAAGAGCTACGCCGAGCTGGTCGCCTACGGCAAGGCCAATCCGGGCAAGCTCAACTATGCCAGCGCCGGCGTCGGCACCACGCCGCATCTCGCCGCCGAATTGTGGAAATCGCGCACCGGCATCGACGCCGTGCACGTGCCCTATAAGGGCATCGGCGCGTCCTATACCGACATGATGAGCAACAAGGTGCAGCTGGCGTTCTCCAGCATCGCCGGCGCGCTGCCGTTCACGGGCGACGGCCGCGTCATCCCGCTCGCGACCACCGGCGCGCAACGTTCGGCCGTCTATCCCGATCTGCCGACGGTGGCCGAGGCCGGACTGTCCGGCTACGACGTCGATCTCTGGCTCGGGCTGTTCGGTACCGCCGGAACGCCGCCGGCCGTGCTCGAGAAGCTCAACGCCGCCATCGCCAAGGCGCTACAGGACAACGAGCTGAAAGCGTCGTTCGCCAAGTTCGGCCTCACGCCGCGCGGCATGTCGCTCGCCGATTCCGCCGCTTTCACCAAATCCGAATACGAGAGATGGAAGAAGTTAATCGAGCAGCAGCACATCACGCTCGAGTGATACCGGTGGCAAATGAGAGGCACGTGCTGACAATAGTGCGATGACAAGTCCCTGGCCGACGGAACTGCGGCTGCATAAGGATCGCAAGGCGTTGACCGTCGCCTTCGACAGCGGCGAGCGCTTCGATCTCGCTGCCGAATATTTGCGCGTGCGCAGCCCGAGCGCCGAGGTCCAGGGCCATTCGCCGAGCGAGCGGCGCACCGTCGGCGGCAAGGAAGCGGTGCAGATCCTCGAGGTGCATCCGGTTGGCAATTACGCCGTGCGGCTGACGTTCGACGACATGCATTCGACCGGAATCTTCAGTTGGGAGTATCTTTTCGAACTCGGTCAAAATCGCGAAAAATATTGGCGCGACTATCTCGACGAGCTTGCGGAAAAGGGCCTTTCGCGCGCCGCGGCGGCGCATTGACGGCAACGGCCTATCGCCTTCGCGCCGATTTTTACGTTTTTATTGCGGAGAATTTTTGCGAACGGCGTAACGGTTCCATTCGGCCGCAGCCCTAGATTTACCGGCGCGCGTGGCATACGCGCACTCGAGCATGACTTTCTGCACGAAGGACGACTAAATTTTGGGAAAGGACCAAGTCGTGCGCACATTGCTGTGGAATTTCCTTGCCGACGAGCAAGGGGCGGCGGCAATCGAATACGGCCTGTTGGCAGCAGGCATCGCGGTCGCCATCATCGCCGTGGTCGCGGCGTTGGGCACCAACCTCAATACGACGTTCTCGACCGTCTCGACGTCGCTGCAATAACAAGCGGCCGCTCCGGCGCACCGTCAACGGTCGGTCAACCTCGGTTCGGCATCATCGCGGCAGTGTCGGGGTGGGGTGTACGATGGGGCACCTTCCGGCATCAGAACGGCCCAGGTCCTGCTCCCTCGGGACCCGGCCGTTCGTTTTTCCCGGCGCTGCTTTGGCAACGCTCTTCGCTCCTTACGTCTTTTACACGTCTTATCAACGGCTTGCGGGAATACCGCGCACCGGCGCCGATTGCTGCTGCAAAGATCGTGAGCCGCTCCGGTGCAAAAGCCGGCAAGGCGCCGCGCGGAAACGACAACGACGTCGAAGTCGGTCCGTAGCGGAGCACACTCGTTTCTTTGCCTACATGGTTGATGGATTGTTTTTGTCACTGCGCTGCGGCGACCGCAACGCTGGACGGAGCCGCGAAAGGTGCGGCGTGCGAAGGCCCGAACTTCGCTGGCACGGGCCGCTTTTTTTCGTCTAAGATCGCGACAGCGGCCGAAAAGACGCCGCCGATAAGGGAGGAGATCCAAATGAAGTCGCGTACTTTGACTGTATTGGCGCTTGCGGCCGGTTTGTTCGCCGCAGGCCAAGCTTTTGCTCAGCAGCCGCCCGCGCCAGCTGCCCCGCCTGCGCCGCCGGACCTCAATGCCATTCCCGACAAAATGCCGTTCAATATTCCCTTTGGCACGCCGATCACCATGGACCGTGCGCAAGGGCTGGTTAAGGCGGCCGTTGACGAGGCCACCAAGCGCGGCTGGGCGATGAATGTGGCCGTCGTCGATCCCAACGGCGATCTCGTCGCCTTCGGGCGTATGGACGGCGCCCAGCTGGCGTCGGTGCCGATCTCCCAGCATAAGGCGCGGGTCGCGGCGCGCTACCGCCGTCCGACGCGTGCGTTCGAGGACGCCGTGCAAAAGTTCGGCTTCAACTACATCCTCACCCTCGACGACGTCATCGCCTCGCGCGGCGGCATTCCGCTGGTCGACGGCGGCAAGATCATCGGCGCCATCGGCTGCTCCGGCGGCACCGGCTCGCAGGACGAGGCGACCTGCACCGCGGCGGCGAGCACGATCAACAAGTAGTTCACGACGAGCAGCAGACCGGAAGGCGAGGGCGGCCGCCGGGCCGCCCTCGTTGCATTTGCGCCTTCAACACTGGCATGTCGGCCGGTTTTGAACCGCAGGCTGCCGGTCAAACGCTCGGCGCGCCCTGACGTTTGTTGCGAAGCGCCAAGGCCACGACACGTGCAACGGCCGCGTCGAGGTGATTTTGCCGCGCCTGACGTTCCTCGGTAGAAACTCCGCCATCGTGGATGGCGTCTGCTATGCCTTGCTCGACGTCCCTTTGCTTCGCGGCGTCCATAACCAACAGCAGATCTACTCCTGCCGAGAACGCCCTTTTCGCGTTGGCTCGTACCGTGGCAGATTCGATCAATCCCTTTGCCGCGAGGTCATCGGTCATGATCAGCCCATCCGGAAATTTATCGCGCCACTGGCGGACTATTGTATTTGAAAAGCACGCTGGACCATTCGGATCGATTGCCGCGTACCGGATCGAGTTGACCATTATGCCATCGAGCTTGGTCACCTGAAAAAAAGGCAGGCTTCTGTTCTGCTCGTCTTCCAGGCTTGCATTGTCGGAAACCGGCATATTGTCGCTGTTTCCCTTTACGTTATAGCCGGGGAAGTGCTTGCCGATGATGATCAATGGCGGGTTCCCCTGACGCAAGCCGTCAACCAGGCATTGAGCGAGCGGTGAAACCGCAGCGGGATTTGCTCCGAAAGAGCGACCTTGCCGATACATCAATGTCCCGGGCACGGCTGCATCGAGGTCGGGAGCCAAGATCGTGTTCACTCCGGCGAGGTCTAACATGCGGCCCGTCTGCACTCCTTCCATCGTGATTTGTTGGCTACTCATGGATTGCATTTGCTCGGCAGAGTGAAAGGTCATTCCTTGTGCCGGAGGAAAATTCTTCAACCTGTTTATTTTCCCGCCTTCTTGATCGGTTGCCACCAAGACCGGAATTCCGGTCCTGTCTTGCGCCGTCTGCAGGTTTCGTCTCAACGCCGGAAGGTGAGCCGGCGAAAGATGATTCTGATTGACGATGATCGCGCCCGTGTCCGGGACCAAATTCGCGTCACCGTACGCCATAATCAGCGTGCGTATCTTCTGCGCTTGGTCCATCTCCGCGGTGATATTGTCCATTCTGTGATTCCGCCTGCGCAAAGGCGTCCGGAAATTGAAGATCGGTCGAAATTCATTGGCAGCGGCCAAACAGGGTTCCGATGTCCGACGTCAACGCAAAAAAGGTCCCGGAGCGGACATCGATCACGCCGGATGCCAGGACGCCCGAGCTGTCGGAAAGGCTGAAGTATTGATAAGGCTTATTGTCCCATTGTCCCTTCCGGTTCGTCACGGACAGCTTTCCGGGCGTGCAGGTTTCGCCCCGGCAAAACTCTCCGGATTTTGCTTTCACGTTCAGATTCAAGTCAGCGGGGCCATTGTCTGTAAGTTGGCAATCCTTGCCGCAGGTCAGCAGAACCTGACCACGACAACTTCCCGGCGCGCCTGATGTTAAATCCGCGGCGAAAACGCTCTCGGTGCCGAACAGCACGGTCGCCAGCAAAATGAGAGTGCAACGCATTGGTCTTCCTCGCTCATCCAGCGTCCCGACTGCGATCATAGAAAAGATTTTCAGACGAGTCTCGTGT
>JBAUYI010000429.1:0-5192 GCA_049584715.1 Xanthobacteraceae bacterium
CCGTCGAGGTCGGCGTTGCGCGGCCGCTGGCCGGTCCAATACTGGTATTTGTTCTTGGCCGGCGGGTTGACGACGCCGGCGATGTGGCCGGAGCCGGCCATCACGAAGCGCACCGGGCCGCCGAAGAATTTGCAGCCGAGCAGCACCGATTTCGGCGGCGCGATATGGTCTTCGCGGGTCGCCAGATTGTAGATCGGCACCGTGACCGACTTCAAATTGATCGGCGCGCCGTCGATCAGCATTTTGCCTTTGGCAAGCTTGTTGTCGAGATAGCAGTTGCGCATATAGAACGAGTGATTGGCGGCCGGCATGCGGGTGGCGTCGGAATTCCAGTACAACAGGTCGAACGGAAACGGCGCCTTGCCCTTCAGATAATTGTTGATCACATAGGGCCAGACCAGATCGTTCGAGCGCAGCATGTTGAAGACGGTGGCCATGGTCTTGCCTTCGAGGTAGCCGCGCTCGGCCATCTTGCGCTCGAGCGCCGAAATCTGCTCCTCGTCGACGAACACTTTCAGATCGCCGGCATGGGTGAAATCGACCTGGGAGGCGAACAATGTTGCCGAGGCGACCCGCTCGTCGTGCCTGGCCGCCATGACCGCGAGCGTGATCGCCAACAGCGTGCCGCCGACGCAATAGCCGACGGTGTGGACCTTGTCCTCGCCGATGGCGAGCTTGATCGCGTCGAGCGCGGCCAGCGGGCCTTCGTGGACGTAGTCCTCAAAACTCTTCTTGGCGAGGTGGGCGTCGGGATTGACCCAGGAGATGCAGAACACCGTGATGCCCTGGTCGACGCACCATTTGATGAAGGATTTTTCCGGCGTCAGGTCGAGTACGTAGAACTTGTTGATCCAGGGCGGCACGATCAAAAGCGGCCGCTTGAGCACCATCGGCGTCGCCGGCGTGTATTGGATGAGCTGCATCAGCTCGTTCTGGAAAATGACCTTGCCGGGCGTGGTGGCGAGATTGCGCCCGACCTCGAACAACGAGGCATCGGACTGGCGGATCTTTAGATCGCCGCCGCCGGTTTCGATGTCCTCGGCCAACATGTGCATGCCGCGAACCAGGTTGTCGGCATTGCTCAACACCGTCTCGCGCAGCAATTCGGGATTGGTCAGCACGAAGTTCGACGGCGACACCGCGTTGGTGATCTGCCGGATATAGAACTCGGCTTTCAGCCTGGTGTGCGGATCGAGATCGGCGGCATCGGCGACCAGCTGTTTGGCCCAGCGCGCCGAGAGCAGATAAGCCTGCTTGAGGAAGTCGTAGAACTGGTTCGACGACCATTCCGGATCGGAAAAGCGCTTGTCGCCGGCTTCCGGTGTCGCGACCGGTATGATCTCCTCGCCGGTGAGGCGCTTTGCCGTCGAAGCCCACAGATCGAGATAGGCTTTGCCCAGGCGGTTCTGCGCTTCCAGTGCGCGCTGCGGGTCTTCCAGCCAATATTCCGCGACTTGGCCCAGCGTTTTGATGACTTCGCTTATTTCCTCGGCGAGCTCGTTGCTCTTGCGGCCTTCCTCGCGCGGCTTGAGATAGGCCGCAAGCGCCCGCCCGCCTTCCTCGATGAGCCGCGCCAGGTTGCGCGAAAACGCCTCGACGTCGACGCTGCCGATCTTCATCGGTTCCTGGGATGGAGCCCGCAAAGGACGTTCCTCACTACCGGCCAACTATTCGGCCGCAGGGCCTGCAAACGCGGCCCTTTGCGCAGACATGTTCCCGCAGACATGGCCCGCGCCAGTCAGCCACGCAAGGCATCTTTATGGGCAATCCGTGGCGGCCCCGTAAGCGGTTTGGGACCCACGGCGCGGCACCTGAGGTCCTTGTTTCGACATATTACCACGCTATTCTACGACCTTGGATGACGTCTCAACCAATCTTCGTAACTAATTGAGTTTCTAAGTATTGGTGTTCAAAAAGACGAGCGCCGGCCGGTTTCGGGGGAGCCCATGGCGCATCGTGGGAAGAGCTGGGGGAATAGGTTTGCGCAAGCGTCGAACTGTGGCAGCGCGTGTGGTCGCGGGCTTGGCGCTTGGCGCCTCGATCGCAGCGCTGGTGGCTGCCTGCTCGCCGGGCGCCGACTATCCGTCGATCCTCGATAAGCCGGCGCCGCGCGCCGATCAGACGATGAACCCGGATCAGGTCAAGCAGGCAACCGATGCTTTGATTTCCGACCGCACCCGCTTGAGCACCGATGCCCAAGCCAGCCAACAAGCCAGCCAGCAAGCCGGCCAAGCCCCCCAGCAGGCCGGCGCGCCGGCCGCCACCGGAAGCACGCGGCCCGCTGGCTCCGCGCCAAAGCCGTGATAAAAGTCGCCTCCTAGGATATTGTCGAGGTTCTGCAAACGCTATCGAGACGGCCGCGCCCCGGGGCACCCATGGAAGAGTTTTATCGCATTCGCCGGCTACCGCCTTATGTGTTCGAAACGGTCAACCGCGCCAAGGCCGTGGCCCGCAACGGCGGCGCCGATATCATCGATCTCGGCATGGGCAATCCCGACCTGCCGACGCCGGCGCATGTGATCGAAAAGCTCAAAGAGACCATCGGCAAGCCGCGCACCGACCGCTATTCGTCGTCCAAGGGCATTCCCGGGCTGCGCCGCGCCCAGGCCGCGTATTATGCGCGCCGCTTCGGCGTGAAGCTCAACCCGGAAACACAGATCGTCACCACGCTCGGCTCCAAGGAAGGTTTCGCCAACGTGGCGCAAGCGATCACGGCGCCGGGCGACGTCATCATCGTGCCGAACCCGACTTATCCGATCCACGTCTTCGGCTTCCTGATGGCGGGCGGCGCCATCCGCTCGGTGCCGGTGGCGACCAACCCCGACTTTTTCGGCGCGCTCGAGCGCGCCGTGCTGCATTCCATTCCAAAACCGATCGCGGTCGTGGTCTGCTATCCGTCGAATCCGACCGCCTGCATCGCCGATCTCGATTTCTATCGCGACCTTGTCGCGTTCGCGAAGAAACACAGTCTTCTGGTGCTGTCCGATCTGGCCTATGCCGAGGTTTATTTCGACAACAATCCGCCGCCGTCGCTTCTGCAGGTGCCCGGCGCCATGGACGTCGCCGTCGAATTCACCTCGATGTCCAAAACCTATTCGATGCCCGGCTGGCGCATCGGCTTTGCCGTCGGCAATGAGCGCCTGATCGCGGCGCTGTCGCGGGTGAAATCCTATCTCGACTACGGCGCGTTCACGCCGATCCAGGTGGCGGCGACCGCGGCGCTCAACGGTCCCGACGACTGCATCAACGAGATGCGGGCGATCTACCGGCGCCGCCGCGATGCGCTGGTGGATTCGTTCGGCCGCGCCGGTTGGACTGTGCCGCCGCCGGCGGCCTCGATGTTCGCCTGGGCGCCGATCCCGGAGCCGTTCCAGCCGCTCGGTAGCGTGGAATTCTCGACGCTTCTGGTCGAAAAAGCCGGCGTTGCGGTGTCGCCGGGCGCAGGTTTTGGCGAATACGGCGAGGGCCATGTGCGCATCGCATTGGTCGAGAACGAGCAGCGCATCCGCCAGGCGGCGCGCAATATCCGCCGCTTCCTGGAAACCGGCCCGGCGCAGCTGCACAACGTGGTGCCGCTCGCCAAGCGCGGCTGACAGGTCGGTCTGATCCCGCATCGTTGGACGGCGGCCGCCAAGGGCTGAGAAAGCCGTAGCAGCGGTGCGGAAGATCGATTAGAGGACAGAGCGATCCGCGCCCCGAGCCTCCGTCCGGAATTCCGCCCATCACGCATTTGAAGCAGGACCCCATGACCGCACCGCTGAAAGTCGGTCTTGCCGGATTGGGCACCGTCGGCTCCGCCGTCGTCGAGCTTTTGCAACACGGTCGCGACAAGCTCATGGCGCGCTGCGGCCGGCCGATCGAGATCGTCGCGGTCAACGCGCGGTCGCGGGCGAAGAAGCGCGCCATCGACCTGAAAAAATTCCGCTGGGTCGCCGATCCCGTGGCGCTGGCGCAGGATCCGTCGATCGACGTTTTTGTCGAGCTCATGGGCGGCGCCGGCGATCCCGCCAAGCGGGCGGTGGAAAGCGCGCTCGCTGCCGGCAAGCCGGTGGTGACCGCCAACAAGGCGCTCCTGGCGCGCTACGGCCAAAAACTCGCGGCGCTCGCGGAGCGGCATCAGGTCGCGCTCAATTTCGAGGCTTCGGTCTGCGCCGGCATTCCGGTCGTCAAGACTTTGCGCGAAGGACTCGGTGGCAATTCCTTCACCCGCATCTATGGCATCCTCAACGGCACCTGCAATTACATCCTCACGCGCATGGAGCAGGACCGGCTCGCGTTCGATGCGTGCCTGCGCGATGCGCAGCGGCTCGGCTATGCGGAAGCCGATCCGACCTTCGACGTCGAAGGCCACGACACCGCGCAAAAGCTCTCGATCCTGGCGAGTCTCGCCTTCGGCACCAAACTCGATCCCAAGGCGATCTATGTCGAGGGCATCTCGTCGATCACGCTGGCCGACCTCGATGCGGCCGATCAGTTGGGGTATCGCGTAAAGCTCCTTGGCGTGGCGGTGAAGACCGGGGAGGGCACCGAGCAGCGCGTGCACCCGACCATGGTGCCGAAGGATTCGGCGATCGCGCAGGTCATGGGCGTGACCAATGCGGTGACGGTCGATGCCGAGGGTTTGGCGCCGATCACGCTCGTCGGCCCCGGCGCAGGCGGCATGGCGACGGCTTCCGCCGTGGTGTCCGATCTTGCGGATATCGCCTGTGGGGTCCGCACGCCGCCGTTCGGCCGCCCGGCCGCGCGCATGACCGCGGTGCGCAAGGCGCCGATGCAGCATCACGAAGGCGGCTATTACATCCGGCTCTTGGCGCGCGACCGGCCGGGCTCGGCCGCGACCATTGCGCGGCGGCTCGCCCAACAGAACATATCGCTGGAGTCCATCGTGCAGCGTCATGGCAGCACGGGGCGTGACACCGCGCGGCCGGGCCGTTCCGGCGAGCCGGTGCCGGTGATCATGATCACCTATGCGACCAGCGAGGATGCGGTGCGCAAAGCCCTCGTCGCCGTGCGCCGCGACGGTGTAATCTCCGGCCGGCCGCAGGTTATCCGAATCGAAAAAAATTAGTCGGGGAACAAGGATGGCGTCGATCACAGTTTTGCCGAACCCGGTCTTGGAGCGTGCGCTGTCGATCGAGATCGCGCGCGTGACGGAGCGCGCCGCGGTCGCCGCCGCGCGCTTGCGCGGGCGC
>JBAUYI010000430.1:0-10632 GCA_049584715.1 Xanthobacteraceae bacterium
CAGACCGGTCCATCAATCCGCAGCAGGAGCGCATGATGGCGAAGCGCGCCCATGCCACGACGGTCGAAGTGAATTCGAGCCACGTCGCTTACATGTCTCATGCGAAAGAAACGGCCAAGCTCATCGAGGAAGCCGCAGCCGGCGCACCGGCTGGTCATTGAGGGACGCTTCCGCTGCTTCCTGCTTTGGGACGCGTGGATGCGTCCCAGAGCGGGCCGATCTCACTCACCGGTAGAGCACCATGGAAAACCAGATGACCATCGAGTCTTCGGATGGAGCTTTCCATGCTTACATCGCGCGGCCCGCCAAGCTGCCCGCGCCGGCAGTGGTCGTTCTCCAGGAATTGTTCGGCGTTAACGCCGACATCCGGGCGACCTGCGATGAGCTGGCAAAGCAAGGATTCATCGCGATCGCGCCGGACCTGTTCTGGCGGCAGGAGCCTGACGTCGATCTTGACGTAAGGTCCGAAGCCGACTGGCAACACGGTCTCCGGCTTTACGGGGCCTATGATCGCGACGCAGGCGCGGGCGATATCGCGCAAACGATTCGCGCCGCTGCCAAGTTACCCGAGTCGACCGGGAAGGTTGCCCTGCAAGGCTACTGCCTCGGCGGGTTGATGGCCTTTATCACGGCCGCTCGCCATGAGGTGGATGCCGCCGTTGCGTATCATGGCGGCGACACGGAAAAATATCTTGGCGAAGTTGGCAGCTTGCGCGCCGCGTTGCTGATGCATCTCGGCGAGGAGGACGAATTCATCTCAAAGACGGCGCAGGCCGAGATCAAAGCGGCGCTTGCAAAAAAGCCGAACGCGACCGTTTACAGCTATCCGGGCCAGCGTCACGCGTTCTCCCGGCATAACGGCCTGCACTACAACGCCGCGGCGGCAACGCTGGCGAACGGCCGAACAAGAGAATTTCTCAATAAGCAACTGCGGTGATCTAAGGCCGCTACTGCAGACTTTTTCAACACAATCCGCCCAAAAGCAGGCAAGGCTGCGTGCCGATGAGCGAACGCACCAATACCCCCTTTGATTTTCCGCGCTGCTGACGCAAGCTGTCCGCCGACCGGGTTCCACGTTCGCCGAGAAAGCGACCGGGAAAGCGACCAGGAGAGCGATAATGTCCGATCAACCGCCAAGCGTGCGCGACCTGACGCCGGAAGACGTGGCGCGCGGCCTGACCGAAGGCCGCATGGTGCTGGTCGATGTGCGCGAGCCGAACGAGACCGCGATCGAGCGCTATCCCGGTGCCGTCATCGTGCCCTTGTCGGCGTTCGATCCCGCCGTCATCCCGGCGCCGGAAGGATGCGAGGTGGTGTTTGCCTGCCGCTCCGGGCGGCGCTCGGTGACCGCTTCGCTGGCGGCGCAGGAGCAAGGCTACCCCTATGGCGCGCATCTCGCCGGCGGGATTTTGGCGTGGAAGGCCGCAGGCCTGCCGACCGAAACGGAATGACTGCGCGCCGGCTCTTTCTCGCCCTCATCGTTGCGATCGCTGCCGCTGCCGTCGCCGCCTCCGTCCCCGCAAGCGCCACCGAGCGCGTCGTCAATTTCTACAACTGGTCGGACTATATCGCGCCGACGGTGTTCGATGCGTTCACCAAGGAAACCGGCATCACGGTCCGCTACGACACCTTCGACGGCGACGACACGCTCGAGGCAAAACTGTTCGCCGGCCGATCCGGCTACGACGTCGTGGTGCCGACTGCGTATTTTCTGCCGCGGCAGATCGCAGCCGGCCTTTATCGAAAGCTCGACAAGTCAAAACTGCCCAATCTGGTCCACGCCTGGCCGGAGATCGCCGATCGCCTCGCCGTCTACGATCCGGGCAATCAATACGCCGTCAATTACATGTGGGGCACGACCGGCATCGGCTACAACGTCAAGGCGGTGCGCGGCATTCTCGGGCCGGACGCCGTGATCGACAGCTGGGATGCCGTGTTCGATCCGGACAAGATCAGGAAATTCAAGGATTGCGGCATTCATCTGCTGGATTCATCCGACGACGTCATGTCCGCCGGCCTCACCTATCTGCATCTCGATCCGAATTCGAGCGATCCCGGTGATCTCGAAAAAGTCACCGAACTCCTCGCCAAGATCAGGCCTTACGTGCGCAAATTCCATTCGCTGGAATATCTCAATGCGCTGGCGACCGGCGAGATTTGCTTTGCCTTGGGTTTTTCGGGCGACGTCAAGCAGGCGCAACAGCGCGCGGCGGAGGCCAAGGCCGGCATCGAACTCGGTTACGCCATCCCGAAGGAAGGCGCGCAATTGTGGCTCGACAATCTCGCCATTCCGAACGACGCCCCGCACGTCGCCGAGGCTCATGCGCTGATCGATTATCTGCTCAGGCCCGAAGTCGCGGCCAAAAACACCAACTACGTGTTCTATGCCAATGGCGACCGGCCGAGCGATTTTATCGACGGTGCGATCCGCGATGACAGCACCATCTATCCGGACGCAACGACCATGGCGCGCCTCTACACCATCTTTGCCCACGACCTGAAGACGGAGCGGCTGGTCAATCGCCTTTGGACGCGGGTCAAGACGGGTCGCTGAGGCAGCGCCGCCATGAGCACGGTCTCCTACGCATTCGACGCAAATTTCGATGTCGACGTGCCGCTCTTGATCGTCGGCGCCGGCGCGGCCGGGCTGTGCGCGGCGCTGGCGGCGAAAGAAACCGGCATCGCACCATGGGTGATCGAGCGCGACGCCGTGCCGGCCGGCTCGACGGCGCTGTCGGCAGGACTCATTCCCGCTGCGGCAACGCGGTTCCAGCGCGCCAAAGGCATCATCGATAGCCCACAACTGTTCGCCGCCGACATTCAACGCAAGGCCAAGGGCGAGGCGGACGCCGCCGTCGTCGATGCCGTGGCGCATGGCGCAGGCGTACTCGTGGAATGGCTGGCGGACCGCTACGGCTTGCCGTTCGACGTGGTCGACAATTTCAACTATCCGGGCCATTCGGCCATGCGCATGCACGGCTTGCCGAGCCGCACCGGATTGGAGCTGATCAATCGGCTGCGGCAGGCCGCGGAAACCAGCGATATCGCCATCATATCTGAACGCATTGCAGAGGGGCTCCTGGCGGAGCCCGATGGCCGAATCCGCGGCGTGGAGATTTTGCGCGGTGACGGCAAGCGCGAACGGATCGGCTGCGAAGCTCTTATCCTCGCCTGCAACGGCTTTGGCGGCAATCAGGACCTCGTCCGCCGCTTCATTCCCGAGATGGCTGACGCGCTCTATTTCGGCCATTGGGGAAACCGCGGCGACGCCGTCATGTGGGGCGATGCACTCGGGGCCCAGCTGTCTCACCTCGGCGCCTATCAAGGCCACGGCTCGGTGGCGACTCCGCACAATATCCTGATCACATGGGCCGCGATCATGCAGGGCGGCATTCAGATCAATCGCGACGGTTTGCGGTTCTGCGATGAATCGCAAGGCTACTCCGAGCAAGCCGCGGAAGTCCTGCGCCAGCCCGGCGCAATCGCCTGGAGCGTATTCGATGCGCGGATTGCAGCGGTAGCGCGGCAGTTCGAGGATTTCCGCGACGCCGAACGCACCGGCGCCATACTGACCGGCCGCACCATTGCGGACCTCGCGGCCGCTATGCGCGTGCCAGCGGCGACGTTCGTCTCGGAGTGGACGGAGGTTGAAAATCTAAAGGCAAAGAGCGGGCAGGATCGCTACGGGCGTCAATTCGCGCCGGAACAGCTTTGCGTCGCGCCCTTCCATGCGGTCAAGGTCACCGGCGCATTGTTCCATACCCAAGGCGGTCTTGCGATCGACGGCGTCGGCCGTGTCAGGCGCAAGGACGGGACGTTATTTCCAAATCTTTTTGCCGCCGGCGGCGCGGCGGCTGGCGTGTCAGGCTCGAGCGCGGCCGGTTATCTGTCCGGCAATGGTCTTTTGACCGCAACCGTCCTTGGTCGTCTGGCGGGGCAGGCGGCGATGCTGCGGCGCAGAGTCTAGATCGAGCGATTGACGCGGCCGTCGACGACGATGGTCTGGCCGGTGAGATAGCCGGCTTGCGGCGAACACAGATAAGCGCAGAGATCGCCGATTTCGTTCGGCTGCCCCATGCGGCGCACCGGAATGGTTTGCGAAAGGCGCTTGAACAACTCGTCGGCCGTTACGCCCGAGCTTTTTGCGCGTGCGGACAGGATCTCGGTGAGGCGATCGGTCATGATCGGACCGGGCGCGATATTGTTGACGGTGATGCCGTATGGCGCCAGATCCGACGCGATGGTTTTGGCCATCACAGTGACGCCGGCGCGTATGGAATCCGACACGACCAGATCGGTCAGCGGCTCCTTCACGCCGTAGCCGGTCAGGTTGACGATGCGGCCGCGCCGCGACGCCTTCAGCGCCGGCAGTGCCTCACGAATGAGGCGAACGGCACTCATCAGATTGAGCTGATAGGCAATATCCCAGTCGCCGTCGCCGGCCTTTTCGAAAGGCGCGGTCGGCGGTCCGCCGGCATTGGTGACGAGGCAATCGAGACCGCCCAAGGCGGCGATGGCCTCGGCGACGACGCGTTTCACCTCGTCGGGCCGCGAAACGTCGGCTGCGGAAAAGCCGGCAGCGCCGACGTCCGTCGCAGCGCGCTTAAGCTCTTCGGCGTTGCGCGAACAGAGGAAGACGCGGGCGCCTTCGCCGGCCAAGGCTTTGGCGCAAGCTTTGCCAAGTCCCTTGCTGGCGCCGGCAACGAATACCTTGCAGTCTTTCAAACCGAGATCCATGGGGAAACCTTTCGGCGGCCGAAGCAGGCACGCCAATCTTTCTTGCTGTTTTCTTGAACGCCAAGCTAGGGCATGATCGAACGCTAGCCAATGGACCTTAGGCGCTACCGTCAACGGGTGAGGCGATGCCGATCAAGTCGAAATATCTGTTCGTCGTCAGCATGGACGTCGACTCCGACAAGGAGGCGCTGTTCAACGAGGTCTACGACAGCGAGCACGTGCCCAATCTTTTGCAGGTGCCGGGCGTCCATGCCGCAGCCCGCATGGCGGGTGAGCCGTTCGTCCTCAACATCGGCGGCGAAGACAAGCGGATCGCCCAGGATGGTCCGCGCTATACGGCGCTCTACGAGATCGACGGGCCTCACGTGCTGGTCAGCCGCGAATGGGCACAAGCCTCCGAGACAGGGCGCTGGCCCGGCGAGGTGCGCCCCTACACCCGCAACCGGCGGCACGCGCTCTATAAGTTGCGCTAGCCGCGTTTGCGCCGCCCAAACCCTCACTTTGGCTGCGGGGCAATATGGTCGAGCGCGTCGAGCAGATAGGGCCGAAAGCCCGGATAGTTCTCGATCATCGGGAAGTGGCCCATGCCCTTCATGAGCCTGTAACGCGAGCCGGGGATCGCCGCGGCGACGGCCTCGGTCATCGCCGGCGTGCATGAGTAATCGTATTCGCCGGTCAAGAGCGCGACTTTGCAGCGCGCCGTGTCGATCTGCTTGATATCCTCGCGCGCATCCCAATCGAGGCTGTAGAAATACACGTCGCCCTGATAAACGCCCGGGCCGGATTGGGCGTAATACCACCAGTTCTCGCGCCGGTTCACTTCCGGACTGTACGGCGAGTTGAGACCATAGGTGTAACTCGCGCACAATTCGCCGCCGTGGATGGCCGGGTGGTGCAGGAAATCGTTGTAGCGGCCCGGCGCATAGGCCGAGCTTTCCAGGCCGACGATGCCGGCAAGCTCGTCCTGATAGCGGGCGGCGAGCTTGAGAACGATGGCGCCGCCCATGGAGCAGCCGAGCACTGTCGGCCGTTCGAGTTTTAGCGCGAGCCAGACCGCGCGGACGATGGCGCAATAGGAGTCCGTCGTCAGGCGGAATTTCTTCAACCACCAGCGATCCGGCGGCGTCGAGCGGCCGTGATACGGCATGTCGAAAGCTATGACGCGAAACCGCCCGGTGATCGCGCCGTCATTCATCAGATGGCGGAATTGCCGGCTGTCGTTGCCGGCAGTGTGCAGGCAAAACAGCGGCAGGCCGCGGCCGGCCTCTTCGATGAAAATCCGGTGCCGCTCGCCGGCGATGTCGATGGTGATGTAGCGGCCGGTGATCGGCTCGAATTCAGGCATCGGGCATCCCCGTTTCCCGCATGATGTTCATCAGGCGATGCAAGGCGCGGGCATTCTGCATGGCAACGAGGCTGTCGCCCTCCAGGCGGAAATTTGGCACGCGCATGAGCATGGCGAAAAAGTCGTGATAGAGCGGCGGCGGATCGGGGCTCAAGAACTTCTGCCAGACCTCGACCGGCGCAGCGAAGCCGAATGCGGCGCGCACATCGAGCCGCGGCGACGCGATGATGTCGGCGATCTTTCCCTTCGCTATTGTCAGGGCGTAGCGGCTGTCCCCGAATGTCAAAGTCAAGGTCGTAGTAAACCACTCGCCGATGACATCGAGCTCAGGATCGCCGTTCACCCTTTCACGGTAGCGGGCCAGCCAAGACGCACCTGGATAGTCGCTCATGATGCCAAAGCTCACACGATAGTGGCGTTAATCGGCGTGCGCGGTCGCCAGATAAGCATGCTCCAGCCGACGCGGCAGATCGGCCTCGCCGGTTTTGGCTTCCAGCACGATCGCGCCGCGCGCCAGCGCGTAGACGCGATCGGCGAGCGCCAGTGCTTTCTCGATCAACTGCTCGACCAGCAACACCGCAGTGCCGGCCTCGCGCAGCCGCCGCACCACCACCAGCACGCGATCCACCAGGACCGGCGACAGGCCGGCGGAAGGCTCGTCGAGCATGAGGAGGCGCGGCCGCCGTACCAAACCCTGCGCCACTGCTAATATTTGTTGCTGGCCACCGGAGAGCGCCGCCGCGCGTTCGTGGCGCTTGGCGGCGATTTCGGGAAACAGCCCGAGCGCCTCCTCGACGCGCGCCGTGCGCTCGCCGCGGGGCAGGTCGTAGGCCGCGAGCAGTAAATTATCGAGCACCGCAAGCTGGGTGAACACGCGGTGTCCCTCGACCACATGGGCCAGGCCTTCTTTCACGATATCGCGCGGACTGGCGCCTACGAGATCGCGACCACCGAAACGCACGCTTCCCGACCAGGGCAAGAGGCCCGACACCGCGCGCAACAACGTGGTTTTGCCGGCGCCGTTCGGGCCAAGCAGTGCCACCACTTCGCCCGCGCCGACCGTCAGGTCGATGCCGTGCAGCACGCCGATCTTGCCGTAGCCGCTGGAGAGGCCGGCGACGTCCAGAAGCGGGTCAGCCGCCGAGATAGGCATTGACCACCTCCCGGTGCGAGCGGATTTCGGCCGGTGTCCCGGCCGCCAGGTTCTTGCCGAGATTGAGCACAGTCACATGATGGCAGATATCGAAGATCAGATCGGCGTGATGCTCCACCAACAGCACGCCGGTTCCGGCGCGCGCGATCGCCACCACCAGCGCACCGAGCCGCCCGATCTCCTCGGCTGAAAGCCCGGCCGCCGGCTCGTCGAGCAACAGGAATGCCGGGCGCAGCATCAACGCACGCGCGATTTCCGTAAAACGCAATTCGCTGTGCTGCAGCCGGTCGGCGCGCACCGCGGCGAGACGCTCAAGCCCGACCGCCGCCAAGGCGAGCATGGCGGTGTCGCGCAGCAAAACTTCGTCGCGGCGATGGCGCGGCAGCGACAATAGCGATTCGACGAACGTGCCCTGGCCGTCGATGGTGCCGCCGATCATGACGTTCTGCAGCACCGACGCGGAGCCGACGATGCGCGGGGTCTGGAACGTTCGCGCAATGCGCATATGCGCGCGGCGGTGCCGCTCCAGCACTGGCAGGGCAGTGCCGTTCAGCCGGACCGTGCCGGACTGCTGGGCGTAATAACCGGAGATGACATTGAGCGTCGTGGTCTTACCGCTGCCGTTGGGGCCGATCAGGCCATGGATTTGACCCGAGCGGATCTCGAGGTCGAGGCCGTCGATGGCATGCACGCCGCCGAAAGCCAACGCCACCTGTTCGAGCGTCAAGGCGCCGGTGCCGGCGTCGGCCGGCGCGGCGAGGAGCCGCCCGAGCAGTTCGGGCCGCGGCACGATGGCGCGGCCGCTCTCGAGCGGGCGGCGGTTCTTGAAATCCAACAGTTCGGCAATGCCGCCCGGCATGGCCAGCACGATGACCAGGAGCAGCACCGCATAGAGAAACGTCGACCACGCCACCAGGGGAGCGGCGAATTCCGGCAACACCGTCAAGAGAATGGTGCCGAGGAGGGGGCCGAGAATGGAGCTGCGGCCGCCGATCAGGATGGCGATGAAGAATAGCACCGACAGGTCGAGCGTGAACGCATCCGGCGTGATGTAGGATTGCAACGAGGCGAACAGGCCGCCGGCAATGGCGGCGACGGCGCCGCTGAACAGGAACACCAGCGCCAACAGCGCCGGCTTGGCGATGCCGCAGGCCTCGGCGGCGACCTCCGCATCGCGGATCGCGGTCAGCGCGCGGCCGAAGCGGCTCCCCGCGATATTCGCCGTCATCCAGGTGCAGATCGCCGCCAGCGCGAAGCAGAAGTAATAAAAGCCCCACTGGGAATCGAACGGCTTTGGAAAAATCGGTCCGGCAACGCCGACGCCGCCGCCGGTGACGCTCTGCCAGGCCAAGGCCACCTGGGTGACGATGGTCGCGAAACCAAGTGTCGTGATGGCGAAGTAGAAGGTGCGCAGCCGTAGCGCCGGGAGGCCGACGATCAAGCCGAAGATTGCGCCGACCACCGCCGCAATCGCCAGCGCCAAATAGGGCGACAGCTCCGGTGTGACGTTGCCGGCCACAAGCACGCTCGTGGTGTAGGCGCCGAGCGTCAGCAGCGCCACCCAGCCGATGGCGATCTGGCCGGCGAAGCCGACCACCAGGTTGAGGCCGGATACCAGCACCCAATAGACGCAGGCGCGGGTCGCGATCACGCCCCAATAGCCGCCGCCGAACAGCGGGAAGGCGATGCCGACAACGAGCAGCACCAAAAACGGCAGCGCCACGCCGAGCGTGCTCGTTGTCCCGAGCGCGTCGGCACGGCTCGGGCGCACATCTGCCATCGACGTGTCCATCAAACGCGGCGTTGCACGGCGGCGCCGGCGAGGCCCTCGGGACGCGCCAACAGCACGATGATGAAGACGGTGAACACCGCCACCGAAGCGAAGATGCCGCCGACCAGAAAATTCGCAGTTTGCTGAAACAGTCCGAGCAGGAGGCCGGCAACCACGGCGCCGCGGTTGTTGCCCATGCCGCCCAGCGCCACCGGGACAAAACCATAGAAGGTCAGCATCGGCCCGTTGCCGAAAAAGGCCAACAGCATCTCGCCGCCGGCAAAGCCGGCGAGCGCGCCGATGGCGCCGGCGAGCGCGTAGCTCGCCATGCGCAAGCTGCGTTCCGGCAGCCCGAGCGCGCGCGCCGCATAAGTATCCTCGGCGATGGCCAGAAAGGCGCGGCCGATCAGGGTGTGACGATAGAGCAGTTCGAGGCCGACGATGACGGCGGCGCAGGCCAGCATCGGCAGCCAGAACTGCTGATCGAAGCCGCCGCGGGCGATGTCGAACAGGCGCGGAAACGGCCGCGCCTCGGTGCCCCATTCGATTGCCGTGAACTGCTGCACCATCAGCGCCAGCGCCAGCGTCGAGAGCACGTAGAGATGCTGGTCGAGGCTCTTGAGCACCGGCCGCACGGCGACGATCTCGGTAACGATGCCGAGCACGACGCCGCCGGCCAGTGCCAGGAGAAAGCCGACCGCCACCGGCAGACCTAAGCGGCCGATGAACAGCGAGCCGAGCACGCCGCCGAGCATGCCGAGCGTGCCAGCGGTGAAGCTGAACACGCGCGAGGCGGAGAACATCACGTTATAGGTGATGCCGATCAGTGCGTAGATGCAGCCGATCGCCAGTCCAGTCGAGACGATCGATGCGACCATAGTCTCAAGCGCTATAGCCGGGAGCCAGGTTGAACGCGCCGTCTTTCAGCGAATTGGCCTCGACCATCACGACTTCGTCGTCGGGGTAGCCGTCGTGCTTGTCGGCGGAGAAGGAGATGTCGCCGTAGACGCCCGGAAAACCTTTCAGCTTGTTGAGATAGCCGACGACCGCGTCGGGCTCGGTGCCGACGTTTTTCATCGCCTCGCCGATCATGTGCGGCGAGTCGTAGCCGAGCGCGATCCACCACAACAGCGTGTCGCCCATGTCGATCTTGGCGCTCTTCAAGCGGTCGAGGAAAGCGCTGGTGCGATCCGCGAGCTTGCCGCCTGGCGCGTAGCAAACCGGACGGAAATTGTTGGGATAGACTTTTGCCCAGTATTCGGGCTTTTCCAGCAAATCCTTGGTCTGGCCGGAGCCGAGCGTGGTCTGGCCGACGATCGGCACATCCCAGCCCATCTGGCCGCGGGTGTTGATGATGCGCGACAGGAAGCCGGCATTCACGCTCCAGGGCATGATCGCTTCGGCGCCCGCCGACTGCATGCGCAACAGCTCGGGTTTCAGATCCGGATTGGCGGCATCGACATTGCCCTGATAGACGACCTCGGCGCCTTTGGCCTTGAGCATCGGCGCATAGGCGTTGACGGAGGCGGTGCCGTAACCGGTGGTGTCGCTGATCACCGCGACCTTCTTGCGCTTGAGCACGTCCATCACATAGCGGTTCGCGGCGCTGCCGATCTGCTGGTTGGT
>JBAUYI010000431.1:0-20365 GCA_049584715.1 Xanthobacteraceae bacterium
TAGCCGATCATCAGCGGCGACAGCGCGCCGGTCATCTGCGTGACCAGCGCCCGCACGCCTTGGGATTTCGCCATGTCGGCGGTGCCGATGACGCTGTGCATCAGCATTTCGGCGCAGGAGATGCCGACCTGCTGGGCGCACAGCGCGCAAATCATCAGCGCCACGCTCCAATTGGCGTTCGGCGCCAGCGCCGCCGCCATCAGGAACACCGCCGCGGACGCCCAGCCGAGTCCTGCGAATGGCGCGCGGCGGAACACGCGATCCGACACGCGGCCGATGATCAGGATGGTCACTACGGCAAAGCCGTAGATCACGAAAGTGAGATAGCCCGACGTGCTGAAGGTGAAATTGCGCGCGGTGCGCAGATAGGTCGGCAGCCAGATCGACCAGCCCCAGAAGAAGATCGCGTTGCAGGAAATGGCAAGCACCATCATCCAGAAGCGGTGATTACGCCAAACGCTGCTGACGCCTTTGAGGATCCGCCCCGGCGCATCGTCGTTGCTCTCGATGGCGCCCGAATGCACCAGATCGATTTCGGCCCGGTTGACGGCCGGATGCTGCTCCGGTCTGTCGCGCACCAGAAACCACACCATGGGCAGCGGCAGAATGAGCGCAAGCACGCCCAGCGCATAGAATTGGCCACGCCAGCCAAAATACACGATCAGCGTGGTGACCAGAAGGCCGGTGAGCATCGGCCCGATCATGGTGCCGATCCACCAATAGGACGTCGCCTTGCCGCGTTCGCGCAACGCGAACCAGTGGGCGACCAGCGCCAGCGTCACCGGATAGCAGGCGGCCTCGCCGACGCCGAGGCCGACGCGCGAGGCGAGCAACATGCCATAGCTTTCCGACAGGCCGGACCAGAAGCATGTCGCTGCCCAGATGATCAGGCTCGCCATGATCGAGTTGCGCGCGCCGTAGCGGGTCACCACCCAGCCCCAGATCGGCGCGGCGAGGCTGTATGAAATGAACATGCTCGAAGCCAGCCAGCCGATCAGTTTCGTCTGTCCGGCAAGCTGCATTTCGCCCAAGAATTTTGGATCGGCAATGACAAGAGAAATGTTGCTCTTGTCGAACATCGAGATGATCCAGTAGATCAGCAGCGTCGGCACGATGTAGGTCCAACGCACGCGGGTCGCAGCCGCAATGCCGGCGGTGTCGCGCGAAAGCGCTTCCGGAACCGTGATGGCCATCCGATCCTCCCCCTAAGGCGACGCGCGGTTTTGCTTGTTATGGGCCGGCACCGGACCATGCCGGTGCCGTTCGAAGTCGCGCGATTTCGCGCACAAAATGTTGCCCGGGCACCGGAACTTGTCAACAATGCGAGCCATGCAGGAACCATCCAGCTCGCCGGAAAATGCCGTTACGCGCAGTGGTAGCACCGCGGAAGTTTTTGCCGCGTTCCTCCGCCTTGGACTGACGAGCTTCGGCGGCCCGATCGCCCATCTCGGCTATTTCCACGAGGAATTCGTCGTGCGCCGGAAATGGCTCGACGAGAAAACCTATGTCGATCTCGTAGCTCTGTCGCAGTTCCTGCCCGGGCCGGCGAGCAGCAAAGTCGGCATCGCGCTCGGCCTGTCGCGCGCCGGCTATGCGGGGGCGCTGGCCGCATGGACCGGCTTCACGCTGCCGTCGGCGATCGCGCTCGTGCTGTTCGGCTATGGCGTCACTTCGCTCGGTAATGCACTCGGCAGCGGCTGGCTGCATGGACTGAAAGTCGCGGCCGTTGCCGTGGTGGCGCAAGCGGTGCTGACCATGATGCGCTCGCTGGCGCCGGATCGCGCCCGCGCGACGCTCGCGGTCGCCGCCGCCGCTTTGGTTTTGGCGGTGCCGTCATCATGGGGCCAGATCGGCGCCATCGTGCTCGGCGCGGTTATCGGCCTTGTGCTGTTTCGCGATGCGCCGCCGGCCGATCATGCGAGCCTGCCGCATCCGGTCAGTCGCACCGTCGCGATTGCTGCGATCATCCTGTTTTTCGCGATCCTGATCGGCCTACCACTCGTCATCGCCGCGCTTCCCAATCATTCGCTGCAATTGTTCGAGGCGTTCTATCGCTCAGGCTCGCTGGTGTTCGGCGGCGGCCACGTGGTGCTGCCGTTGCTGCAAGCCGCCGTGGTGCCGCCGGGCTGGGTCAGCAACGATGCGTTCCTCGCCGGCTACGGCGCGGCGCAGGCGGTGCCTGGGCCGTTATTCACGTTCTCCGCCTATCTCGGCACCGTGATGGGCCCCTCGCCGAACGGCTGGGCCGGCGCGATCCTGTGCCTCGTCGCCATGTTCCTGCCCGCGTTTCTCCTGGTGATCGGGCCGCTGCCGTTCTGGGACGACTTGCGGCGACGCCCTGCCGCGCAAGCGGCGCTGCGCGGCGTCAATGCCGCCGTGGTGGGGCTGTTGCTGGCCGCGCTCTATAACCCGGTATGGACGTCCGGAATCACCAGCGCCGGCGATTTCGCGCTCGGCGTGGTCGCGTTCCTGCTGTTGTTCATGTGGCAGACGCCGCCGTGGCTGGTGGTCGCGTTCTGCGCGATCGGAGGCGCGGCGCTGACGCTGATCCCGTTCGCATCGTGACGGGTCAAGCCGGTTTGAAATGTCCCGTCGCGATCGCTGCGACCTCGGCAGCGTCCTCGGGCGGCGCGTTGCCGCGCCAGACAATGTGCATGTCGGGCCGTAACAGGATCAGATCGTAACCGTAAATGTCGCGAGCGATGCGATCGGGCACGTCGAGCACGGTCGCCGGCGCGCCATGCGCGCGGATGGCGCGTTCGAGCCCGCTCAAGTCCGCCTTGGTGCGCCCGAGCTTGAGGATCGTGTAGCCGTCGGTGATGCGGTCCTGCATCGGCGTGCCGTCGTCGAGCCAGACGTGAGGCAACCGCGCGCCCGGCCAGGTGGTCGGCTGGTATTCGCGGAACAGATGCTCGGGGCCGCCGGGGATGTTGCAGATGACGGGCGAGTCGACATAGCGATAGCCGAGCTCGGCACCGATCATCTCGTTGCTTTTGCGCTGCTCGATACCGGCGACGGCACTGAGATTGTGCCGGCTCGCCGCGCCCGCGGGTGTATCGTCGCGAATATCCGGCCGCCACATCGAGCGCCATTTGCGCCGGCCGACGGTAGCATAGCGCGAAGCGCCGACATTATGCTCGCCGACCTGACGGCGCTCGATCTCGTAAGCTTCGAGCAGATGCGGCCCGCCCCAGCCACGCAAGGTCGCGGCGAGCTTCCATGACAGATCGATGGCGTCGCCGATGCCGGAATTCATGCCTAGCCCACCGGTCGGGATCACCAGATGCACCGCGTCGCCGGCGAGGAACACGCGGCCTTTGCCGTAGCGGTCGGCGAGCAAGAGGTTCTGCCGCCATGGATCGCAGGACAGCCGCTCATATTTGACCGCAACGCCGACGGTGTTCTCGAACTGGCGATCCATCTCCGCCTCGGTCTCGACCATCGAATGCAGCGTCCAGTGCTTGGTGGAATCCTGCATGATCAGCTGCGTGGCCTTGTCGTCGGCGACGTGATAGTGGCGGCCCTTGCCGGGGCCGTTGCCGAGCGGCAGCCGCTCGAACAGCTCTTCGCAATGGTAGAGCGCCTGGCGCAGGCCCAAGAGGTTGCCTTCGCCGGCAAGCTTGATGCCGAGCTCCTTGCGCACCGGGCTGGTACCTCCGTCGCAGCCGACGAGGTAGGCGGTGCGCAAGTCCTGCACGCCGCCGTCGCTCGTGCGCACCCGCGCGGTAACCCCGTCGCCGTCCTGCTGCAGCGACAGAAACTCGCAGCCGAAGCGCACCGTGACGGCCGGGATGGTCTCGGCGATGTCCTTGAGCAGCGGCTCGATCGTGTACTGCGAGATCAGTTGATAAGGCTCGAGCGGCAGGCTGCCGTCATTGGTGGCGCGCGTCTCGATTTGCGCCTGGGCGACCGACGGATAAGGCAAATGCAACAGCGCCGGCTCGTTGAGCGCCAGCACGATATAGACGTCCATTGGGCAATCGGCGCGCAATCCAGCGGCGCGGATCTGCTGCGCCAATCCCATGCGGCGATAGATTTCCATGGTGCGCGCATTGACACGTTCCATTTTCGGCAGGAATGCCGGTCGCGCTTTCTGCTCGATCAGGGTGCAGCGCACGCCGCGCTTGCCGAGATCGATGGCCAGCGTCAGCCCGGTGGGCCCGGCGCCGACGATCAGAACCTCGCTATCCATAGCGCTTATTCCAAAAACCGCCGCTCAGGTCGGCGGCAACAGAGCAGCCAGCTCCTTGAACGGCTGATAGGCCGCGTCGGCGCATTGTCCCGGCGCCGCATCGATGAACTGGTTGATGTTGGGGCCGAGATAGATCACGATTTTTTCCTTGTGCTGATTGCGGCCGTTGAGCATCACGCAGACGATATAGTGCTCGCTGGCGCCGACCTGCTTGAGCACCGGCGCACCAATCATTGAATTGCGAAAGTCGGCGCGGTCGGTCACAACCTGCCCCAGATAGGTGGCGACCTGGTTCCTGTAGTCGGTCGGCATGACGTTGGTATCGACCGCCGGCGTCGGCGTCGAGCAGCCGGCGATTGCCAGCGACGCCAGCAGCAGCGCGATCCTGACGTAAACGATCTTCATGGCTGTCGCGTCGGCCATATCAGGACGGAAATTCGGCACGGCTCAGTCCTCCGGCGACGGGCCGCACCAGCCCGGCAGGTAATTGGCGTCTGTGCTGCGTCCGAGTTCCAGCGCTTTTTCGACGGCGCGCTGGAAGTCGCGCTCGACCCCTTTGCGCTTCATGCGCCGGCGCAGAAAATCCGCCCAGATGAATTCGCTGAACGGCGTCTCATCCTTGGCGTAACCGCCGGCACGGCGCAATTCGCCGGCCAGCGAGCGGAACGGATCGTCGATCAGCCGGGTCACCGATTTTGGAATGTCCTTATAGTCGCGGCGGCGCCCCGCGTCGTCGAACGGATGCGTCCAATGGCGACTGTCCATCACGAACCAAAAGGAATCGGTTTCGAGCCTGCTCAGATTGGCCCTGACCGTAACGGCGACCTCCTTGACGCCTTCCTCATGCAACGCCAGCGCCAGATGATGATGGTCGATGACGTAATGGCGCTGTTTCGGGCCGAGGATCACCGGAATCATGTGCTTGCCGAGAAATTTGCCACCCTTCTTCTCGGCCATCTCGCGCCAATGCTTGCGCTTGGCCAAGACCTCGCGCATGCCGACGGTGATCTGGGTCGGACGCAGGTCGGTAATGGCGACCTGAGTCAACATCGGCTCGCGAACGATCATGTCCTGCTCCCTCAAAAAGGTCCCCGTTTGATCATACCGCGGCGGCGGAGCATCTAAAAGCAAGCCGCCCGGTGCGTTGCGGCACCGGGCGGCGTTTCCGTCGAAGACTTCGGCCAGCCGCTAATGCGCCAGCGGGTCGGGCCGGATCTGGATATGGACCGCCATGGGCGTCATGCCCTTGCCGCCTTCCTTGAGCCAGGGCGTGCGGTCGCCTTCCGACGACCACAAGCCTCTGCCCTTCCAGCCGGCATTCGGATCGTCGATGCGGGCATCGAGTCCCTTGGCATAAAAGCCGAGCGGATACGGGATGCGCAACGACACCATCTTGCCGTTGACCAGCGCGGCAAAGCCGTCGCCTTCGTTCGCCGTCGAGATCGGCACGTTGTTGCCGAGCCCGACCGCGTTGTGCTGGTCGACCCAGGTGTAGTAGCTCGCCTCAGCGCTGTTGTCGCCGATGCCTTGGAAGCCCGGACCTGGATATTTGTAGAACGCCCAGCCTTCGGGGCAATGGTCGCCGGTCGCCTTCGGGCCGTTGAGCGGGCCCTTGCACTTGGAGCGATCGAAGCTGCCGAGATGGCCAGAGGCCAGCGACACCCAGACCACGCCCTTGCCGTCGATATCGCCGCCGCGCGGACCGAAGCCCGGCATCGCGACATTATAGACTTCCGTGAGCTTGGTCTTGGGATCGAAGCGCGCCACGCCGCCTTTGCCGGCGAAAACGCCAACCGTGAACCACACCGAACCGTCGACCGGGTTCGGCATCACCGCGTAAGTGCCCGAGCCGCCGACCCGCATGTCCTTGTTCGGATCCGCCGGCTGGCCTGGCTCGGTGTAATCGTCGAGCTGGCCGTTGCCGTTGGTGTCGAGCACGAACGGCGCCCAGCCTTGCGCTTTTTCGGCGCTGCCGGTCTGGTCGAACACTTTGGTATCGAGCCAGCCTGCCAGCGAACCGCCGCCTGAGGTCCACAGTACGTTGTCCTTGTCGAAGCCGAATTGCAGATGATGCGTGCCGAAGCACGTATCGACGAATGTGAACTTTTGCGTCTTCGGATCGAACATCGCCAGCTGCCGCTCGTTCTTCTCGATTGGAAACGCCTTCGCATAAGGATTGTCCGAACCCTTGCGGCAGAAGGCCGGCGTGCCGGGAGCGTGATTGGTTCCCGTCATCCAGACCCGCCCTTGGCTGTCGATCATGTCGTTGTGATTATCGAACTTGGTGTCCCAGACCTTTTCCATGCCCCAATAGGCCGACGGCGCTACCGGCTTTTCCATCGCCGCATGGCCGGGCCCGAGCGCTTCGGGCACGTCGGCACCTTCCGGCGGCGTGATGTAGGTGACTTTCGCGGTCTTCGGATCGAGCACCGGCAGGTGGTCGGTCGAATATTCCGTCGAACCGTAGAGCTGGCCGTTGGCATTGACCGTTGGGTTGCGCTTGTCGGACGAGATCAGGTCGTGGAGATATTGCTTCTCGGTGCCCCAATCCCAGGTCGTCACGACGACATTGCGCTCGACGCCCTGCGGCCGCGGCGGCTTGTCGAATGGCAATTCGCCCTTGGCGACGCGGTCGGTCCAGTCGCCGAAATATTTCAACGGCACGCTGGCGAACTTGCCGGCCATCGGGTTGATCATCAGCTCTGCCGCTTGACCCGACTGGATGCGCCGCGCCCAGGCGTCCTGGCCGCTGTCGAAGTGGCCGAGCTGTGACGGAATGGTCCGCGTCGCCAGCTGGCCGAGTTGATGGCAGCCGACGCAGGCCTGGTTCTTGATCGTGGTCAGCCAATCGGCCTGGGTGAGTTTGTCGGGAATGTCGCTCTTGCCGTTGAATTGATCCGCGGCCGGGATCTTCAGCATCGCGAACCAATAAATCGCCGGATAATATTGCGCGGCGGCCGCGTCGTCCGGCGCCGGCACCGCGGTGAGGTTCAAACGCTTGCCCGGCTCACCGTCGATTTTGTCGGAATCGACCAGGCCATAGCCGCGCACCCATACTTTATATTTGGCTTTCGGCAGGTCCGGCAGCACGTAGCGGCCCTGGTCATCGGTCACCACCATCTTGGCAAATCGAGTGCCGAGGTCGTTGGTTTCCGCAATCACCCAAACGCCGGCTTCGGCGCCATGCGGGCTTTTGACGACGCCGCTGATCGATTTGCCGTCGATCGGGACGCTTTGCGCGCTCAAGCGCGCCGGTGTCGCGACTAGGAACGCCGCCACCGCAATCGCCGCCACGCCGCAAAACAGTGCTCGCTTCATGCAGACCTCCCTAAAAGATCGGTGCGCCGCGACTGGGCCAGCCCGATGCATGTTGTGATTTTGCGCGACTTTGCCCCAGGGGCTACCCACCCGCAAGGGGATTCCGCTGCCGCGATGCCGCCATGCGGCCAGATCATATGCGGCCAAGTCATATGCGGCCAAGTCACATACGACCAAGTTATATGGGTTTAGTTCGACGTATTGGCGGCACTGCTCAACTTCTCAAACAGGCCGGCGAGGTCCTTGCGCACCGTCGCCAATTTCGAAAAGTGGTCGGTGACCACCGACACCCGCTCTTCGAGTTCGCGTTTTGCATCGGTGAAGATTTTTACCCGCTCGGCGAGGTCGCCGCCCTCGCCCGCTTCCAGCCGCGCGATGCGCAAGGCGAGCTTGTCGCGAATGTCCTGCACTTGGGCGATGAGGCTGAGCACGCCGCTGTCGCCGGCTTCGAGCGGAACGAGCCGCGATTGCAGTTCGCCGAGCTTGCCCTTCAACTGGCCGAACACCGCCAGGCGACCCTCGATATCCTCGAGATCGTCTTGCGTCGTCGCCACGAATGTCGAGACGTCCTTGATGCGGGCATCGATATCGGCTTTGCCGTCGGCGTCGGGCGCGATGATGCCAAGCGCATTCTCGAGTTTTTCCATCAGCCCGTCGACGTCGTCGTGCAGCACGGCGAGCTTGGAGAATTGCGCGTCCAGTTGCGCCACGCCGTCGTCGAGCCGCGCTTTGTCGTCGACAAATCCCTTCACCCGCTCGGCCAGCGGGCCTTGCGGCGTGCGCGCCAGCGCATCGATGTCGGCCGTCAGCACATCGCGCGCTTCGCTCAAGTCCTTGACCCGGTCGGTGACGCCGCCCTTTGCCGCGGCGAACGGCGCGAGCCGCGTGTGCAGCTCAGCATAGGTTTCCTTCAGGCTGGCGACGGTTTTCGAGGCGGCCTCGATGCCGTCGCAACGCTCATGGCACCGCGTGACGAATTCCGTCAGCTTCTTCAGGCGAAGGTCAAGCGCCGTCGCGTCGTCGCCGCTGGCGATTTCGGCAAGCGCGCGTTCGACGTCGTTCTGGCTGGTGTCGAGCTCCAGGAACAGCCGCTCGATCGCGCGCCGGTTCTCCAGCACCGGCGCCAGCCGTTCCTTCAGCGCCTGCTGCTGGCCGCGGATGACATCGACACGCGATTGCAGGTCGCCGATTTCGTTGCGCTGCTGTTGCACCAGCGCCGTGCGCTCGGCTTCGCCGAGCCGCTGCTGTACCGCGCCGAGCGCATTTTCCGGATCGGTGCGGGCGAGATGGTGTACTGCCGCCTCGGCGTCGATCTGCGACTTTGCCAGTTCCTTGGCGCCCTGGCGCACGCCGTCGAGCCGCAGCTCGAGCGCCTGCGCCGCCTTGCGCTGGCGTACCAGGGTGTCGCACAGCCATACCGCCGAAGGCAGCAAAACCAGCGGCACCAGCACGATGACCGCCCACGCCACTTTGTCGAGCAGGGGCTGGGCCCGCAACGCGGCCAACAAGGCGGCGAGGTCCGATCCCCCGGTCACGATCAAAACGCCGACCGCGAGCATGAACACAACGACGCAGATACCGACTAATTTGCCCATGCCGAACGCTTCACCCGATGCAAGTCTTGTTGAGTACGACAGGTCTTGTTTGGTACGACAGCGGCGCGCCGGGCACAAGTATAGGCTCACGCGTGGACAAGCGCGGCTAAGCCCGTTATGGGGCAATAGCTGGCTTTCGCGCAATCAACGCGGCAAGGAAGGCGCGCGACATGACGAACCCGTGGCACGCCGGAACCGTTTTGCTCGTTACGTTTTCGGCCCTGTTCGCGGCGGCTCATACGCGTCCGGTTTGGAGCGAGGAGCAGGCGCCGACCGCCGCCGCGCCGGCGCATGCGAACTGCCAGCCCTCTGCATTCCGCGTCGTCGTCGACGTTGGCCACACCGTCGATGTGCCGGGCGCGCTGAGTGCCCGCGGCATGCCGGAATACGCCTTCAACCTGCAACTGGCGCAGCAGATCAAAGAGACGCTGGTCGGTGCCGGTTTCGACAAGACCGTTTTGCTCATCACCGCCAAACCGCCACCGGTCGGGCTGTTCGAGCGGGCGAGCATCGCCAATCGCCTGCCGGCCGACCTGTTTATTTCGATTCATCACGATTCGGTGCCCGACCATCTCATTCACACCTGGCAGTACGAGGGCCAGGACCAGCAGTACAACGACGACTATCCGGGCTACGCTCTCTTCATCTCCAACGACAATGCCGACCGCGCCGGCAGCCTGCAGTTCGGCAGTTTTTTGGGCAAGGCGCTGCAGGTGCGCGGCTTGCAGTTCACGCCGCATTACACGCTCGCCCTGATGGGCAATCGCCGGCGCCAACTGCTCGATGCCGATGCCGGCGTCTACCGCTACGACCAATTGGTCGTGCTGCGCTACACCCGCATGCCGGCGCTCCTGCTCGAAGCCGGCTCCATCGTCAACCGACAGGAAGAGTTGGAACTGGCGACGCCGGATCGCCGCACGCTCACCAGCGAGGCTGTCGCCGCCGCGGTCGAGGATTTTTGCGCGGCGCGTGCGCATCCGAAAATCGAGCCGCCAATGAAACGGCCGGCCAATCCGCGCACCGCCAGTCCCGGAGCGGTTGCGCGCTGCGCCGTCACGCCAACGCGGTTTGGCTGCGCCGGAACGCCAGCGCGCTGATGATCATGAAATTGACCGCGCTGACGGCGACGCCGGTGGCGAACGCCGGCGCGTAATAGCCGAAATGGTCGTAGAGAATGCCGCCGACCCAACCGCCCGCCGCCATGCCGGTGCCGCTGCACAACAGCAGCGTCGGAATACGCCAATAGGCTTCGCCGACCGGGAATAATTCGCGCGAGGCCAAGACGTTGGCCGGAACAAGACCGCTGAAGCCGAAGCCGAACAACGCCGAAACCGTAAACAGTCCGAGCTCGTCCTGGGTGAACATGAACAACGACAGGCTCGCCGTCTGGCATGCCGAGCCGACCAGCATGGTGTAGAGGCCGCCGATGCGATCGGACAGCGCGCCCCACACCTGGCGGCTCAAGAAGGCCGAGCCGAGCAGCACCGACAGCATCGCCGCGCCATGCACCGGGCTGATGCCGAGATCGCTGCAAAACGCCACCAGATGCGCTTGCGGCATCGACATCGGCACGCAGCAGGTGAAGATCGCAAACATCTGCAGGGTGAAAACCAGATTGGCCGGCCAGCCCAGGACGGAATTTTGCGTGCGCGCGGTGCCGGTCACCGTGGCGTGATGCGGCGTGTCCGGCGGCTCGCTCAAGACGATGGCCGCGGCGGGCACGATGAGAACGAGCTCGATCGCCGCGTAGAACAGCATCGTATGCCGCCATCCGGCATAAGCGATGACACGCTCGAAGATCGACGGCCAGAACGCGCCGGCGAGAAAGCTGCCGCTGGAAATCAAGGCCAGCGCCGACCCGCGGCGGCGGTCGAACCAGCGGCTGACATAAACATAGGACGGCGCATTGATGCCGCCGATGCCGATCAGGCCGATGAACAGGCCGTGGCCGACGTAAAGCGGCAAGGACGGGCCCAAGGTCGATAGCACGAGCCCTACGGCGATCATCACGGCGCCGCCGAGGACGGTCCAGCGCACGCCGACCCGTTCGGCGACGCGGCCCATGATGATGCCGCCCAGGCCGGCGCCGATCCAGACCAGCGCGCCCGCAAGGGCCGGGATCGAACGCTCGCCGTTGACCTCGGCGGCGATGTTTTTCAGCGCCACCACGGTGATCCACGGCGCGCCGAAGGCGACCGCCATGACCATGAGCACCACGGTCGCGACGATCCAGGACTGGCGCGTTTCCACCGACGACAGTGACAATGATGGCGATGGTGATTGCAGCATGAACTTCGCGTTGCAGGCGCGCCCGGCGGGGCTCGTCGTTGAGTTTAGCGGTATAGCAGCGCACGGACTTGACTGACCAGAAAAAAGACAGAAATCAGTCATACATTATGGCGTGTGCATATCAGCGTGCACATATTTGGAGGTCTCGCCTATGAAGGCGCGCGTAGCCGCTGCGGCAATGCTGGTGCTGCTGACGACGAACGTGTCGTCGGCATTCGCCACTGTCAGAATCTCCGATGATCGCGGCGGACAGATCGGCGATTATCTCAACAAGTACCATGCCCTGCGGGAAACCGGCGATCGGGTCGAGATCGACGGCACCTGCGCGTCGGCCTGCACGATGCTGCTGGGCGTCATTCCGCGCAATCGGATCTGCGTCACGCCGCGCGCCGTGCTGGCCTTTCACTCCGCCTGGACGCCGACGTCCGAGGGCGAGCAGATCAGCAGCGCGGGTAATTATTACCTGTGGTCGAGTTATCCGCCCGCCGTGCGCAAGTGGATCATCCAGCATGGCGGATTGCACGCGCGGATCATTTATCTGAGCGGGTCGGAATTGACCGCGATGTATCCGCGTTGTCCTTGATCGGCGAGAAGCGCGTTCCGAACAACCGGCCAACGGCAGATGTTATCTTGCTTCCGAAATTTCTCACAGAACCGTGATGGAATTGTAGTCGATTGAATTCGGTCTCCTGGGCGACGGAAAACAAGGCACCGTGTTCTTGTTTGCTCCGCAATCAGGAGAAAAACCATGACCAAATTTTCAACACTTTTCGTCATCGCGACCGTTGCCGCCGTGGCAAGCGCATTACCGGCGTCCGCCCAGTCATTCGACCCGGAAGCCGGAACCGGCAATATCGTGCCGTTCAATTATGCTCCGGCTGCTTCCCAGAACAGCCAAATTGCCGTCCGGCAAAGCGCCCGCGACAAAATAGCGGCGCGCCGGAATGGGCTGCACGCCTTCGCCATGGTTCCGCGTGATTCGGCTGCGGGCAGTTCCAACGACCCGGCGCTGACCGGCGGCGGCAGTGCCGGCTACAATGAAATGCTCCAGCGATTCTGAGCTGACGAAGAAAGGGGCGGGCTTTGGCTCGCCCCTTTTCCTTGTTTTTCTCGCTTTTCCCCGCCAGCGCCAGCGTTCCACAAAAATCTTTCCGGATCCGGGAATAAAAGGCGCGCCCGGCCAATCTGGTCTTCAGAAGCCGCCAAAGCCGCCTCGGCTTTGGGCCTGTCCGCTTCATGGGAGAACGGCAATGAGCGATCGCGACGATGGCGTAAACCGGCGTAAAGTTCTCGAATGCATGACCTGGGTCGGCACCGGGGTGCTGTGGACCATTTCCGGCGGCGTGCCGCATTCGCTGGGCATCATGGGCGAGGCGGTGGCGCAGGAGACGAAGGGCCTCACCTTCCTGCAAATCAGCGACAGCCATATGGGCTTCGACAAGCCGGCCAATCCCAATGCGCGCGGCACGCTGGAGGAAGCGGTCGGCAAGATCATCGCGCTGCCGCAAAAGCCCGCCTTCATGATCCATACCGGCGACATCACCCATCTGTCGAAAGTGAGCGAATTCGACGACGCCGACCGCATCATCTCGCAGAGCAAGCTCGACGTGCATTACGTTCCCGGCGAGCACGATTTCCTCGATCCGGACCAAAAACTCTATCGCGACCGCTACGGCCGCGGCACCAAAGGCGCCGGCTGGTACAGCTTTGACGCCAACGGCGTGCACTTCATCGGCCTGGTCAACGTCGTCGATCTCAAAGCCGGCGGTCTCGGCAATCTCGGCAACGAGCAGCTGGAATGGCTCGAAGCCGACGTGAAGGACCGCTCCGCGTCGACCCCGATCGTAGTGTTCGCGCACATTCCGCTGTGGACGGTCTATCCGGAATGGGGCTGGGGCACCCAGGACGGCGCCCAGGCGCTGACATACCTCAAGAAATTCGGCTCGGTGACGGTGCTCAACGGCCACATCCACCAGGTGATGCAGAAGGTGGAAGGCAACGTCACGTTCCACACCGCCCGCTCCACCGCGTTCCCGCAGCCGGCGCCGGGCGCCGCGCCCTCGCCCGGCCCGATGAAGGTCGAGGACGACAAGCTGCGCACCATGCTCGGCACGGCCAGCATCACGTTCAAGCAGAACGAGAAGCAGCTCGCCATCATCGATACGCCGCTGAAGAGCTAAAAGGACAAGACCATGCTGCGAAGTGCAATCAGCGCGGCGCTTATCGGCGCCGCGGTCGGGTCGGTGTTGGCTGGCGGCGTGCTGTTCGCCAGAGCGCAGACCGCGGCGGCGGCGGCCGTCGGCATCGACAACTTCACCTTCAATCCGCAGACGGTGACGGTGAAGGCCGGCACCACGGTGACCTGGACCAACAAGGACGACATCCCGCATGGGATCGCCGTCACCAACAACGCCTTCAAGCGATCGCAGGCGCTCGATACCGACGACAGTTTTTCGTTCACGTTCACCACGCCGGGCACCTACCAGTACTTCTGCTACATTCATCCGCACATGACCGGCACGATCATGGTAGAAGCGGCAACAGGGAGCAACACGACGCCCTGATGCTCGATCGCCTGCAGCACCAAGCGTCGGCGGCATCCTGGACGGCCGGACGCACGACAATGACCGCAACAGACAATGTCGACAGCGACAGAGCGCGGCGTTTTCGCGACGCCGCGCTGCCGCATCTCGACGACGTCTTCACCCTGGCGCGCTACCTGATGCGCAATGCCGTCGATGCCGAAGACGCGGTGCAGGAATGCTATTTGCGGGCGCTGCGCCATTTCGACAGCTATCGCGGCCCGGCGATGAAGCCGTGGCTGTTGGCGATCCTGAAAAACGTCTGCGTCGCCGAATTTGCGCGCCGCAGCAGGCAGCCGGTGGCGGCGGGAAGCGCCGAAGACGACACAACGCCGGAAGACGTGCCGATGTGGCAGGAGCCGCAAGCCTCGCCGGAAGCGGAGCTGCTGCGCCGTTTCGACGACGCGACGATCCGCCGCCTGGTCGGCGCCCTGCCGCAGCCGTTCCGCGAGACCATCGTGCTGCGAGAGATCAACGACCTTTCCTATCGTGAAATCGCCGACATCGTCGATGCGCCGGTGGGAACGGTGATGTCGCGGCTGGCGCGTGCGCGCGCCATGCTGCGCACGGCGTGGAATGCCGAGGATGGATCATGACCTGCGACGAAGCTGAAATTTTGCTGCACGCGCTCATCGACGGCGAGCTCGATGCCGGCCATGCCCGCGATGTCGAGACCCACGTGGCGGCCTGCCCCGCTTGCGCGGAGAAACTCGAGGCGTTCCGCGCCATGCACCAAGCCTTTGCGCAAGCGCCCCTGAAGGAAGCCGCCCCGGCGCATCTGCGCAGCCGCATCGAAGCGGCACTGGCGGTGCCGGCGGCGACAATCTCGGCTCCGCGTCAATCATGGCTCGCATCCATGCACGCGTCCTGGCGCGAATCTTGGAAGAATTTCTTCGGCGGTTTCGCAGTCGGCACTGCGCTATCAGCCGCGGTGGCGGCAAGCCTCGTCATTGCCGTGGTCCGCAACGACCAAAATCAACAGATCGCGAGCGACGTCGTGTCGGCGCACCTGCGCTCGCTGCAGGCCGGCCATCTGACCGACGTGGAAACCAGCGACCAGCACACCGTCAAGCCGTGGTTCAACGGCAAGCTCGAGGTCGCGCCGCCGGTCATCGATCTGACTGCGCAAGGTTTTACCCTGATCGGCGGCCGGCTCGATTACATCAACGGCCAGCCGGTGGCCTCGATTGTCTATCGCCGGCGCAAGCACGTGATCAATCTGTTCGTCGCGCAGCAACTGGGCGCCGCGGTCCACGGCGTCAAGGACGAAACCGTGCAGGGTTTCAACATCCGCCATTGGAGCGAGTCAGGCCTCGATTTGTGGGCGGTCAGCGACATCGATGCCGGCGAACTCGACGAATTCGGCCAAAAATTCACTGCCGCACTGCACGCGCCGGGAACGTCCTGAACGGCCGTTTAGAGCATGATCCGGAAAAAGCCTGTCACCGGACTTGATCCGGTGATGGAAACCGGTTTTCCGAAAAGATCATGCTCCATCAAAATGCTAGAGCGTAAATCGCTTCAATCTGAAGTGATTTACGCTCTGGCCCACGTATAAACAACAAAACTGGCCCATATTGAGGTTTTCCAACGCCGCGCCATGTGTTGCCGCGATCATGATTTTGTATCGTTCTGATTCCACTCCGACGGCGCTATAGTGTCCGGGGCGCGGCGACAGGTCATCGGCGGCGGATAGCAACGATGCTTCGAAATTTGGTCACGGCCTGTTTGCTCACGCTCCTCGGCGTCATGCTCGGCGCTCCGGCATCGCAGTCGGAGCCCCGCACGGTGAAGCTCGATCTGTTCATGATCGACTACAAGTTCATTCCAAACCATCTGACCTTCGAGCGCGACGTGCACTACCGGCTGCACATGGAAAACCACGGCAAGGAAACCCACGAGGTCACGGCGCCGACATTTTTCGGCACCACCGAGATCGACAATCCCGAGGTGCTCAATCGCGAGCACACCGAGGTGGTGATGCAGCCCGGCGACGTCAAGGATCTGCTGCTGACGCCGCACAAGCCCGGCACCTACGATCTGCGCTGCTCCGATCACGATTGGAACGGCATGGTCGGCGGCATAACCGTCGAATAAACGCCGGACATCGCCCCCACGCGTTGTCGGCCGCGCGACCGCGGCCGGCAGCCGCCGTTCTGGGCAAGACGGTGAAAAAACGTGCCGTGTCGGTGGCAGCCGATACCCGCGCCTGCTGCGGCAACAGCCGCCACGACCAATCGACGGACGTCAAAATATGCCGCCAGCATCGCGTCCGGCGGCGGTTAAAGGCTTGGCAAGGCTACGCGTCGCGGCATGGGCCTAAATGCAATTTGTCACGGCACCAATCTTGCTTGAACGCATTATCGGAGGGGCGCTTTGGGCGGGCTTCACCTAGGGAAGACCTTGGACGAAAGGAGTCGCCGATGTGTGACTTTAGCCTTCAAAGCGTTCGGTCGCGGCCCGCGCAAGTGGGTGACAAGCTGGTAACGCAAGACTTCGGCACGGGAACGCGCGGGTTCGCCGCAGCCGATGACCGCGGCCTGGCAGTGTGTGTCCTGCCGGGAACTGAGCTGGCCTTCGCCAGCGACGTGGCGTGCCTGCCGGCCGGCCTGCTCGGCTGGAGGACCAAGACCATCAACCACCAAACCGCCATCTTCCGGCAAGTCAACAAGGACAAGATGGCAGCCCACCACGATGCGCTGGAATTTCCCGATGGGCGCATCGTGCTGCTGACATTGCTGTGCGAGGGCCAAGCGGCCACCGTGCTGCAATTTCCGGCCAAGCCGGCAACCGCGGAAGAAGCGCGAGACCAGGAACGGGTCAGCTACGTCGGCTGAGACGCGCTGGTCCGATTAGGCTTTTATCAAAAACGAAGAGAGCCGGCCGCTATGTTGGCGGCCGGCTTTCCAGTCGTTTCATTAACGCGCGAACGGATCACTGGTTCGGCTCTTGCGCAAACGCACCGGTACCAGGCGGTGGCTTGCGCCGAAGCAGGGGCCCTGCTTGCCCAAACAGTCCGGTGCGGCGGACAAGCCGGTGGCGCCCACCCTCAATAGTCCTATTATAGGTCATGCGCGTTGCCATTGAGGGCGCGAAGCTCCGGGGAACGGCCATACAGTGCCCGCGTTTTGTCACAAATCGGTTTATCGGAGCGTTTCAGAAGCGACTGCTTTCGATCGAGATGACATTGGGAGCCGCGATTTTTACGTCATGAATTCTTCGCCATGAACGACTCGACGAAGGAAAGTCCCGCTCAAGTCGAGCCGGTCGTTGGCGCGAGCGCCGCGCCGAGCCCGCAGGGCCAACCGCCATCGACCAGCTCGCTGTTCCTCAAAGTCTTTCCGTCCATCATGCTGCCGATGTTTCTTGCGGTGGCGGATCAGACCATCGTCGCCACCGCATTGCCGGCCATTGCCTCGGGGCTAGGCGAGATCGAGCGCGCGTCCTGGGTGGTGGTGTCGTACCTGATCGCCAACACGATCGCGGCGCCGGTCTACGGCCGGCTCGGCGATACGTTCGGCCGGCGCGGCATGATGATCTTCGCGCTGGCGATCTTCATGCTCGGCTCGGTGCTCTGCGCACTGTCTCCCAATATCGAATTCCTCACTGCCGCCCGCGTGCTGCAAGGGTTCGGCGGCGGCGGCCTGATGACGTTGTCGCAGGCGCTGATCGGCGAGGCCATTCCGCCGCGCGAGCGCGGCAAATATCAGGGCTATCTTGCCGGCGTTGCGGTGTCGTCCAGCACGTTCGGCCCGGTCGCCGGCGGCTATCTCACCCAGGCGTTCGGCTGGCAGTCGGTCTTCCTCATCAACGTGCCGCTCGGGCTGATTGCCTTTTTCCTGGTGCTGCGGCTCGAAGCCCGCCCCGGCGACCGCCGCCGCACCACCTTCGATACGCCCGGTCTGGTGCTGTTCATCCTGTTCGTCGGCCCGGTCATTTTGGCGCTCGAACAGGTGCAGCGCATGGACGCGCGGACCTTGCCGATGGCATTCGGGCTGTTGGCCTTCGGCATATTTGCGCTGGTGGCACTGCTGTGGCAGGAGCAGCGCAACACCGCGCCGCTTTTGCCGCCGCGGCTGTTCCGCAATCCGTCGGTCTGGCGCAGCGACGGGCTCGCGGCCTGCCACGGCGCGGCGCTGGTCTCCTTGATCACGTTCCTGCCGATCTATCTGCGTGCGGTCCGCGGCGCGTCACCGGCGGAAACCGGCCTCCTGCTGCTGCCGCTGACATTCGGCATCGGGCTTGGCTCGCTGATCACCGGCCAGCTCGTCACCAGAACCGGGCGCACCGCCATATACCCGACCTGTGGACTGGCCGCGGCGACGGCAGGATTGGTGTTTCTCGCCTTCGGCTTGGCGCGCCTGAGTCTCGGCGAGATGCGGTGGGTGTTCTTCTTCATTGCGCTGTTCATGGGCAGCGTCATGGCGGTGGTGCAGATCACGGTGCAAACCGAGGCCGGACCGCGCATGCTCGGCACCGGCGCAGCCATGGTGCAGTTCTCCCGCTCCGTCGGCGCGGCGTTCGGCACCGCCGCGGTAGCCGCGATCTTGTTCTCGATCCTCGCGGTGACGGACCGCGACACCGCAAGCCTGTTCGGCGCCATCATCGACCAGGGCCCGGAAGCCATCGCGGCGCTGCCGGCCGCGCGGCAAGCCATCATCCAATCGGAAATCGCCGACGCGTTTCGCTCAGCCTTCCTCACCATTGCGCTTTTCACCACGGCCGGCACTTGGCTCGCCTGGTCCATGCCGCTGCGCCGCCTCTAGCGGACACGAGGCATTGCGGCGCGCGCCGACACGCGGCAGACTCTCCATAATAAAACAACGAAGACATGACCAAAATCCTGCTGATCCGTCACGGCCGCGTCGAAGGCATCAAGCCGGAACGGTTTCGCGGCCGGGCGCCGCTTGATTTGACCGCGCTCGGCCGTGCCGAGGCGCAAGCCGTCGCGCGGCGCGTTGCCGGCGCTTGGCGACCGAGCAAAATCTATATGAGCCCGATGGGCCGCTGCATCGAGACCGGCGCGGCCATCGCCGAGGCCTGCGGCGTCCCGACGGAAATTTGCGACGATCTGACCGACATCGACTATGGCGCGTGGCAGTTCAAAACCTTCGAAGAAGCCAAAAGCGAAAATCCGACGCTGTTCGCTGCGTGGTTCGCGACGCCGCAACTCATCCGCTTCCCCGGCGGCGAATCGTTGCAAGACCTCGTGGCGCGTGCGGCCAATGCGTTGCGGTTTGTGCTGGCCCGCCATCCCGACGACACCATCGTATTGGTCGGCCACGATAGCGTGAACCGCACGCTGTTGATGCAGCTACTCGATCAGCCGTTGTCGACCTATTGGCGCATCGCGCAATCGCCGTGCTGCCTCAACGAGATCGATGTCGTTGGCGGTAAGATTTCCGTTCAGCGCATCAACGAGACCGGCTACCTGGAGGCTTTGGCGCGATGAACTTCGTCGGCCGTTCGGTCACGCGTCTTGAAGATCGGCCGCTGGTCACCGGCAATGGCTGTTTTGCCGCGGACGTCTCGTTTGCGCATCAACTGCACATGCGCGTGGTTCGTTCACCCCATGCCCATGCCCGTATTCGCACGATCGACACGGCCGCGGCGCGCAACGTTCCGGGAGTCGTCGCGATCTGGACCGCAGCGGATGTCGCCGACATTCCACCGATCGACTTTCGCCTCACCCGCATCGAAGGGCTCGATCCCTATCGCCAGCCGATCCTGGCCACGGATCGCGCGCGCTATGTCGGCGAACCCGTCGCCGTCGTCTTTGCCACCGATCCTTACACTGCCGAGGATGCCACCGATCTCGTGAGCATCGAGACCGAAGCTTTGCCCACGCTGATGGACGCCGATGCGCCGCCCGGCGCCTTCGATGCCGGCCATTCGACCGAGGCCGCCTTGGTCCGCAAGAGCTTTGGCGACGTGGATGCGGCATTCGCGGGCGCTCACACTGTCGTCGCGCTCGATCTGAAAATCGGCCGCCACAGCGGCGTGCCGCTGGAGACGCGTGGCGCCATCGCCCGCGTCGCGCGGGGCGTTCTCGAGCTGTACGGCGCCGCCAAGGTGCCACATTGGAACCGCGACGCGCTGGCCCGCATGCTCGGCCGCGAGCCGTCGAGCATGCATCTGCACGAGGGCCATGTCGGCGGCGGCTTCGGCGTGCGCGGCGAAATCTATCCTGAGGATGTTCTCACCTGTCTCGGCGCGCTGCGTCTCGGCCGACCGGTGAAATGGATCGAGGATCGCCGCGAGCACCTGATGGCGGCCAACCAGTCGCGCCAGCAGCATTTTCACGTCCGCGCCGCTGTCGACGCGGATGGCCGTCTGCGCGCCATCGACGGCGAATTCTTTCACGACCAGGGCGCCTATGTGCGCACCCA
>JBAUYI010000432.1:0-2341 GCA_049584715.1 Xanthobacteraceae bacterium
CGCGCCGATCGCAACCGGCAACGCGGTGTTCCCGAGCGCGGTCAGCCCGAAATATTCGAAGGAATCCGCCGGCAAGGCCCGCATGGAAACCTGCCTCGATCAGTACAAGGCCAACAAGACCAGCAACGGCAACGGCGGCCTGAAGTGGATCATGAAGGGCGGCGGCTATTACAGCGAATGCAACAAGCGCCTCAAGGGCACGGCCTGACGTAATCGGACATCGGAGTGTGGACCATGCGAATTGTTGTTAGTGCACTGTTGGCGCTCATGATCGGCGCCGGAGCCGCCCTTGCGCAGGCTCCTGCCGCGGCGCCGGCAAAGATGACGCCGGAGCAAAAGCAGGCCATCTCAAAATCCTGTTCAGATCAGGCCAATGCCAAGGGCTTGCACGGCAAGGAACGCAAGAAGTTCAGGTCCGAGTGCAAGCACAACGCCGGCAAGCCTCAGTAACAGGCAGTTGCCAGCGGCGACGAAAAAAATCGGAGCGCGGGGTGCCGCGCTCCGATTGTATTTTTGATTCTGCGCTATCAGTTATTGTAGCGTCAGCTCGGTGACCTTGCCGTGCTTGTCGCGGCCCTGCGCGTAATACTGGCCGATGTTGTGCATCAGCGCCGCGTCCGACACCGAATAGATCACCGCATCGGTCTTGCCGGTATTGATATGGCGCCGCCACAGGAAGTTCGGCACCACGAACAGGTCGTTGTGGCCCCATTCGAAGCGCTTGCCGCCGACTTCGGTGACGCCTGAGCCTTCGATGCACACATAGTAGGTGCCGGCGGTTTCGCGCTTGAGCTCGGTTTCCTCGCCGGGGCGCAACAGCTGTGCGGAGTAGTTGAGCGTCTTGAACACCGGCTCGCCGGTCACCGGGTTGACGAAGTCGACCTTGATGCCTTCGTGCGGGTCGCCCTTTTCCTTGCGCAGGCTATGCAGCATCTCCATCACATCGGCGCCGCGGAAATGGAACAGCGGCGCGGGCGCGTGCCCGACGCCGCGCTGATGATTGACGAAGGCCGGCTTGATGCCGCCGTGGCCGTAGAGATTGCGCGAATAGCCTTCGGTGACCGAGATCGCCTGGACGTTGGTGTTGCCCTGCGCGCCCGGCATGTTGTGGTCGACCCAGGCGGCGTCGAGGAATTCCATCAGCGGCCAGTCCAAGGTGTCGATCCAGATGCAGGGCTCGTCGGCATCGTTACCGTGGTCGTGCCAGGTGCCGTTCGGAGTGAGGATCAGGTAGCCGCGGTTGGCGGTGACGCGCTCGCCCTCGACGACGGTGAAGCCGCCCTAGTTGGACAGGATGGTGCGGCTGGCATTGGGCGAATGCAGGTGCACCGGCGCGACGTCGCCGGGATTGTAGATCGAGATGGCGCAGCGGATGGTGTTGGTGACCTGCAGGCGGCCGTTGAGGCCGGGGTTGAGCAGGAGGATGCTCTGGCGGTCGGCGAATTCGATCGGCGACACGTCGGCCTTGCTGGCGATTTCGGAAATCTGCTGGAGGTAGCCGGAATATTCGTTCCAACGCCACATATAGGGCGCGGTCTTCATCTGGTTGACGGCGACGCGGCCGGTGGCGAGCTGGCCCGAGCCTTCGCCTGAGGTCTCGCTGAACCACGGCTTTTGCGCCGGCGCATTGGCCTGGGTGCGGACCCAGACGTTATGCTTGCCGGCCTCGGTGTTGATGGCCTCCATCAATTCGCGCGCTTTGTTGGAAAGCCCGCCCGGGGCAGGGGCCTTCATTGTCACCGTGGCCATGGGGTTTCCTCCTGTAAAAGCGGGCCAACCGCGTCTCTTTCGGTGAGGTATAGTGGCTCGCCCCGGCGTTTGCAAAGGCGTCCGAACTGCGCCGCAGGCGGCATACCCCGCCGGAAAGGCATAGCCGGCGCGGTCGATGGGCGAAGGCGAAATCGCGGATTGCTTTGGTAAAACCCTGCCGGACGGTCCATGTCGGAAATACGCCGGCGCCGGGGAACCGGCAGGTCATGGGTGCCAAGAATCGTAGTATTGTATTTTCCAAAGGGCCACGTATTGGTTGCGTCGGGCGGCCAAATAGAGAGAGCGAAACGATGGGATTGCGCACGGCCGCACGCGCGGCCTTGGGATCGGTTCTGTGCGTTTTCGTGGCCTTGGCCAGTGCGAACGGACAGAACGCGCCGTCCAATCTCAAAGAAGTTCAGCTTGCCGACGGGACCTTCTCCTTGGGGGATCCAATTCCTCCATGGGTCGAAACCGTTGCGATTCCGGAAGTCGGAGAGATCAAGCCGATTATCGTGCGGTTGGCCGACACCCAGTGGCTTGTCGGCGACACCCCCGTTGTCCATATCCATCGCGCGGTCATGGTCAACGA
>JBAUYI010000433.1:0-4699 GCA_049584715.1 Xanthobacteraceae bacterium
TCGGCATGATCTTGGTTTTGGCCATCATCGGATGCCATGCTGCTCTCCAGGCCGCTCGCCCGCGGCAACGCTGCTCGGGCGGCGGGATTATCGTGACGCCACCATGCATAAGCCCAATTTGCCCCCAATTGCCATTCACCCTGTGATCGCCGCGGCATTGGCTGTGGGGCCGGTGTCCGTTAAACCAAGGTCTGCCGAAACGGCTCGTTTTGCCGGCCGAACCCGCTCCCGGAGCGCTCAATCTTGACGGACATGTTCCCCGATCCGGGCAACGACTGGATGCCGAAGTTCAAGCGGTTCCTGCTCGACATCGATTCGCGCATCGACTTCGCCGTGTTCCTCTCGGGCAAGTGGATGCGGGAAATCTACGAGCGTTTCACTGCGTTCATGGACCGCTGGCATGTCGCCGGCTGGCGGCGCTGGCTGCTGGTGGAGCCGCTGTCGGAAATGGCGACGCTCGGTACCGGCGGCCTCTTCCTCATGCTGGCGCTCGGCATCCCGTCGATGCGCCAGACCTCGGACGAGGACTGGCTGAAAAAATCCGATCTCGCGGTGACCTTTCTCGACCGCTACGGCAACGAGGTCGGCAACCGCGGCATCAAGCACAACGATTCGGTGCCGCTCGACGAAATGCCCGACAATCTGATCAAGGCAACGCTGGCGACCGAAGACCGCCGCTTCTACGAGCATTTCGGCATCGACTTTTACGGCACGTTCCGCGCGCTGATGACCAACGCGCAAGCGGGTGGCGTGGTGCAAGGCGGCTCGACCATCACCCAGCAGCTCGCCAAAAACCTGTTCCTCAGCAACGAGCGCACCATCGAGCGCAAGATCAATGAGGCGTTTCTCGCGCTGTGGCTCGAAGCGCATTTGAGCAAGAACGAAATCCTAAAACTTTATCTCGACCGCGCCTATCTCGGCGGCGGCGCTTTCGGCGTCGACGCGGCGGCGGAATACTATTTCGGCAAATCGGTGCGCGACGTGACGCTGCCCGAGGCGGCGATGCTGGCCGGATTGTTCAAGGCGCCGACCAAATTCTCGCCGCTGGTCAATCTGCCCGCCGCCCGCGCGCGCGCCAACGTCGTGCTCGACAACCTGGTCGACAATAACTTCATGACCGAAGGCCAAGTCTACGGCGCCCGGCGCAATCCGGCGACGCCGATCGATCGCCGCGACGCCGGCGCGCCGAACTATTATCTCGACTACGCCTTCGACGAGATGCGCAAGCTCGTCGATACGTTCCCCAAATCCGTTCCCGATCGTTATTTCGTGGTGCGCACCGCGCTCGACAGCAACCTGCAGCACTATGCCGACCGCGAAGTCGAAACCGAATTGCGCCAATACGGCCGCGACTATGGCGCCAGCCAGGCCGCGGTGGTGATCGCCGATCTCGATGGCGGCGTGCGCGCCATGGTCGGCGGCCGCGATTATGGCGCCAGCCAGTTCAACCGCGCCACCGACGCGCTGCGCCAGCCCGGCTCCTCGTTCAAGCCGTATGTCTACGCCACCGCGCTCGCCAACGGCTTCAAGCCGACGTCGGTGCTGGTCGATTCGCCGGTCTGCATCGGCAATTGGTGCCCGCACAATTATTCCGGCGGCTATTCCGGATCGGTGACGCTGATGGAAGCCATCACGCACTCGATCAACGTCATTCCGGTCAAGCTGTCGATCGAGCTAGGCCACGGCAATCCAAAACTCGGCCGCGCCATGATCGTGCAGACCGCGCGCAATTTCGGCATCCAGTCGCCGCTTCCGGACACGCCGTCGCTGCCGATCGGCGCCGACGAGGTCTACGTCTACCAGCACGCCGTCGCCTACGCGACCTTCCCCAATCTCGGCAAAGCGGTGGTGCCGCACGCCGCGCTCGAAGTGCGCACCGGCACCGGCGATTTGGTGTGGCGCTTCGACCGCGACGGCAGGAAGCCGCAGCAGGTGATCGCGCCATCAGTCGCCCTCGACATGATCAAGATGATGCGTTCGGTGGTCGAGAACGGCACCGGCAAGCGCGCCGACCTCGACGGCGTGCCGGTCGCCGGCAAGACCGGCACCACCAATTCATGGCGCGACGCCTGGTTCGTCGGCTACACGGGAAATTTCGCGGGCGCGGTGTGGATGGGCAACGACGACTATACCTCGACCAAACGCATGACCGGCGGCACGCTTCCGGCCATGACCTGGCACAACATCATGGCCTATGCGCATCAGGGCATCGAGTTGCGGCCGCTGCCCGGCCTGCCGTCGCCGACGCATGCGCCGCCGTTAGCCGCCAATGCAACGTTCGCAGGCAACGATGCGCCGCAACAGGTGCTGTTGACGCGCAAGGGCACCGATGCCCTGGTGCGTCTCGAACGCCTGCTCGATGACGCCAATCATGCGCTTGCCGCGCAACTGCCCGCCGGAACCCAGGGCGCGCTCGACAATGACAAGACCCGCTCGAGCACGGTGGCGACGGCGACCGATCGCGCGGGCGCCGGCACCCGCGGCGATTAGATAGCCACCAACTGGATCGAGCGTGCGCCTTCTTTTCGGATCATGTTTCGCGCTGATACTCGCCGCCGCCATCGGTCTCGGCGCGACCTGGCTGACGATCACTCGTGGCGTCGCCTTCGGCTCGATGACCATCGGCGCCTGGACGGCATGGCCGAAGAGCGGATCGGTCGATATCGATCCTTACGCGCGCGCCACCGTCGCCCGCACCGGCGAATTGCCACTCGGGACCGGCGACGGCGTCGCGTTCTACGCCCGCACCGACGACGCCGGAATTAATTTCGACGGCCGCTGCACCTTTACCATCAGCGGCGTGACGCCGGCGGCGCGTTATTGGACGCTGACGCTGTACGATCCGGAGGGCCGGCTGGTTGCCAACACGATCGATCGGCACGGCTTCACCAGCGCGGAGATCGTACGCGACATCGAGGGCCGCTTCACCATCGCCGTCGCGCCGCGCGCGCGGCCCGGCAATTGGCTGCCGACCGGCGGCATCGAGCGCTACGTTCTGGTGTGGCGGTTCTACGACTCGCCGATCGGCGTCGCCACGCGCACGGCCAAGGAAGCGCCGATGCCGGCGATCGTGCGAAAGGCCTGCTCATGATCCGCGCGCTGTTGTGGATTCTCGGCGCCATCCTGCTTGGCGGCATCGTGCATCTGTCGACCGTGCTGGTGATGCCGCAGGCAGCGACCCAGGATGCCTATGCGCGGCTTCTCCCGCTCACGCCGGTCAACGCCATGGTGCAGCTTACGGCACCGACGGCGGAAGCCTCCATCATGCCGTTCATGGATCCGGCCTTTGCCGCGGCGGTGTGCCGCTACGACCTGTCTGCCGGCGCGATCAAGCTCAATGCGCCGCTGAGCCAGGCCTACACCTCGGTCACGTTCTATACGCGCAACAGCGTCGCCTATTATGCGATTGACGACCGCGCCGCGGGCCGGCGCGCCATCGAGCTCGACCTGATGACGCCGGAGCAGCACGCCCAGGTGCCCGAGGGCGAAGACGTCACCGCCGCCGACCGGCTGATCATCGAATCGCCGACCAAGACCGGGCTGATCGTGTTGCGGGCCTTGGCGCCGGAGCCTGGACTGATGCCGATGGCGCGTCGCGCCCTGGCCAACGCGCAGTGCCGCCTCGGCCCGGTGCAGTAAATTTTAGTGGAGCATGATCTTTTCCGAAAACCGGTAACCACTTTTCGGGATCATGCTCTATTTCGCGGCCACCACGGCAGGCGCCGCTAGCTCTGCGAAACGCGGCAGCGGCACGATCTGGTTGCCGGCGATCAGCTGTTGCAGTTCGGTCAAGATCCGTTCGGCCTCGGCGGCGACCGGCATCGGCTCGGCGACGGTCAGATGCTCGAGCGCAAAGCGATAGCTGGCGCAGCGCTCCGTCAGCGAATGATGCACCCAGGCGATGGTCAGGCTGTTCTCGCCGACGCGCGCCATCGCGCTGATCCGTTCCGGCGGACTCAAGGTGGAGATAAATTGCATGCTCTTCTCGCGGCGTTGATCGATATCGACGATGCGGCGCGCGGTGGAGAAGAACGGATCGATGCGCACGATGTCGTTGCGCATATCGTCGATCAGCTGGTTGTAGCGCGCCGAAGACGAGCGATGGAACGGGCCGATCAGGTGCGCGTAATAGGCGGCGGGATCGAACGCCCATAGCGAGTGTCGAAAGACGCGATTTTGGCCGTATTCGAGGACCACGGCATCCCAGCGCTGGCGGTCGTAAGACGGCTCGATCAGGGCAAAGGCGAGATCGCGCAGTGTGCGCTCGTCGTCAGTCAGGTTATTGACCGAAACCGGGCCGCCGGCGCGCGCCGCGGCCTCTTGTCCGACCCAGGCATGAATGTCGTCGCTGACCAACGGCGGCTGCAGCCGGCCGAAATCGCCGATGCTGGTGCAGCCGCCAAGGATCAGGAGAGCGAAGACGGCGAACGGCGCTGTCGCGCGGAGCGGACGGACTCGCGGCGGCATCGCTGCAACAACTTTCAGCGGCGCCTCATGCGGCGGCGGCCGCCATTGGCGGCCGGCGGCGGCATCTGCGGCTCCGCGTTCTCGGCGACCTGATCCGCGTAACGCTCGATCCGGATCACCGGCAAGATGATGACGGTTGCGGATTCGTCCTGCGCGTCAGCGCGGCCGAACCGCACGATACGCCCCTCATCGGGGAATTTGACAACGATGCCCACCAGCCACAATCCCTCAG
>JBAUYI010000434.1:0-8218 GCA_049584715.1 Xanthobacteraceae bacterium
GGGCTGATATCTGCGCTTCCTTTGCGCGCAATTCGCTTTTGGTAGACTCAAGTTTCGCATCGAACTGATGTTGAACTCTCTTTTCAATATTGGTTTCGATCCATTTTCTTCCGGCAATTACCGAAACCAAGATGACCGCGCTAATTCCGGTCGGTATCCATTCGACTAAGTCCATGGGAGCCTCCAACGGCTGTAAGCGTCTCGCGCACCTCGGCGTCGATCTGGATGACTGCGCGAGAGCTACTGCGCTTGGACGGTGCTGATTTTCTTAATTTCATCCCACCGCAATAAGGTCACTTGGTTGCTCTTCTCGTCAAAGAAAAGTACCCCACGATCGCCGCTTCTAATTAGCCTTACGTCGATGCTGCCGTGATCTTTTGTCTCGATTGTTGTCGAAGGTAGGCCTAAGTATTTTATAGCCGAGCTTGGGTGTATGTAGTCAACCGCCGAACCATATCCAATTGCGAAAGTTAAAACAGTCGCGGCCAAACAGCACAAAAGTACGCGTACGATTAGATTGCTCACTAAAACAACGAACCCGATCAGCATGCCGCCGATCAGGCTTCCGATCGCCACGGCGTAGGTTTTAAATATTAGGAGGAACGCGCAAGCGAAGACAACCCAGGCAGCCCCTATCAGCAAGCCGATTTTAGATTGTCTATGATTATTAGCATTGTTTGTGCCCGTTACAGGTCGAATATAAATGAAAAGCAAGCCGAGGACGGACGCCGTAAACAAGGCGAACGGAAACGCTTGAAGGGCAAATCCGATATGTTCAGTAAGCGAAAAAAAACCGAAAAAATACAGATTGATCCCGGAGAAATATCCGACGTCATAAGTTATTGCGAGCGCAGTCCCTAATAAGGGAACTAGAAATAAAAGATCCTTAGCGTTTTCAAAATCGGGCGATGCAGCTTTATTCCCCCCTTCGTTATCCAATGCCATCGCTCAACTCCGTCAAAACGTCGCGCACCTCGGCATCGATTGTGGTCACGTCGTGGGCCGATAAATGCGGAAGCCGTTGCGCGCATCGACTCGGCACTCCCAGCACGCGAGCGCGCACCGGATAGTCGGGCGGCCCGACTTAAGTCTATAGGCTTCCAATGTAAAAACCGATCAAAGATCGCGGCTCGCGGCGCGGGTTATTCGGTCCACCGCGCTGCCATGCTACACTCGACGACGTCGGGGGCGACGCGGCCGTTGCGGTAGCCGCGCACTGGGGGTCGGCTTTGTTTTGCCCCTAGGAATGGTTCTTCGGCCCGGACCCGGCCTTGTGGAAAGGCGCTAAATCCGCCATTATCATGCTGTTTCGGCCTGGGGTGCCGCGCGCAAAAGGCGCGGCTGAGATCAAACCCATCGAACCTGTCTGGGTCATTCCAGCGAAGGGAGCCGCCTCTGACGCAAAAACTTTTCCATATCGGCAAAAAGCCGCACGTCGCCATCATTGGCGCTGGCGTGGTCGGCCTGGGTATCGCTTGGCGGCTCGCCGGCCGCGCGACCGTCACAGTGTTCGATCGCGGCAAGGCCGGCGCGGGCTCAAGCCATGCCGCGGCGGGCATGCTGGCGGCGTGCTGCGAGGCCGAGCCTGGCGAGGAGGCGCTGGTGGCGCTCGGTCGCGACAGCCAAGCGCGCTGGCCGGCCTTCGCCGACGAGCTGTTGCGCACGAGCGGCATCGACGTCGAACTGCGGCGCGAGGGTACGCTGCTGCTCGCCTTGACCGCCGACGATCACGCGGAAATCGCCCATCGCTTGGAGTTTCAGCGACGTCTCGACCTGCCGCTCGAATGGCTGTCCGCCGCCGATACGCGGAAAAGGGAGCCGCATCTGGCGGGGAAAATCGCCGGCGCGCTGTTCTCGCCGGAAGACCATCAGGTCGACAATCGCAAGCTGGTGCAGGCGTTGCGTATCGCCGCCGAAACAGCCGGCGTGACAATTCACGAGCACCGGCCGGTCAAGGAAATTGCCGTGCACGGCGGCAAAGCGACCGGCGTCGTTTTCGAAGACGGCACGACCGAGCGTGCCGATATCGTGGTGCTCGCCGCCGGCGCCTGGTCGCGCACGATCGCTGGACTGCCACCCGATCGCCGGCCGCCGGTGCGTCCCGTAAAAGGGCAGATGCTGGCGATGCGCATGGATGCGAAAGCGCCGCTCATCGATCACGTGCTGTGGGCGCCCGGCGCCTACTTGGTGCCGCGCCGCGATGGCCGGCTGATCGTCGGCGCCACCGTCGAGGAAAAAGGTTTTGACGACACCGTCACGGCGGGCGGCGTGATGGCATTGCTCGATGCTGCGTGGCGTGCGGTGCCGGCGGTCGAGGAATTGCCGATCGACGAAATCTGGGTCGGCCATCGGCCGGGCAGCCGCGACGACGCGCCGATCCTCGGCCCCGGCCCGCTCGACGGCTTGTTCTACGCCACCGGCCATCACCGCAACGGCATTCTATTGGCGCCGGTGACGGCGGACGCCATGGCGCGGCTCATTCTCGACAATGTCGTCGAGCCGGCGATCCGCCCGTTCGGTCTCGAACGTTTCCTGCCGGCGCGAGCGGCGGAGTAGGGGAGCGCGATGACGCAAGCCGAAATCCGCGTCAACGGCGAGAGCGAGCCGTTCGCCGCGCCAAAAACCCTTGAAGCGCTGCTCGCCGAAAAAACCGCCGACACCGGGCAGCGCGGCATTGCGGTCGCGCTCAACGGCGCTGTCGTTCCGCGCGCGGCGTGGCCGGCGACGCGGCTTAATCCTGGCGACAGCATCGAGATCGTGCGCGCGCGGCAAGGTGGTTAGGAGCGAAAAATGTCCGATCCTCTCGTCATCGCCGGCCAAACATTCGACTCGCGGCTGTTTCTCGGCAGCGCCGGCTATCCCAATCGCAAGATCATGCTCGACGCGATTGCGGCCAGCGGCACCGTGATGGTCACCGCCTCGATCCGCCGCATCAGCCTTGCCGGCGACGACGAAAGCCTGATCGATCTGTTGGCCGGCCGCGTGCGCTTCCTGCCCAACACCGCCGGCTGCCAGACCGCGAAAGACGCCGTGCTGACCGCCGAGCTGGCGCGTGAAGCGCTGGATACCAATTGGGTGAAACTCGAAGTGATCGGCGACCGCGAATTGCTCTATCCCGACGTCGAGGAACTGGTGCGCGCGACGCAGATCTTGGTGCAGAAGGGTTTTGTCGTGCTACCGTATTGCACCGAGGATCCGGTGACGTGCCGAAAACTTGCCGATGCCGGCGCCGCGGCGGTGATGCCGATGGGCTCGCCGATCGGCTCGGGGCTGGGCATTTGCAACCCGCATCTGATCGAGCTCGTATGCGCCCGCTCGCCGGTGCCGGTGGTGCTCGATGCCGGCATCGGCACCGCCTCCGACGCCACGCTCGCCATGGAGCTCGGCTGCGCGGCCGTGCTGGTCAACACGGCGGTGTCGAAGGCGCGCGATCCGGTAATGATGGCAAGCTCGATGCGCGCCGCGGTAGAAGCGGGCAGGCTGTCACGGCTCGCCGGGCGTATTGCGAAACGCAGCCACGCCGAGCCGTCGAGCCCGCAATTCGGGCTGGTGGGAACCTGAGAGATCAGCGTCTCACCGGGACTTCGCCGTGCAGGCGCGGTTCACGAAGGCGGTGAACACAAGGCTTGTATTTTCCCTGCATTGTTGCAGCCGCCATCATTCTGACCGATGCCGGTGAGCGAGAAGCCGAGCGTCTGGTTCAGCCAGAACGCATACCATTGCAAGGCCATGTAGTTGTTGCAGCCCATGACGGCCGAGCACGGATGCTCGTTGCACATGTTGGACCATGCGGTCTGCATCGTCCATGACGACGGCATGTAGCGCAGCCGATAGCCGCCGATCATCTCGCTGGTGCGGTCGCAGCCTTCGGAGCAGTGGACGTAGACCAGAATGGGTAGCTTCGGATCGGGCAGCGGCTGCAGCGGCAGCGTCGAGGGATCTTCCAGCCAGCATCGCAGCGTGGCGACCCGCCAGATCAAGGGATCCGGCAGCCATTCGCCGAGCGTCGCCGTCAGCTCTTTTTGCAATCGCGGCTCGGTCTGGAAATAGCATTGGTCGGTGCCGTAAGTATCCCAAAACTGACCCTGGCCTTTGTTCCGGTTGGGGTTGTCAAAGCTCTCGCTGAAAAAATCGGCTTCAGCGGTGATACTGTCCCCTTCGTTCGAATGCTGAAGATTGACGACGACCAGATAATACGACGCCGGCGGCGGCATCGGCGGCGGATTGGGCACGTTTTTGATCGCAGCCTGCAGCCCGCCGTAGTCGAATATGGTTTTGCCGTTCGGGTCGGTGGTAAGCGCTTTGCCGCCGCGATAGAGGAAATTGTCGCCGACAGTATCGACGTAGCGCACGTTATCAACCGACACGATCCATTCTCCCTCGCGTGAATAATCCGCCCCACGCAATTTCACGCTATGGTGACGCCAGGACGATGTAAAGCCGAGGCGTCGCGGCGGCCGACAACGCGATGTCGCCGGCGCACGAACCGCGCTAGGATTACACCGACATGCTTGCGCGCCGCTCCTTTCTCACGCTTGCCGGTCTCGCTGCCGCGTCATGTGCTATTTCACGGCGCGCGTCAGCAGACACCTATCCGTCGCGGCCGCTGCGCTGGATCGTGCCGTTTCCGGCGGGCGGCAGCACCGATCTGATTGCGCGGCTCCTCGGCGAGTGGCTCGCGGCCCGGCTCGGCCAGCCGGTGATCATCGAGAACAAGCCGGGCGGCGGCACCAATATCGCCGTGCAGGCGGTCGTCAACGCGCCGGCCGACGGCTACACGCTGCTGTTCGCGGTGGCCACCAATGTGATCAACCCGGCGCTCTACAAATCCTTGCCGTTCGACTTTCAGCGCGACATTGCGCCGGTGGCAGGCCTCGCTGAATTACCGCTGGTGCTGGACGTCACTCCGGCGCTGCCGGCCAACACCGTGGCGGAGTTCATCGCTTACGCCAAAGCCAATCCCGGAAAAATCAATTTTGCCTCGTTCGGCGTGCGCACTATCAGCCAGCTGGCGATCGAGTTGTTCAAGATCTCGGCCGGCGTCGATGTGGTGCACGTGCCCTATCAAGGCGGCGCGCCGATGCTGACCGATCTGTTGAGCGGCCGCATCCAAGCCGGCGTCGACGCCCTGCCGAACTCGCTGCCGCACATCAGGTCAGGCGGCGTGCGGGCGCTCGCGGTGCTGTCGGCGAAGCGGACGCCAGCGTTGCCCGACGTGCCGACCATGGGCGAGACCATTGCCGGCTTCGAAGTCACGCCGTGGACGGCGCTCGGCGTTCCAAGCGGCACGCCCGGCGCGATCGTCGAGCGGCTCAACCGCGAGATCAATGCGGGCTTGGCCGATCCCGGCATCCGCGTGCGCATGGCCGAAGTCGGCGGCGTGCCGCTGGTCTATTTGCCTGCCGAATTGCGCGCGCTGATCGCCCACGATGCCGCGAAGTGGGCGGGGGTGGTGGAGCAGGCGGGGATCAAGCCGGAGTAGCAACAGGACCGCGCAGTCAAGACTCGTAAGTCTTGACCTTCAGATGCGCGATCTCGTCCAAGTACTCGCGCAGCGTTATCATTCCTATGCACGGCATGGCGCCGGTGCGGACGAGTGTTCTGGCAATGATCTTGCGGGCCAGAACGACCGCCGGGACCGTTGGAATATAGGGGCCGTCGCCATCGCGGGCGACGATGAACCATTTCAGCGTGACCCGCCGGCCGGATCTGTCGCGGCCTTCCACAATGACGTGCATGCCGCCGTCGGCGGAGCCGAATAGGTCAAGCCAATTGCTCGCTTTGAGCAGCGCCGCGGCGTGTTTGAGCAAGTCGATTGGAAATCCGAGACGCACGCCCCAGGACAACACCCACATGCCGAAGTGAATCGCTGAGATTTCCATGCCGGCGGAAAAACGTATTTTCTTGATGTGGAATCTTTCCGGCAGAAGATCGAGATCGGGCACGTCGCAATTGGCCATCCATCTGTTGCCGATGTCGGGATAAGCTTGCAGGTATAAATCCTGCCAGCCATAGCGCGTTTCATATCCGGCGCATGGTTTTAGTTTCCTGCCCACATAACCCAAGATAGCCTGCGTGGTTGCAAGTCCGCGCTCGGCTTTCTGGCCGGGCGCGATACCGAATCGTGAGCGAATAGATTTCAGGCAATCTCGGCGTCAAGTTTTCGATCACCGCGCAGGTCAATGCGGGGACGGTGCTGGCGCCGCTGATCACGGCGACATTTTGCTTTTTGGCCGCGGCATCGAGCGTCGTGATGCCGGTGACGAAATCACGTCCGTCGGCAAGGTCGATGTAGGGAACGGCGCTCGCAATGCAGGTTTCGGCAATGCCGTAGTCGCTGTTCTGGAACGGACCGCAGGTGTTGATGACGACGCTTGGCTTGAGCAACGCCAGGTGTCGGGCAAGGTCAGATTTGGCATCGAACGCCGCATGCTCCGCGAGGTGCGGCGGCAGGGTCTTGGCTGCCGCTTCGGCTTTGGCAGCGTCGCGCCCGGCAATGACGACAGCGACGCCCTTGCGGGTCAACAAGCCGGCGATCCGCTTGCCAAAATTGCCATAGCCGCCAAGGATAAGCGCGCTCATTGAGCGCCTTCGATTCGGTGCGAAGGCGCGTCCGGGAATTTGAGCGGACGAGTAACGCCATGGACTACATCGTCGTCAAATCGGTTCATATTCTGAGCTCGACGATCCTGTTCGGCACCGGAATAGGCAGCGCCTTCTATCTGTTTATGGCCAATCGCGAAAAAAATATTGCGGGCATTCATTTTGCCGCGGTCCACGTCGTCATCGCCGATTGGCTGTTTACGGCGCCCGCCATCATAATTCAGTTCGCCACCGGCATGTGGCTCCTCCATCTCACCGGATACTCGTTGTCGGACGGCTGGGTGCGATGGGGCATAGCGCTCTACGTCTTCGCCGGTCTGTGTTGGCTGCCGGTCGTGTGGATGCAAATCAAGATGCGCGATATGGTGGAAGTCGCTCTGGAAACCGGAGCGGCGTTGCCGCAAACCTATTGGCAGCTGGACCGATGGTGGATGATTGCCGGTTCGCTCGCGTTTCCGGCTGTTGTCGTTATTTTCTACCTCATGGTCGCCAAGCCCTAAGTCCTCGGTTCAGGCGAGCATGTCGCGCACCAGCGGCATCACCTTGGTGCCGTAGAGCTCGATGCTGCGCATCAGTTTGTCGTGCGGCAGCGTGCCGGAACTGTACTTCATGTCGAAGCGCGCGATGCCGAGCGCCTTCGCGGTCGCGGCGATCCGGCGCGCGACGGTCGCCGGCGCGCCGACATAGAGCGAGCCGCCATCGGCCTCCTGGTCGAAATGCGCCCGTGTCACCGGCGGCCAGCCGCGCTCGGCGCCGATCCTGTCGCGCATGGCTTTGTGGTGCGGCCAAAGCTCTTCGCGCGCTTGGGCGTCGGTCTCGGCGACATAGCCGTGGGAATGCAGGCCGATGGGTTTTACCGGCCGGCCGAGTTGCGCATAGGCGCGCTTGTAGAGGTCGATGAAGGGCATGAACCGCCGCGGGTCGCCGCCGATGATAGCCAGCATTAACGGCAGGTCGTAACGCGCGGCGCGGACGACAGATTCAGGGCTGCCGCCGACCCCGATCCAGGTTTTGAGCGGCGGCTTTTCCAGCGGCGGAAAAACCCGCTGATTGGCGAGCGGCGGCCGCAACTTGCCCTGCCACGTCACCGGCTCCTGCTTGAGCAGCGCGGCGAACAGATCGAGTTTTTCTTCGAACAGCGCCTCGTATTGCGCGAGATCGAACCCGAACAACGGAAACGACTCGGTGAACGAGCCGCGGCCCAACGTCACCTCGGCGCATCCGTTCGAGGCGGCATCGATGGTGGCGAAACGCTCGAACACGCGAATGGGGTCGTCGGATGACAGTACCGTCACCGCCGAGCCGAGCAGGATCCGCTTGGTCCGCCCGGCGATGGCCGCAAGCACGACCTCGGGCGCCGATATGGCGAAATCCGGACGATGGTGCTCGCCGACGCCGAAGGCATCGATGCCGAGCCGGTCGGCCAGCAACGCTTGCTCGATCACCTCGCGGATGACTTGAGCGTGCGTGTTGAGGCGGCCATCGGGGCCCGCTGTGATGTCGCCGAATGTATCGAGACCGAATTCCATGGGTGTGTGGCAACCAGGACGTTCTCAGAAGCTGAAAAGCAAACGAGGCGTCGCCATCAGCGACGCCTCGCGAGCGACTTCAGTCC
>JBAUYI010000435.1:0-43776 GCA_049584715.1 Xanthobacteraceae bacterium
GTGCGGCTCCAGCGCCTTCGCCCGCTCGAACAGTTTCTCGTCGCGATAAAGATCGAGCGTCGCCAGCCCGGCGGCGCAGGCGAGCGGATGCGCCGAATAGGTGTAGCCGTGGAACAGCTCAGCAACATGTTCGGGGCCGCGCATAAAAGCGTCGTAAATTCCCTCGCGCGCGATCACGCCGCCCATGGGCACGGCGCCGGACGTGATGCCCTTGGCGAACGTGATCATGTCGGGCGTCACGCCGTAACGCTCGGCGGCGAAAGCATGTCCCAGCCTGCCGAAGCCGGTGATCACCTCATCGAAGATCAGCAAAATGCCGTGGCGGTCGCAGATCGCGCGCAGCCGTTCGAGATACCCCTTCGGCGGCGGCAGCACGCCGGTCGAGCCGGCCATCGGCTCGACGATGACGGCGGCAATCGTCGAGGCATCGTGCAGCGCGACGAGACGTTCGAGATCGTCGGCCAGATGCGCGCCCCACTCCGGCTCGCCCTTGGTGAAGGCCTGGTGCTCGCGGTTGTAGGTCGCCGGCAGGTGATCGACGCCGGCCAACAGCGTGCCGAAATGCTTGCGGTTGGCGACGATGCCGCCGACCGAAATGCCGCCAAAACCGACACCGTGATAGCCGCGCTCGCGCCCGATCAGCCGGGTGCGCGAAGCCTGGCCGCGCACATGATGATAGGCGAGCGCGATCTTGAGCGCGGTATCGACCGCCTCGGAGCCCGAATTGCAGAAGAACACCCGGTCGAGATCGGCGGGCGCCAGCGCCGCAATCCGGCTCGCCAGCTCGAACGATTTCGGGTGCGCAAACTGGAACGCCGGCGCGTAATCTAGCTCTTCGGCCTGGCGCTTGATCGCTTCGACGATCGGGCCGCGGTTATGGCCGGCATTAGTGCACCACAGCCCCGCGGTGCCGTCGAGCACGGCGCGGTTTTCGGGGGTGTAATAATGCATGTCCTTGGCGCGCGCGATCAGCCGCGGCGCGCGCTTGAACGCCCGGTTCGGCGTGAACGGGACCCAAAAGGCTTCGAGATCGTTGGGCACGGCCGCGCTGCGGCGATTGGGTTCGGCCATCGGACTGTCTCCCGGCACCATCGGTCGTCATGCCCGGCTTCATGCCGGGCATCCACGTCTTTGCAGCAACATGGAAGACGTGGATAGCCGGGACAAGCCCGGCCACGACGAAATCGAATAGGATTGCCGCAATGAGTCGCGACTGCTAACACCCGCCGATGGTTGAAAAGTCCGAAAAATCCAACAAGCTCAAAGCGCGGCTACCGCGCGGGCTCGCCGACCGCGGACCGGCCGAAATCGCCGCTACCCGCGAGATGATCGAAAAAATCCGCGCGGTCTACGAGCTTTACGGCTTCGAGCCGGTAGAAACGCCGGCCATCGAATACACCGACGCGCTCGGCAAATTCCTGCCCGACCAGGACCGGCCTAACGAAGGCGTGTTCTCATTCCTCGACGACGACGAGCAATGGCTGTCGCTGCGCTACGACCTCACCGCGCCGCTGGCACGCTATGTGGCGGAAAATTTCGACACACTGCCAAAGCCGTATCGCTCGTATCGCTTCGGGAACGTGTTCCGTAACGAGAAGCCGGGGCCAGGGCGTTTTCGGCAGTTCATGCAATTCGATGCGGATACGGTCGGCAGTGCTTCGCCCGCGGCTGACGCCGAGATGTGCATGATGGCGGCAGATACGATGGAGGCGCTGGGAATTCCGCGCGGAAGTTATGTCGTGAAGGTGAATAATCGCAAAGTGCTGGATGCGGTATTGGAGTCGATCGGTCTTGGCGGTGAACGATACGCCACACAACGCCTTACTGTACTGCGCGCGATAGACAAACTCGACCGTCTTGGGCCGAAATCAGTCGAGCAACTTCTGGGCAATGGACGACAAGACGAAAGCGGAGATTTTACAAAAGGTGCCGGACTTGAGAAGCAACAGATTGGCAAAGTAATGTTCTTCTTAGGATTTTCTCAGGGAGTTGCAGACGTCGGCGAGGTAGTTGCCAGTTATGGAAGCATGGGATCCGATTTGGCGCAATTGATCGACAAGAAATTCGGCTCCGAAAATTTTTCATTTCGCGGCATACTTGAGCTTCAAGAAATTTCCAAGCTGACACATGCGGCGGGTTATGGCGACGATCGCATTCGTATCGATCCCTCGGTCGTCCGCGGCCTCGAATATTACACCGGCCCTGTCTTCGAAGTCGAACTGACATTCTCGACCGACAGCACTTCCGGTTCACCACGCTTCGGCTCGGTCGGCGGCGGCGGGCGTTATGATGGCCTCGTGTCGCGCTTCCGCGGCGAGCCGGTGCCGGCGACGGGATTTTCTATTGGCGTATCGCGTTTGCTGGCGGCGCTTCAGCATCTCGGCAAGGTCGAGACCAAAGCCGACACAGGCCCGGTCGTCGTTACCGTGTTCGACAAGGACCGCATCGCCGATTACCAGCAGATGGTCGCCGCGCTGCGCAACGCCGGCATCCGCGCCGAGCTTTATCTCGGCGCAGGCAAATTCGGCCCGCAGATGAAATATGCCGATCGGCGCAACGCGCCGTGCGTCGTCATCCAGGGCTCCGACGAGAAGGCCAAGGGCGAGGTCACCATCAAGGATCTGATCGTCGGCGCCGAACTCGCCAAGCTGGAAAAGGGCCGCGAGGAGCATTTGCAGAAGCAGGCCGAAGCGCAGCGCGCCGTGCCGGAGGCGCAATTGGTCGAAGCCGTGCGCGCCGTGCTGGCGCGCCATAAGCTTGGGCCGCGCTGACGCCACCGCCCGGGACCGTTGCACGGTTACCACAGGGTGCCGGAATAAATCACGGCGACCCGGGTTCATAGAGTGATCGTCGCGATACCTTCGTGATAAAGTGTCGATTGTCCTGATACCTGCCGGGACGAGGCCAGGGACCGTGCGCAAGTATTTCGCCAGGCGGCCGTTGCGGCGGCGCATTGTTGCGCTGGCGGCGGCTTATGCGATTGCGCTGTCGAGCCTGATCGCGAGTTTTGGCGCGGCAAGCGCCGCCGCCGCCGCGGCAGCCGCTCCGAACGGCATCATCTGCCATACGCTTGTCGCCGGCGACGAGGCGCCCGCCTCCGGCGACACCAACACCAAGCATTGCATCGATGATTGCTGCATCGGTTGCCTGATGCTGATGGCGGCGGTGCCGCCGCCGCCGGCGAAAATATTTCGTGCGCCGTTATCGGCAAGCGAGTCAATCGCACCGCTACAGAACATCGTTCTCAGCGGCGGCCTTGAAACCAAAGATCATCGTTCGCGAGCGCCTCCACCGGCAGCGTGAAGCCCAGCGGCCCGACCCGCGTCGGCCGCAGCGTTTCTCTGATGCCATTGGAGAGCTTCCATGTCTGGAAATTACAGATGCTTGCGCGCCTTGGCGCTGGCGCTGGTGTTCGCGGCGCTGCCCTTGACCGATGCGTTCGCTCATTGCTTTGTCGGCGCGCGCTTCTTTCCCGCCACGCTCGCCACCGACGATCCGTGCGTGGCGGACGAGATGTCGTTGCCGACCGTATCGTGGTCGAAGACGGCCGACACGCCGCCGGCCACCCAGTGGGATGTTTCCGCTGAATTGTCGAAACGCATCACTGCGGATTTCGGCATTTCGATCGGCACCACCTGGACGCAGATCCGCGGCCCCGGCGGCCCGACCATGGCGGGGTTCGACAACCTCGAAACCACGGCGCAGTACCAGTTGCTCAAGGACGGCTCGCACGAGCTCGCCATGCTGCTTGGGCTGATCGTCGATTGGGGCGGCACCGGCGCCAGCAATTCCGGCATCGCCACGCCCTATAGCGTGTTCACGCCGACCTATTATTTCGGCAAAGGTTTCGGCGACCTGCCCGACAGCGCCGGCTGGCTGCGCGCCTTCGCCGTCACCGGGCAGATCGGCTATCAGGTTCCGAGCCGCTCGTTCGACCTGGTGCAGCAGGCGTTCATCCCGCAGGTGCTGGCCTGGGGCGGCTCGATCCAGTACAGCATGCCGTATCTGAAATCGGAGATTCAGGACCTGCAACTGCCCGATTTCATCAATCACCTGATCCCGATCGTCGAGTTCCAGATGTCGACGCCGGCCGCCAACAATTTCGGCAACAGTTTTGTCACCACCGGCACCATCAATCCGGGCGTGATCTGGGTCGGCAGTTATTTCCAGGTCGGACTGGAAGCGCAGGTGCCGGTCAATGCCCAGAGCGGGCACGGCATCGGCGTGCTCGGGCAACTGCATCTCTATCTCGACGATATGTTCCCGAAGACCATCGGCCAGCCGCTCATCGGTGGCGCGTCGAGCCCGCCGCAACAGCTCAAATTCTGAGGTATCGCCATGCGAAAACTTCTCACCGTCGTACCGCTGCTCCTCATCGCTCTCGCACCCGTCGCGGCGCGAGCGCATGCCTTCCTCGATCACGCCAGTCCGCTGGTCGGCAGTACCGTGCCGGCGGCGCCGCACGAGGTCGTGCTGACATTCACGCAAAATCTCGAGCCGGCCTTCAGCACGGCCCAAGTCACCGACGCAAGCGGCGCCCGCGTCGACGAGGGCAAGGCGCAAGTCAGCGGCAACACCATGACGGTCGGACTGAAAGCGCTCGGGCCCGGAAGCTACAAGGTGCACTGGCACGCGCTCTCGGTCGACACCCACTCCACCGAAGGAGCCTTCACGTTCAATGTCGGCGGGCACTAGCTTTGGCCGATGCGCTGCTCTACACGCGCGCCATTCACTTCGCCGCGACGATGCTGGTGGCGGGCGTTGTTCTTTTTGCGGTCTTCGTTGCCGCACCGGCGTGGCGCGGCGCCGCCGGCAACGGCGGTGTTGCTGTCGAGGTCAGGACGCGGCTTGCCGTCATCGCCTGGATCGGCCTCGCGCTAGCGCTGATCTCGGGCGCGGCGTGGCTTATGCTGACCGCAGCAGCGATGAGCGATCGGCCGACAGCGCAAATCTTCGACGACGGCGTGCTGTGGACCGTGCTGTCGCAAACGACTTTCGGGCGCGACTGGCTCGTCCGTTTTGTCCTGGCCTGCGCGCTGGCCGCGACCTTGCCGGCGTTGCTGTCACCGCAAGGGCATAAAACACGTTGGCTCGAAACCGCAGCCGTGATTTTAGCCGCGGCGTTTGTCGGCGCATTGGCCTGGTCCGGTCACGCCGCGGGCGGATTGGGCGGCGAGGCAATTGTCCATCCAGCCGCCGACGCGCTGCATCTCATCGCCGCCGCGGCTTGGGTCGGAGCGCTGTTGCCGCTCATCGTGCTTTTTGCCGCCGCCGCCACGGACGAAGCGTCGCTGGCGATGGCGCGCACTGCGACAGCACGATTTTCCATCCTCGGCATCGTCAGCGTCGGCACACTGCTCGTGACCGGGATCGTCAATACCTTCTATCTCGCCGGCAGCGTGCCCGCGCTGCTCCACACGGATTACGGCCGGCTGCTCCTAATCAAGATTGCTCTCTTCCTCGCAATGGTGGCGATTGCCGCCGTTAATCGGTTGCGGTTGACGCCGCAGCTTCTGCAGCAAGCGAGCATCGCCGCGAGCCGCGACGCGTTGCGAAAACTGCGCCGCAACGCCGCGATCGAGGTTTTGGCCGGCGCCATCGTCATCGCCATCGTTGCGGCGCTCGGCACCATGCCGCCCGCGATCCACGCCGCCCATCAGCATCCAACCTATGGGGCCGTCCCCGCCGGCGCCACTTTCGTCCATATCCATTTGGTGGAGGGCATGGCGGACGTGACCATCATGCCCGGGCGCACCGGGCGCGCACGCGCAACAATCCGGCTTTGGAACGAAGATTTTGGCCCGCTTGAAGCCCGGCAGGTGAGCTTGACGCTGACTGCGCCCGCGGCAGCCAGCAATCCGACACCGCGTCCTGCCCAGCAAGGTCGCGACGGCGCCTGGCAAGTCGACGGCATCGAGCTTTCCGAGCCGGGCAACTGGACGGTCACCGTCGACGTCGCGCTCGATCAGACAAAGCACCTCACGCTCACCGCGCCGATTGTGATCGAGCCTTAGAGCATGATCCCGAAAATGCTTGTCCTCGGACTTGATCCGAGGATGGATACCGTTTTCGGAAAAGATCAGGCTTCACTAAAATCCAATCAGAACTCGGTCTGCGCCCGCACGGCCAGCAGCGACACCGGCCCGCGATCGCGGTTGTAGGCCGGGTTGACGACAAACTGGTAATCGAAGGTCACGTGCCACGTGTAGACGGGCAATTGGTAATAGGTCTCGATGATCTGTTCCAAGCCCGGATGCGGCAATTGCCCGTCGCCGACCAGGATGCCCAAGCCGCCGGCATTGAGGAATGCCTGGTGTTCTTTGGTGATGCCGTTGACGATCGCGGCCACCGCGAACGTGTCGTCGGGGCGGTGCCACTGCGTGCCCTTCAGCGCCAAGCCGGCCGCCACGGTACGATCGATGTCGGTATAGGATTCCGGCTCGATATCGCCGCTGGCAAAGCCGGCGCGCGCGAACAGGCCGAGATCGGCGGTGATTTCCTGCTCGACATTGACGCCCAGGCCGGTGCGGCTGCGATATTGGCGGACCGCGGCGATGTCGGCCGGCCCGCCGGTGATTTGGGCCAAGGCGATGGCGTCCTCATAGGTGCCGAGGCGAGCGCGGGTGAGAAAGCCGGTGAACGCGATCTTGCCGGGATGGCTCCACAGCTCATAGCGCCGCTCGATCTCGCCGAGCCATTGGAACTGGCTGAAGTGCGGATCCAAATCCTCGCCGTTCGGCACCGTGGTCAGATCGAACACGCCGGCGCGCAACGTCCATGGGCCCTCGTACCATTCGGCGGCGGCGCCGTAGCTGTAGCCCCAGGCATCGGCCGCATAGTCGAATGTGCCGGTGTCGATCAGCGCCCAGTTCATGAAATCCTTGCGCGGGTTCTGGGCGTATTTGTTCTGATCGAACACGTCGGACACCGAAAACTTGCCGACCGTGATGACGAGGCGGTCGGCGGTGTTGGAGCCGGCGAACTGATTCTGTTCGGCCTCGACCTTCTCGGTTTTGCCGCCGAGATCGATGGTCTGGCGCACGAAGGCGCGCTGCACCCGCGCATACGGCACCGAAGCGCCGACCTTGAACGAGGCGCCGCTCGGAAAGCCGGCGATGCCCGCGGTATTGCTCAAGCCAAAACCCTGATCGATTTCCGGATCGACCCAAAACTCGGCGCCCCGCCACAATTTGGCGCCGATGAAATACATGGCGTCCCAGCTTTCGCGGCCCTGGTTCGGATCGAGGCTGTGCGGGCCGAGATAGGGCGAGCGGAATGGCGGCGTGTATTGCTCGATGAAGGTGGTCTGGCCCTTGAAGGAAAACCGGTCGAGGTCGAGCGCCGACGGGCCCTTGGTGAAAATATCGGGATCGATGCCGGTATGGCCGAGCTGATAATCGAGGCCGACACGGACCGACTGCACGGCGAGGCTCGACGTGAACTGCTGGGCGCCGCTGGGGAATGTCACGCTGCGCGAGCTATAGTCGGTATAGAGATATTCAATGCGCGCCGCCCAGCTCGGCGTCAGGCCGAGCTCGACGCCGACACCGGCGGCACCGCCGAGGCGCGGCACCATGAATAGATTTTCCGTTGTCCCCGGCGTAACCGTGCCGCCGACGGGCACACCGGTCATCTGGGTGCGGGTGAATTGATCATAAGTCCAGGCGAAGCCGCCGGTCGCATAGAACAACCAATTGCCTGTACCAAAATTTGGCGCGTAGCCGATGCGGCCGCGCAAGGTGCCAGACATTTCCACCTGCTCGGCGTAGCTCGCTGTGCCGGTCGCGGGCGACGAGAACGTCGCCATGCCGCCGAGCGTGTTGGGAAACGCTATGTCAGCCTCGGCGCCGAGCAAAAGCCGCGACGGCAGGAGATAATTGTAGCCGCCCTGGAAACCGACAAAGTAGCTGCCGGTGCCCTTGAACATGTCATAGCCGTTGAACAGATCGAGCGAGCCGGTCAGCGCCGGCGCCGCGGCGCCGGTCGAGGTGGCCGACCAGCGCGAAGAGCCCGCGGCATAGCCGAAATGCGCGCCGGCATAGAATCCCGACCAGTCGTAGAGCTTGTCTTGGGCCTGTTGCGGCGGCGCCTTCACCGGCAGCGAAGCGTCGGCGGCATACGCGCCCTGCCCCAGCGCGGCCAGCATTATTCCGGCGACAAATAGCCCCCGCATGACGGCCCCAACGCCTGCCACGACGTCCCCCGACGCCGGTGCTGTAAGTTCGCATTCTAGTGCCGCCGTGTCGATGAAAACAAAGGGTCGGGTGCCGGCCGGTTCGCGGAAGAAGTTCCACGATCAGAATTGCGCGTGCATGCGCACGGCGACCACCGAAGCCGGGCCGCGATCGCTGTTGTAGGCCGGGTTGACGATGAACTGGTAATCCAGCGTCAGCTTGAAGAACGAAACCGGCAATTGGTAATAGGCCTCGACGATCTGTTCCGACGCCGGATGCGGCAGCATGCCGTCACCGACCAGGATGCCCAGCCCCCCGGCATTGAGATACGCCTGGTGCACGCCGGAAATGCCGTTGATCACGCCGGCCAAGCCCACAGTATCGTCGGGCCGGCCCCAGGATTTTCCGGCAAGCACGAGCCCCGCCGCCGCGGTGCGATCGATATCGCTGAATTCGTACGGCTCGATATTGCCGTTGGCGAAGCCGGCGCGGGCGAACAGGCCAAGGTCCGCGGTGATCTGCTGCTCGAGATTGAAGCTCAAGCCGGCGCGGCTCGTGTATTGGCGCACCGCCGAGGTTTGCGGCACGCCGCCGGTGGCCGCCGCGAGCGCAATGGCATCGCTGAAGCTGCCCATGCGGCCGCGGCTCAAGAATCCGGTGAGCGCGACCTTGCCCGGCTGGCCCCATAGGTCATAGCGGCGCTCGATCTCGCCGACCCATTGGAACTGCGCGAAATGCGGATCGAGCTCGACGTCGTTGGGCACCACCGACAGATCGAATAGGCCGCCGCGCACGGTCCAGTCGCCCTGGTACCACTCGGCGGCGGCGCCGTAAGTAAAACCCCAGGCGTCGGAGGCATAGTCGAAGGTGCCGGTGTCGATCAGCGCCCAGTTCATGAAGTCGCTGCGCGGATCGTGGGCGTATTTGTTGGTGTCGAAAATGTCGGTGACGGCGAACTTGCCGACGGTGAGCACCAGCCGGTTCGCCGTTTGCGAGCCGCTGAATTGGTTGGCCGAGCCGTCCACCTTTTGCGTATCGCCGCCGAGATCGATGGTCTGGCGGACGAAGTAGCGCGGGATGCGCGCATAAGGCACCGCGGCGCCGACTTTGTACGCCTCGCCGCTCGGGAAACCGGCGACGCCGAGGGTCGAGCTCAAGCCAAAGCCCTGGTCGATTTCCGGATTGACCCAAACCTCGGCGCCCTGCCACAGCCGCATGCCGAGAAACGCGGTGGCGTCCCAGGTCTCGCGGCCCTGGTTGGGCGCGAGACTGTTCTGGCCGGAATAGGGATTACGGAACGGGAAGACATATTGGCTGAGAAAAGTGGCTTGGCCGTGGATGGCGAAATTGTCGAACTCCGGCACCGGCGGCGCGATGCCAGCGTTACCCGAATTCGGATCGCCGTTGAGCCTGTAGTTGAGGCCGAAGCGCAATTCGCTGACGTTGAGATCCGAGTTGAAACGCTGCGCGCCGGCCGGGAACGTGACGCCGCGGTTGCCGTAATCGGTGAACAGATATTCGAGCCGCGCCGTCCAGTTCGACGGCAGCGCAAGCTCGACGCCGGCGCCGGCGACGCCGCCCACGCGCGGCACCACGAATAAATTCTCGACCTGGCCCGGCACCGCGGTGCCGCCGGCCGGTGTGCCGGCAATCTGGGTGCGGGTGAATTGGTCGTAGCTCCAAGCAAAGCCGCCGGTGGCATAGAATAGCCAATGCGTGGCCCCAAGATTTGGCGCGTAGCCGATCCTGCCGCGCAGCGTGCCGGAAAACTCGACCGTCTCCGCATAGCTCGCCATGCCGGACGCGGCCGAGGACAACGTTGACGAGCCGGTAATGGTGCTGGGAAACGAGACGTCGGCCTCGACGCCGAACAGCCAACGCGACGGCAGCATGTAATTGTAGCCGGCCTGAAAACCCTCGAAATAGCTGCCCATGCCGTCGAAGCCATTGAAGGCCTTGAACAGATCGAGCGAGCCGCTCTGCACCGGCCCCGGCGCCCCGGTCGGCATCGCCGACCAACGGGACGAACCGGCGGCGTAGCCGATATGGCCGCCGACATAGACGCCGGTCCAATCATAGGCCGTCGCGGCCGGAGGCGGCGCCTTGACCGGCAGGTCGGCGGCTACGGCGCTCCCCGTAAGCGCGAGCAACCCCATGACAACGCGCAGTCCCCTCATCGGTGCCCCAAACCTCCGATGCCTCACGACCGACATGGCTACCATTGCTGCCATTCCGATCACGACAGCAACGTGACAACGGCCTGCTCCCTCTCGTCCCGCCCATTTAACCGCGACTGTCGTCCCTGAATATTATTCAGTCCATCCCGAACATTGTTGCATCCCTTATGCAGCCATGACTGTAGTTTATAACCTTGGCTACACTTTGCAATACCGACTACGCCCAGCGGCGGCACTGCCGGCTCGCCGGCCGCACTCGACATTTCGGGGGCCGGCCTATACCATACCCCCTACCCTATATACGGAGCCCGCCGCCGTGTCGCACACCAAGATCGAGAAGGTCAAGCTGCTCAACCGCGTGCGCCGCGTGCGCGGCCAGATCGAAGCGGGCGAGCGCGCGCTCGAAGGCGAGAAGGGCTGCGCCACGGTGCTGCATCTGATCGTCGCCGCGCGCGGCGCCATGAACGGCCTGATGACGGAAGTGATCGAGGATCATATCCGCCTGCACGTCGTCGATCCGGCGAAAGACGCCGACCGCTCGCGCGGTGCCGAGGAACTGATCGAGGCCGTGCAGGCCTATCTGAAGTGAGACGGCGAGCGCCATGTCCACAGCCAGCCACAGCCACGTTTTCTTGGGCGAAGGCCACGACAAGAACGAGCGCCGCACCTGGGCGGTGATCGCGCTGTGCGCCGTCATGATGGTGGCCGAGATCGTCGGCGGCCTGTTGTTCGGTTCGATCGCGCTGGTGGCCGACGGCTTGCACATGTCGACCCATGCCAGCGCGCTCCTGCTCGCCGCGCTGGCCTACCGCTATGCGCGGCGCCACGCCGAGGATCCGCGCTTCTCCTTCGGCACCGGCAAGCTCGGCGACCTCGCCGGCTTCTCCAGCGCCATCGTGCTGGCGATGATCGCGATCCTCATCGGTTACGAGGCGGTCTCGCGCCTGTTTGCACCGGTGCCGATCAGCTTCAATGAGGCGATCCCGATCGCCGTGCTCGGATTGATCGTCAACATCGCCAGCGTGCTCCTGCTCAGCGGCGGCGGCCACGATCACGGCCATGCCCATGGTCACTCTCATGGCGACGACCACGCGGATGCCGAGCACGATCATGATGAAGCCCGCGACCTGCAAACCAGCGTCGGCCCGGTGACACTCGAAATATTCGAGGACGGTGTGCCGCCGCGCTTTCGACTCACGCCCGCGGCCAAACCGCTGTCTGCGGATGGCGTCACCATCGAGACGGTGCGTGGCGACGGCACGCGCCAAGTCTTCGCCATGACGGATCGATACGGCTATCTCGAAGCCATCGGCGAAATTCCAGAGCCGCACGCTTTCACGGCCCGCGTATTGCTCAACCGCGGCGGCGAGGTCCATACGGTCGAATTTGCCGAGCATGAGCATGCCCATGGCAGCGCCCATCGCGACAACAACATGCGCGCCGCCATCATCCACGTACTGGCCGACGCGGTCGTCTCGGTGCTGGTGATCGTCGGCCTCTTGCTCGGGCGCACCTTCGGTTGGCTCTTTATGGATCCGGTGGCGGGGATTTGCGGTGCTCTCGTGATCGCGGCATGGTCATACGGGCTGGTCCGCGATACCGGCGCCATCTTGCTCGATATGAACCCCGACCGCGGCATGGCGGACAGGGTGCGGGCGACCATCGAGCGCGACGGCGACCGGCTCGAAGACCTGCATCTATGGCGGCTCGGTCCCGGCCATCTTGGCGCGATCCTCTCGGTCGCCACCACCAAGCCGCGCGACGCCGGCCATTACCGGCGTCTGCTCCACCATTTCCGCAATCTGTCGCACGTCACCGTCGAGGTGCAGCAGACCTGAACATGGCGGACGCATCCCGCGCTTACCACGCCACCGGCAACCGATAATTCACGCCGGCCCGCACCAGATTGTCTTGCACCTTGCCTGTGACCGTGACGAACGGCGGGCCGACCTGCGCCACGTTGACGTTGCTGGAGTCGAGATAAAGGTATTCGAGCCGGGCGCTGAGATTTTCGGTGAACGCAGCCTCGAGGCCGCCGCCGGCCGTCCACGCACCAAGCGTGCTGGTCGTGCTGGATGAGCCGATGGTGCCGACATTGACCGTGGAATTGAGCTCGGTGACCGCACCGCCCGCCGTCACGTAGAGCAGGTAGCGGTCGAAGGCATAGCCGACCCGGCCTCGTAACGTCGCGAGCCACGGAATTTGCGCCGTGCCCGACACGGCTCCTCCGGCAACGGTCACTGATTTGGTCGCCATGTTGCCGGCGAAATCGGCTTCAAAGCCCCACACGATGGAGCCGGTCTGCACGTTGCTCCCGATCTGGAAGCCGCCGAGAGCAGCCGGAAGGTTCGCGCTTCCGGAACCACCGCCGCCGGAGACCATTTCGGTGACCTTGGCATTCGCATAGCCGGCATTGAGACCGATATAGAGGCCGGACCAATTGTACGCCGCCGGCGCGGCGACAGGCGGCGGCGGCAGGTCGGCACCCCACGCCAGCGCGGTGCCCCCCAAAAGGGCGACGACTGCCGCGACCGCGCGCGCGACGCTCGTCATCGGCGGCAAGCGACGGCGAGTCGAGGCAACGGGTGCAGTTACGGGCTCATCTGCATTGGCGCTGATCGTGATCATTTCGGTCATCCTCTCAAGCAACATTTACCCATACGGTTGGCGGCCTCAGAATTTCTGCGACACGCCGGCGTAGTAGCCGCGGCGTGGGCCGAATTGCGGTGCGAACACGCCGATGCCGCTGCCGTCGCGGATCTGATAGATGCTGTCGAACAGGTTGACGACGTCGAACCGCACCGTCGTCGGCTTGGCAGCGCCGGGCAGCAGAAACTCGCGCGCGACGCCGACATTGACCTGGGCGTACGGCGCCACCGTGCCGATATTGGCGTCGCCGTCACGCAAGCCCGAGCCGAAGATCATGTCGGAGGAGAGCCGCGTGCCACACCACGAGTTGAAGGTCGGCCACATTCCGCCCACGCCGAACATTTCTGCCGCCGTGGCCGGCCGCCCGCAGAACTGGTAAATCGCGCCGGCCGAAGCGGTGACGAACTGGTTGTGGTCGGTGTAGATCCAGTGCGTCGCGATGTACTGGAATTCGGTCAGGCCGCCGAGATCGGCAAGCGGCGTGGTGTTGTCGAACAGATATTGGTTCGACACCACATTGGTTGCCTTCTGCTGCGCCACGGCGAGATTGGCGTAGGCCTGGAAAGGACCGTTGGTGTATTTCAGGCTGAGCTCGATGCCTTGGTTGATGGCCTTCTGGTAGTTGAAGGCGCTGAGCACCAGCGCCTGGCCGAACTGGCCATTGTCGATCAGGTCTTGAGCGATCTTGTAATAGGCGTCGAGGCCGACTTCGAGATTGGCGCAGTCGTGCGACGCCGCCCCGTGGCAACCGAACGGAATGTTCTGCACGACGCCGGCATCGAAATAATGCGACCGCTCCGGCAGCACCGGATCGTTGGCCTGGCCGGCATTCGGCGCTCCGGTGGTGTTGTCGAACAGATGGATATTGGCCGGCGCCGCCTCGACCAGCACCGGCGGCGTGAAGTAGCGCGCGTAGCCGGCGTGGAACGTGGTGTTCTCGAACGGCTTGTAGGTAAAGCTCAGCCGCGGGCTGAGCTGATTGGCATCGGTGAACTGCCACATCTGGTCGAAGCGCAAGCCGGCATTCATGGTTAGCTGGCTGGTGATCTTCCACTCGTCCTGGACGTAGACGCCCGCAAGCCAGGCGAGCTTGGCGACGTCATCGGTGATGGAGAACGGCGGCTCCACATTGTCGGTGCCGTCGCACGCCGGACCGCAGGCCTCGACCAGCGATGTATTGTCGACCCAGGCCTTTTCCGCGCTGACGGTGAAGCCGGCACGTAGCGTATGCGCCGCGTTTACTACATACGAGGCATCGCCCTGAATGCCGTTGGTGTAAGATTGCCGGCTGATGTCCGATGCGATGCCGTTAAACAGCAGGTCGCCGATGGGGTCGGGGACAAAGTGCAGGTTGCTGTAGCGGGTGAAATAGGAAATCTGCCCATCGAAGCCTGGCGTGGAGCGCTGCAACGCCAAGACGCCGAATTGGGTGAACTCCCTTTGGTTCTCGTTGAGCAGCGCCGAATTGAAATTTGTGACCCCAAACGCGCTGGTGACGGGAGGATTGCCATTCATCCCGACCGGCTGGCCTGGATTATTGGGAATCTGGAATGTGCTGTAGGAGGTCCCGGTAATCAAGCTCAAACGGGTCGCCGGGTCGACGAACGTCGACATGTAGCCGAAGCCATTTGCTTGGTGCGAGAAGTCATGGATGGCGTTGAGCATCGGCGTCGCATTTTCGATGCCTTCCGTGGTCTGCAGATAACGGCCGGAGAAGTAGTACTGGACGCCGGGAAAGCAGTCCTTGCTGGACCACGAGGGCGGCGCCTTCGTCACAGTCGAGGATGACGCTGCGGGACAGTTGCCGCCGAAGGTGCCACCATATTCCAAAGTCGGCGTAATGGTGCCGCGGCTGCCGCCGTAAAAGCCGACACTCCCCGAATTGTTGAAAACGTCGGCGCGCGTGGTGATATCGACCAGGCCGACCGTGCGCATGCCGAACTCCGCCGGCAACGCGCCGGTGACCAGCGCGATAGTGCCGATCCAGCTGGTGCTCAAAAAGCTGCCGAAGCCGCTGACGCCGTCCGGCAGCATCACGCCGTTGACGCGGTACTGCACGTTGGCATGATCGTTGCGGATATGAAGAAGACCGCTCGTCGCCGAATCCTGCGACACGCCGGGCGCCTGCAGCAGCGCTCTCTCGACCGTCTGGTTGGTGCCCAGCGGCAGCGCGTCGATGGTGGCGTGGGTCTGCGTGCTCGATGTCGTGCCGATGGTCGTGAAGAGATTGCTGCGGCTTTGGTCGAAGGCATTGCTCTTCGCCGCGAGCTGTTCGGCCGGCGTCAACGGTGCCACCACTGGCGCGGTCGCGGCCGGGCGCGCAACCGTCGCCGGACGCGGCTTCGGTTTCGCCCTGTTCGCGGTCACCTGGACCTCTGGAAGCTTGACTTGCGCGATGGCAGCATCGCTTAACCCGATCAAGACGAGCAGCGCGGAACTGCCGAGAAAATAGGCGCGACGAACTGAACGAACAGACATGACACCGACCCCAAATGTTGCATGCATTGCCAGACACTTCGGCGGTCGTGCTGTCGCGGCAAATCGGGAACGAAGGAACGCTGCCGCGTTGAGCTTGCGGCCATCGCCGGCGCCGAACGGAAGCAAAAAGCGCAAGCGATGCCGAAGCCCAGCACCAACCGGCGGTCAGGCCGTGGGCGGCGCGCGGGATTGGAACGCCGCGCGGCGCGGCGCGATGAAAATAGCCGCCACGCGGTCGAACTGCTCGATCGCGTGCGAGGCGGCCGGCAGCGGCAATGCCGGCGCCGCGGCGACGAACGAATTGCCGAGCAACGACATGGTGGCGCAGATGGCGCAGTAATCGTCGCCGTGCTTGACTGGATGATTGGCCGGGAGCGGCTGGCTGCCGTCCGGCACCGCGGCCGCCATGGCCGCAACCGGGCGCGCGGAGCCGTAAATATCCTCGTGATGGATGTGGCCGAACGCGAGAACGAACTGGACCGTCAGCGCGAACAGCGCCAGTCGGCTGCCGAAAGTCTTGTTCGCCCTGAACCACCGCATCACGCGAACTCGGGTTTCGTTTTCGTATTCCCGGCGACGCCGTTCAGTCTATGACGCCGCTGCCGGGGCGCAACGCCATAACAACTTTCCGCAAGCCGGGGCGAAGCGATTGATGCGCGCTGTGGCATTGAAGCGACAGTTGCGATGCGGCGAGCACAACCGTTGCGCCGGACCAATGTCCCGGCACCAACGCAACGCCAGTCCGCCGCAACGCCGATCTCCCCTTCCCGACCTACCCCGCAGATCGTAATGTTATAACATAACAAAACGCAAGCGCTTTTTGTTGCTTGGGGACCGCAACTTGGGGACAGCAACTTGGGGACAGCAAAATGTGCCGCCATATGGCGACCATCCGCCCGACCACGGGCAATCTAAAAAGTCTTCGCCAAGGTCAGCCGCACCGCGAGCGGCTCCATCGGATGCAGCGCATAGTCCATCACGCCGTTCTGGCAAACTGCGGCCGGTACCGTCGACTTGCCGCTCGCCGGAAAGCACAGGGCGAACAGGTTGTCGTTCTTGAGCAGCGAGCCGTAGGCATATTCGGCCTGGGCCGATCGCGTGTTGAGCAGATTGAGGCCGTCGAGCTGGATGCGCCAGCCGTCGGCGAAGCGGTAGCCGAGGCGGCCGTTGAAGACGCTGAGCGGCGCCGACTGGAAGGCGCCATCCTCGGTCAAAGGCCGCGAACTGATATAGCGCCAGCGCAGCGCGCCGAACCAGCCGGTATCCTCGCCAAGCGTGATGCCGGCCGACGCCACCAGCCATGGCGCGTTGAAGACGAAATTGCCCGGCGCATTGCCGATCTGCGCCTGCGGGAAACCGGTGAGCGATTGATAGATTTGCTCCTGCGCTGAATCGAAGCCGAGAAAACGGGCGCGGGTGAGCGCGAGATCGGCGTCGAGATGCGCCCATGACACCGGCCGGTAATCGTTGGTGATCTCGATGCCGGTGCGCTGGCTCGGCCGGCCCGGCGTGGTGTCGCCGGTATCGCCGTCGAAGAACAGCTCCGAGGCTTGATCGAGAACGAACAGGCTCACCGAGCTATCGAGGCCGGCAATGGCGCGGGTGCGGACGCCGACCTCGGCGCCGCGGGAGCGCACCAATAACGGCACCGCAGTTTGCGGCTGCGTCGGATCGCCGGGCGCTTCGGTCGCCGTCACGCCGCGCGCGTCATTGCTGTGATAGCCCATGCCGGCGCCGAAAAAGAATTCGGTTTTGTCGAACGGCCCGAAGACGACGCGCAATTTCGGGCTGCCGATCGCGACCTTGTCGGTGCCCGAGTTCGCCTGTTGCAGGATCGAATCCACCGACGCCGCATAATAATCGCCGCGCCAGCCGGCAGTCGTCTTCAGCCAATCGGTCCAGTGCACCGTGTTCTCGACATAGACGCCGGCATTGCCCTCGCTGACATGGTCGACAAGCACGTTCGACAGGAACTGGCGCTGCACCGTATCGGTCAACGCGACGGTGATGTCGTCATAGCGCGACTGCACGCCGAACACGGTTTCGGTCGGCCGGCCGAACAGCGAGCCCTGGATGGTGCGCGAGACACCGCCGCCGCCGTAGATGCGATCGTCGTGCTGATGGAACTGGTCGCCGTTGACTGGATCGGTCAGGAACCAAGTGAAGTCGTTATAAAGGTCGAGACCGTATTTCACCACATAGCCATTGGCCTTCCACTGTCCGCCGTCGTCGGTGTGCGCGAGCCGCGCTGACAGCGAGAAGCGACTGGTGTTGCCGCCGTCAGTGGGATCGATCTCGCCATCGAGACCGATCAGGCCCGATGAGATCGCGCGCAGCGCATTCTGCTCGGTGGAATTCCAGGTGTTCGAATAGGCCATGGCGGTCGCCGAAAACCCGTCGGTCGCGGTGCCCTGGCTGTAGCGCAACAGGCCGGACAGCTTGTGCATGTGATCCGGCGTGTCCCACGGACCGTCATAGGTGTTCACCTCGCCGGCATAGAGCAGCGTACCGCCGCCGAGTTTTGTCGCGCCCATGCCGAAATAGCGCAGATAGTCGAAGCTGCCGACGGTGGCTTCCGCGATGGTCTTGTCGACGCTGTCGCGCAGATTGATGAACAACGAGCCCGCGGTGGCGAAATCGCCGACGTCGGCGAAGTAAGGTCCCTTGCGGATGTTCAGGCTGGCGACGGTTTCCGGCATCAGCCAATTGAGGTCGGCATAGCCCTGGCCGTGCGCGTGGGACGGCAGATTGATCGGCATGTCGTCGACGAAGATCGCCAGATCCGTGCCGTGATCGAGATTATAGCCGCGCAGATAATATTGATTGGCCTTGCCGCCGTCGGCGTGCATGACCACGGCGAGGCCGGGCACGGCTTCGAGAACCTCGCCCGGCCGCGTCACCGGGCGGGCGTTGAGATCCTGCCCGGTCACCGTCATCTGGCTCGCCATGGTGGGCGGCACGGCGGCGCCGCCGGCAATGTTCGGCGCGCCGGTGACATAAGGCGGCGCCGGCGAAGCTTGCGCACGCGCCGCCGCGGCCGGAGCCGTGGCTGGCTTCGTCGGCGCGGCATGCGGCTTGTTGTGCTTGGCGGTGACGCGGATCGGCGGCAACTCGGCACCGTGCGATGGCTTGTCCGGTACTGGAGCTGTCCGCGGAGTCGGCGGCGGCGTCTGCGCTTGGGCGTTCACGCACCAAAGCGACAGCACCACCGCCATCGACGCCAAGAAAAGCGACAGCATCGCAGCCCCTGAGCCGAACGACGGCTCACCCACCGATCATCCGCACCATGAGACGGCGAGTATGATGTTGTCAATAAAAGTGCATACGAGTGGACGGCGCCGCGCGGCGATGCGACCGCGCCTCAGGCGACTCCGCAGCCGTGGCAGAGCACCGCGGGCGCCACACGAGGCGGCTAGTCACTGCGGCCGGAAGCGTCCCAGTGTGTTGGTCGGGTTACCGGCTGGCCGTGTTATTCATCGTAAATATTTGATTTTATTCCCATAAAATCGCCGTTTCGACGCGTCGAAAGGCGCCGGCTCAAGCGCGGAAAGCGCCGCGGGCATTAACGGCCCCGACCGATCTTCGTCGAATTGTAGGGTTTGCCGTGCTAAAGGCCGCGCAACAAAAGCAGGGATTGCGCGGGCGGCTTTAACCAAACCAGCCGCCGCTGAAGAGCGACATGTCGAGCACGACCAGCAACGGACCGGACGCGCGGGCGCAGGCGCTCGTCGCCTCCTATGTGCGTGCCGGCTACGCGGCGACCGAGCCGCCGGTGCTGCAGCCGGCGGAGCCGTTCCTCGATCTGTCCGGTGAGGACATCCGCCGCCGCATGTTCCTCACCAGCGATCCGGAAGGGCGCGAATTGTGCCTGCGGCCCGATCTCACCATCCCGGTGTCGCGCGACTACCTCGCCTCGCCCGAAGCCGGCAAGGCTAAAGGCTTTTGCTATCTTGGCGCCGTGTTCCGCCACCGCGAAGGCGCAGCCGCAGAATTCGTGCAAGCCGGCATCGAATCCTTCGGCCGCGCCGACAAAGCGGCGGCCGACGCCGAGATGCTGGCACTCGGGCTCGAAGCGACGACGCACTACGGCTTGAACGCGCCGGAAATCCGCATGGGCGACGTCGGATTGTTTTCCGCCTTTGTCGCCGCGCTCGATCTGGCGCCGGTATGGAAGCGCCGCCTGGTCAAGGATTTCAACCGCAAGACCTCGCTGGCGCACGATCTCGATCAGATCACGCTCAGTTCGGCCAACGGCGCACCGGAATATCAAGGCGTGCTTGCCGCACTGTCCAATTCCGATCCGAAGGCCGCGCATCACCTGGTCACGGACTTGCTGTCGATCGCCGGCATCGCCGCGGTCGGCGGCCGCTCCGTCGCCGAGATCGCCGACCGTTTTCTCGAACAGGCGGCGCTGAACGCGCCGACGCGGCTGCCGCGCGAGACCCGTGCCTTGATCGAACGCTTTCTCGCCGTGGGCGGCGATCCCGACGAGGCGGCGGGCGAATTGCGCACGCTCGCGGCCGACGCCAAGATCGCGCTCGGGCCGGCGCTCGACCTGTTCGAGACCCGCGCCGGTTTTCTCGCCGCGCGCGGCGTCGACGTGCGCGCCATAAAATTCTCGACCGGCTTCGGCCGCGGCTTCGACTATTACACCGGCTTCGTGTTCGAGCTGCACGACCCGCGCGGCAAAAGCGCTCTCGTCGCCGGCGGCCGCTATGACGGGCTGTTGTCGCGGCTCGGCGCCCGCGTGCCGATCCCGGCGGTCGGCTTTGCGGCTTCGATCGAAGAGCTGACGGCATGCGGAGGCGCAGCATGAGCGCCGCCGCCCCGCTCCTTCTCGCCGTGCCGGCGAAGGGCCGGCTGCAGCAGAACGCCGAGAGCTTTTTTGCCCGCGCCGGCCTCGAACTGGTCAAGCCGCGCGGCGCCCGCGACTATCGCGGCGCCATCACGGGCTTCGACGGCGTCGAGGTGGCTTATCTATCCGCTGCCGAGATCACCCAGCAACTCGGCCAGGGCGCCGTGCATCTCGGCGTCACCGGCGAGGATCTGGTGCGCGAGATGATCCCGCAGTCGGACCGGCGCATCGTCATGGTGACCGGGCTCGGCTTCGGTTTCGCCAACGTCGTCGTCGCCGTGCCGCTGGCCTGGATCGACGTGCGCAATATGGCCGATCTCGACGACGTTGCGACCGCATTCCGGCTGCGCAACGAGCGCAAGATGCGACTTGCCACCAAATACGCCAACCTGACCCGCGGCTTTTTCGCCGAGCACGGCGTCGTCGACTACCGCATCGTCGAATCGACCGGCGCCACCGAAGGTGCGCCGGCCGCCGGCACCGCCGAAATGATCGTCGACATCACCACGACCGGCGCCACGCTCGCGGCCAATGCGCTCAAGGTGATCGACGACGGCGTGATCCTGCGCTCGCAGGCCAATCTTGTCGCCGCGCGCGCGGCACCATGGAGCGCGGCGCAGCGCGATACCGCCCGCCTTCTGCTCGACCGCATCGCCGCGCAAAAGCGCGCGGCGTCGTTCCGCGAGGTGCGCTCGCGCTTTGCCGGCTTGAACGACATGCTGCTCGCCACGGCGCGAGAAAAATTCGGCGTCGCAGCGCCTTTCGGCGGCCCGACCTCCTCAGGCATGCTCACGCTCCACTGCCCGCCCGGATACGTGCACGCGCTGGCAAGTTTCCTGCGCGAGCACGGCGCCGAAGCGGTTTCCGTTGGCGCCCTCGACTATGTTTATACCCGCGACAATCCGCTCTACGCCAAGCTCGCAGCCGAGCTCGACAGGCCCGCCCAGCCGTAGCGCCGCCCCGTAATCGTTGTTACATAACGAAAAGCAACGGAGTAACGGCCATGGTTGATGAGCAAATGGCGGAAGAGCAAAGCGACGACGATGAGCGGCCGTGCCTGCATTGCCTGATCGTCGAAGTGGTCGATAGTTTCTTTGCCGAATATCCGGTGTCCACCGATGTTCCGGACGCCATCGATACCGACGAGGTCATCACGGCGCTGGCAAAAACGGTGGCGGAACTGACCTGCGGCCAGGATGCCGCGACGCGTCAAAATATCATCGACCAACTGACCCGCGGCATCATGGAGTACGACGCCGAATACCGGCAGCAGGATCAATTGGGTCAAGCCGGCTCGCACGCCCGGCATTAGGCCGCTGCCGATAAAGAGTGACCTGAATGGGCAAAGATCGTCTTGCTGCGTTCAGCGACGGCGTCATCGCCATCATCATCACCATTATGGTGTTGGAGCTCAAAGTGCCGCACGGCGCCGATTGGGCGACACTGCGCGGCGTAGCGCCCAACTTCGTCAGCTATGTGCTGAGCTTCGTCTATCTCGCCATCTACTGGAACAACCATCACCATCTGCTGCACACGGTGACGCGGGTCGACGGGCTGATCCTATGGGCCAACTCGCACCTTTTGTTCTGGCTGTCGCTCGTCCCCGCAGCGACCGGCTGGATGGGCGAGAATTTTTTGGCGCCGCTGCCGACCGCGGTCTATGGCGTGTCCCTGCTGATGCCGGCCATCGCCTATTACGTGCTGCAGAGGACGATCGTGCATCAGCAGGGCGAACACTCGGTGCTGGCGAGCGCGCTCGGCCGCGATGTCAAAGGCAAGATATCGCCGCTGCTCTATGCCGCGGCGGTCGCGCTTGCCTTTGTCGACGCCTGGCTGTCGATTGCGATCTACGCGCTGGTCGCGGTGATGTGGCTGGTTCCCGACCGACGCATCGAAAAAGCGCTGCGCGAGGGCTAAGGAGACAATCGCAAATGCAGGGTCGTCGTATCGTGCACCGCGTGCTTGCGGCCGCCGCCGTGTTTTTCGTTTTCGCAAGTAGCCAGGCCGGCGCGCAGACCTACCCGTCGGCCAATAAAATCACCCTGATCGTCGCCTTTGCGCCCGGCGGCATCGCCGACACGCTGGCGCGGCTGATCGCCCAAGGCTTGAGCGAACGTTTGCATCAGGCCGTGGTGGTCGAGAACCGCGGCGGCGCCGGCGGCAATATCGCCGCCGCCAACGTGGCGCGCGCCGAGCCTGACGGCTACACGCTCCTTGCCACCACCACCGCGCTCGCCATCAACGAAACGCTGTTCACCAACAAGGAATTTTCAACGAACGATTTCAAGACCGTCGCCATTGCTGCCGTTAGCCCGGAAGCGCTGGTGACGAGCGGCACCAATGCGGCGAACAATCTCACTGAGTTTCTCAAAAACATGGACGGCAAGACCATCAATTTCGCCGTGCCCGGCGTCGGCACCGGCTCGCATATCGAGGCGGAATATTTCTTCAAATTCTTGGCCAAAGCTCCGGCGCAGATGATTCCATTCCAAGGCGGCGCGCCGGCCATCAACGCAGCAATCGGCAACCAAGTCGATCTGATGGCGACCACGCTCGGCGGCGGCGCCGCGGCGCAGATCGAAGGCGGCAAGCTCAAAGGTCTCGGCATCGCCGCCGACAAACGCGCTGCCGTCACGCCGAACGTGCCGACTTACGCCGAACAGGGTTTTCCGGGATTCACCGCCGCGTCCTGGGTCGGCTTCTTCGCCCCGGCCAAGACCGATCCGCAAGTGCTTGCCACGCTCAACGGCGCCATCAACGCCATCGTGCAAACGCCCGAGGTGCAAAAGAAACTGACCGACATGGGTTTCGATCCGATCACCGGATCGCCGGCGCAAGCCGAGGCCATGTTCAAAGCCGAAGTGGACAAGTGGGGCAAGATGGTCAGGGCGTTGAATCTCTCGATCAAATAGTCACGCGTTGCCTCATATGGAACTTTCCTCACGCAAATGCGTTGAATTTGCCTAAAGCCGTGGGCTTCAGGACGGAGGAACCATGCCGGCTCTATTCGGCTTCATCCTTGGGGTGATTGTGACGATTGCGGGCGCTTACCTCTACGATTCTTCGACCGGCCGCTCTGCCAATGGCCTGCCGTCGACGGCCACGGCGCCGATGGTCAATTGGAACGTCGTCACCGACGACTGGCATGCGTTCACGACCAGCGTGCACAACACCACGACGGATCTGGAAAACCGGTTGAAACGGCACACTGGCTGATTTTTTTGGGCTGATCAGGCGGCCGGCGTCTCGCCGCGTAGAACCTGCGCAAACAGCGGCATGTCGATATTGCCGCCGGACAGAATGAGGCCCGTGCGCTTGCCGGCGTAGCGGTCCTTTTCCTTGAGCAATGCCGCAAGCGGCAAGGCACCAGCGCCCTCAACCAGATTGTGGGTCGTGGTGTAGTAGATGCGGATCGCTTCGGCGATCTCATCCTCGCTCACCGTAACAACGCGCGCCGCGCCGGTCTCGATGATGGCAAAGGCGTCGGCCTGCGGGTCGCGGCATGCGACCCCGTCGGCGAAAGTTTGCGCCGAATTCGTTGGCACCGGCCGTCCGGCGGCGAACGACAGAGCGAAGGCCGGCGCGTTTTCAGCGACGACGCCGACGATCTCAGTCTTGAGCCCGAGCAGGTCGCGCACCGTGATCGTGCCGCAAATGCCCGACCCCATGCCGATCGGCACATAAACCACGTCGAGATCGGCAAAACTCTCGAACAGCTCGAGCGCATATGTGGCGACACCCTTGACCAGATCGCGGTGGAACGACGGCACGAAGTGATAGCCGCGCTCGTTCTGGATTTGCGCCGCGACGGTGCGGCTTTCGTCAAAATCCTTACCGCCTGTCACCAGTTCGCCGCCAAAAGCCTGCATCGCCGCGTTCTTCTCGCGCGAATTGCCTTCGGGCACGACGATGACCACCGGCACGCCGTTGCGCGCGGCGGCCAGCGCGACCGACTGGCCGTGATTGCCGCGTGTCGCCGTGACCAGTCCCTTGAGTCTGCGATCGGCGCGGCACAAGGTGTCCACATAGACGAGCCCACCGCGGGCTTTGAACGATCCGGTCGGCGTATGGTTCTCATGCTTGACGACAACCGTGGCGCCGACCCGCTCGGCGAGCAGCGGCCAGGCGTAAGCCGGCGTCGGCGGCACATAGGTGCGAACGGTCGCGGTGGCGGCGGCAAGTTCGTCGAGGGTGAAGAGCGGCATGTCTCGTCTTTTCCGCGGTCGGCGCATGATACCGCAAACAGGCCGTCGCCGCTTTCAAGAATCTGACGTAAAAGAGTCCACGGCCTCAAGCCTTCCTGGTCACCGCCGCTATCCACGATATGATGGACGCATGCGCGCAATAGCCCATAGCGCCGAAGATCAAGCCGCCTGCATAGGCGGCTCCTGGCGCGCCGAGTTGTTGCCGCGCCATGCTTACCAGGCGGCTTACACGCCCGACGCGCCGATCATCGGTTTTGCTTTCGACGGCCAAGCCGGTATCCACGCCTTTGCCAGCGACCGGAGGGTTCGCTTCCGGACCAAGCCCAATAGCCTCGCCTACGTGCCGCCCGGTTGCGATGTTTACTCGCAGTCCGACCATGGCGGCGAGTATCTGAAGATCACCTTTGGTCGGGAGCATGGCGAGTCGTGGCCTTGGTCGCGGCGTTTCAGCGATGTGATCGACACCGCCGCAATCGATGCCGCGCAGCGGCTGCGCCGCCAGCTTTTGGCGAATGGTCGCATCGACAAACTGCAATGCGAGCGATTCGTCCACGCGCTCAAGGAACGAACGATTTGGGCTTTGAGCGAGATTTCGATTGCGCCCGTGGCACGGTGCTGGATGACGCCGCGCCGCCTCAGGCTCGTCGATGACCTGATCGAAGCAAGGCTCGGTGCAAAACTGACCGTTGGCGAGCTCGCCGCTGCGCTAGGACTCTCTACCGGCTTCTTCTGCCGCGCGTTCAAGGCCTCCGTCGGCAAGGCGCCGCACGACTATATCATCGATCGCCGGGTTTCACGGGCGCGCGCACTTTTGCAGAACACGCTCCTTGATCTGAGTGCGGTCGCGCATGCATCGGGTTTTGCGTCCCACGCCCACATGACCGCCACGTTCCGCACTCGGCTCGGCATCACGCCCAGCGCACTGCGAACATGATCCCCGTACCGACCGTCCGCTTGTTCGAAGCCGACGCCTATCTTACCGAAGCGGAGGGCCAGATCGTTTCCGTATCGGAGCACGGTATTCGACTCGATGAGACGCTGTTCTACGCCAATAGCGGCGGCCAGCCGGGCGACACCGGAGTCCTTCTGCTCGACGACGGTCAAGCGATTGAGATCGCGGACGCGAATTATGCACCTGGCCGCATTACGATCGTCCACACGGCCAAATCATTGCCGCCCGCATCCGCGGCGGGCCAGCCGGTCAAGATGAAGATCGACTGGGAACGTCGCTATCGGCACATGCGCATGCATACGTGCCTGCACATCCTGTGCAGCCTTATCGATGCGCCGATCACCGGATGCGCCATTCACGCCGACCATGCGCGGCTCGATTCGACCTGGAAGAAAACACGCTCGACAAATCCGCGCTGACGGAGCGGATGAACGAAATCGTCAAGAACGATGTACCCGTCGAGGTCATGCACTGGCCCATAAGCGAAGTGCGCTCCAGACCGGGACTGGTGCGCACCGCATTCGTGGCGCCGCCGGAAATGGGCGACACCATGCGTATCGTCCGGATTCTCAGAGTGGACATCCAGCCGTGCGGCGGAACCCATGTACGCTCGACTGGCGAAATCGGTGAAGTGTTCGTCCGCAAGATCGAGAAAAAGAGCCGGCGCAATAGGCGTGTTACGGTGGCGTTTGGGAGGCCGCCAACGGCTTAGCGTCAGTTCGCACTCTTCAAATATCCTTGCGCGTATCACCCGCCCCGCCGCGCGGCCGGAAGACGACAAAGTGCGACATCGAGAAATTGACCAGAAAACTCGCCAGAATTGCGACTGCCTTGGCCAGCCAAACCGGCAACAGAAGAATTTCCGCGACGAACAGCAGCGTTGCCGTGTTGACGAGCAATCCGGCGATGCCTGAGGCCACGAACGTCAGATAAGCGCTTAAGCGCAATTGCCGCCCCGACTCGGCGGCGAAGGTAATCGACGAGTTCATGACATAGGAGCCGGTGACGGCGACGCTCCAGGAGATCAGGTTGGCGACCACCAAGGTCGTGGTCGTGGCGTCGCTGCATTGGCAGAAATCGTTGAGCGACCCGATTGCCGCCAGTCCCGCCGCCGATCCGCTCAGCACCGCGCGCGCCAGCAGGAACACGCCATAGTCGACTAGCGTGTTGACGATGCCGATCATGGCAAAACTTAATGCCTTGACGCTGACGCCGCGGTTGCGCCAGGCGTCCGACAGCATGGCGCGAGCCGAATCAAACCGGGAGGCGCGGGTCATTGCCGTCACCGCATATCACGTTCAAAGCGTTCCGGCAGCCCGAACCGCGACCTTGTGGCCACGACAGACTAGGGCGATTAAGCTATAGATAGGCCTTTGAAGAATCGAAGAGATGAGCCTCGGGACTGACCAAAGAAATGCCTTGCGCAGCGTCGCCCCGTCCGGCGCCGCCGCGGGCCTATCGATCGTGGTTCCGGCCTACAATGAAGCCGCCTCGTTGGCGCGCATGCACGCCCGCCTGGTCGAGGTGGCGCAAAAGCTTGCCGCGACGCGCGGGCTCGCCTGCGAAGTCATCTATGTCGACGACGGTAGCGCCGATGACACGCTCGCCATTGCGCGCGCGCTGCCGGCGAGCGCGCTCGACGTCCAGGTGGTGTCGCTGTCGCGCAATTTCGGCAAGGAGGCGGCGCTCTTGGCCGGCCTCGACCACGCCCGCCTCGGCGCCGTGTTGTTCATCGACGGCGACGGCCAGCATCCGCCGCAGCTGATCGAAACCCTGGTCGGCCATTGGCTCGATGACGATTACGACGTGGTCTATACCGCCAAGGCGCATCGCGACAAGGAGTCGTTTGCTCGGCGCGTCGCCATCAAGGCGTTCTACGCGCTGCTCAATTCCGACAGCCACGTGCAAATTCCGGAGAACGCCGGCGACTTCCGCCTGTTGTCGCCGCGCGCCGCCAGGGCGCTGCGCCAGATGCCGGAACGCAACCGCTTCTTCAAAGGGCTGGCGAGCTGGATCGGATTTCGCCAAAAGCGCATCGACTACGAGCCCGAGCAGCGCGCGCAAGGCCGCAGCCATTGGGGGCTGCGCTCGCTGATCGGCCTGTCGCTCAACGGATTGACGGCGTTTTCGGTGGCGCCGCTGCGCATGGCGACCGTATTCGGCTTGCTGCTCGCGCTGATCGCTCTGATCTATGGTGGCAAGATCATCTACGAGACGGTGGTTTATGGCGTCAGCGTCCCCGGCTACCCATCGCTGTTCGTCGGCGTCATGGTGCTCGGCGCGGTGCAACTCATCATGCTCGGAGTCGTCGGCGAATATATCGGCAAGATTCTCTACGAGATCAAAGGCCGCCCGGTCTATTTCGTCGCCGAGCATGATGTGAAGCTGCGCGAGACAGCGGTCCAGCCGCAATCCGACACCCGCACCGCCGCCGAATGAACGCGCGGCACATTATCATCTGCGCCGACGATTACGGCATCTCGCCCGCAGTCAGTGCCGCGATTCGCGATCTCATCGCGCGCGGGCGCATCAATGCTACGTCGGTGATGGTGGCGGCGCCGTCATTCGACCACGACGCGGCGGCAAAGCTCCGGGACGTTGCCTTAAAACGCGCCGCGATTGGCTTGCATGTGACGTTGACGGCGCCGTTTGCGCCGCTGTCCGAGAATTTCGAGCCGCTGCGCCACGGCGCCTTCCTGTCGCTAGCCGCGACGCTGCGACGCGCACATTTGCGCGCGTTGCGGCCAAAACTTCTGGCCGCAGAGATTTCACGTCAGTTCGAGGCGTTCGTTGCCGCCTTCGGCCGGCCGCCGGATTTTGTCGACGGCCATCATCACGTGCATGTGTTTCCGCAAATCCGCGACGCCGTGCTGCGCGTGACCAAGGATTTTGCGCCCGATGCCTGGGTGCGGCAATGCGGCCAACTCTCGGCGCGCCGGCGACTCACCGATCGCAAGGCTTTGTTGCTCGACGGCCTGAGCCGCCGCTTCCGCCGGCTCGTGGCCGATTACGGGCTACGGACCAATCCGGCCTTTGCCGGGACCTATACATTTCGCTCGGACGCGGCTTACGCCCGGCTGTTTGCGACCTTTCTCGATCGCCTGCCCGATGGCGGCGTCATCATGTGCCATCCAGGAAAAGTCGACACCGAGCTGAAACGGCTCGATCACGTGACCGAGTCTCGCGAGCACGAATACGCTTTCTTCGGCAGCGACGCGTTTGCCCACCTGCTCGCCGAGCGCGGCGTCATGCTGTAATCGGCATTGCCCGAGAGGCCAACGAAAAACGGGACGAACGACAGTCATGCCCGCAACCACAATCATGCTGATACGCCACGCCGAAAAGCCCGACGGCGACGACGGCGGTGTCGATCAAAAAGGCAATGCCGACAAGCGCAATCTGATCGTGCGCGGCTGGCAGCGCGCCGGCGCCTTGGTGCAGTTCTTTGCCAATCCGAGCGACCCGAACGGGTCGATCAAGCGACCGGCGACGATTTTCGCCACCGCGCCCTCATCGGGAAGCGAAAGCAAGCGCCCGCTGCACACCGTGACGCCGCTCGAGCAATGGCTCGACATCTCGATCGACAGCACCATCCCCGAAGGTTCGGAACAGAATCTGGTGAACAAAGCGATCGCCAGCAACGGCGTGGTGCTGATCGCCTGGCATCATGAAGGAATCCCGGCGATCGCCAATCTGATCCTGCAAAACCAGACCGCGCCGCAGAAGTGGCCGGGCGACCGCTTCGACGTGGTGTGGATTTTCACGCGCGACACGCCAACCGCGCCGTGGAAATTCGCGCAGGCGCCGCAATTGTTGCTCGCCGGCGATTCCCCGAACGTGATCAAGTCGAGCTAGTTCACATCACCACGACTTTGGTGCCGACCTGGACGCGGTTGTAAAGATCGACGACGTCGGCATTGCGCAGGCGGATGCAGCCCGACGACACGTTGGAGCCGATGGTCCATGGCTCGTTGGAGCCGTGGATGCGGTAGACCGTCGAGCCGAGATACATGGCGCGCGCGCCGAGCGGATTTTCCGGACCGCCGGCCATGTAGCGCGGCAGGTCGGGCCGGCGCTGAATCATCTCGGGCGGCGGCCGCCAATCCGGCCATTCTTTCTTGGCCGAGATCGTCTTGACGCCTTCCCAGGTGAAACCGGGACGGCCGACGCCGATGCCGTAGCGCATCGCCTTGCCGTTGTCCTGCACCAGGAACAGGAAATGGTGCGGGGTGTCGATGACGATGGTGCCGGGCTTTTCCTCGCTTCTGTAGTCGACCAGCTGACGGTCGTATTTCGGATCGACCGGCGGATGCGCCATGTCGCCTTGGCTCGACGGCGCGAAAGTCGCCGGGTCATTGCTCGACAGCTGCGTCAGCGCCGCCTGCTGCGCCTCCTCGTCGGGCTGCCCCGGCTGATAGCCGCGCGCATAAGGCTCGGGCACCGGCTGGAACGGACGCTGGATCATCGGCTCGCGCGCCGCGCCGCCGAACAAGAACTGGATGAAGCCGCCGCCGAGATTGGATTGCGGCTGGGCAACACGCTGCTGCGGTTGCGGCGGCGGCTCCGCGGCGCCGTTTTGGTCCAGCGGCGGAGCATGATCGAGAGTGAGTTGCAGGGGGCCGGCCCAAGCCGTTCCGTAAGAGGCCGGGACCGACAGCGCGCTCAAAATGAGCGCAGACATGAAAACACGCCGCATTGCTGTACTCTGTACTGTTACGCCGTTGCACACCGGGCGCAGCGCGTGGCTACATCGCCACGCCACGCCCGTGCGACGAGTTGAGACCCAAACCTCGACTGTTTGGTAAATTTCGCACGCGCCGCGACCGGTCGCGGCGTTCTTCGTACATTGTTCATCAAGTTACAGTTTATTTTGCATGAACGCCGCCCCCGCATGGTTAACGAAGCGTGCGCAGCGGCGCGACAAGCCGTGAACGCGGCATTAAGCCGATAACCGGTAATCTCGCGTGGAATTTGGTCAGTGACGTAATGCCCGAGCCGCGCAAGATCTTCCGCATCGAAGAGAGGGCTGCATCGCGCCTCGGTGGGCAGTCGACCGACGCGCAGGCGCCGCTGCGCCACGCCGAGTTGATGCGGGAGATCTCAGCGCTGCGCGCCATGCTGGCGGCGATGGCACAGCCGTCATCGGACGGCATCGGCGCGCCGCGCAATGGCGCCAACGCACGCCTCACCTCCGAGCTCAACCTGATTGCCGGCGCGATCGGCGGCGAGGCCGCGCGCTCCGGCGCCGCCGGTCCGGACCCGGCGATGCCGCCGATGACGCGCATCGCCCACGAGCTCGAAGAGGTGGTCGACAGCACCGAACAGGCGACGCAAAAGGTTTTAGCGGCGGCCGAGGAGATCGATCAGGTGGCGAACAACCTCGTGGCCGCGCTCAGCGGCAAGTTCGAGCAAGGCCTCGCCAAGGACATCCAGGATCTCGTGATCAAGATCTTCGAGGCCTGTAATTTCCAAGACCTCGCCGGCCAGCGCATCGCCAAAGTTTTGGCGATGCTCAATTTCGTCGAAGACCACGTCAGCCACGTGCTCGAGGAGATCAAGAACCCAACTGCGGCGCGGCGCGACGGCGCGCAATATCTGCACGGTCCGCGACTCGAGATCGACAGCGGCCACGTCTCCCAGGCCGACATCGACGCAATGTTTAGAGGCAACAACTAGGCTTCTTTTGCCGGCCTGATGGCGGCAAAAGAGGCCAGCGCGACCAGGGCGAAGGCCGCAACGACCATCAGGCCTGCTTCGTCCGACGCCCGCTCGACGACATAAGCGAGCACCACCGGCGCCACCGCTTGCACCACCAGGAACGGCCCGCCGATCCGCCCGACCAGAAGCCCGTAACCGCCGGCGCCGAACAGCGACAGCGGCACAGTGCCGCGCGCGATGGTCATGAGCCCATTGGCCATGCCGTACATCACGGCAAAGGCCGCGGCGACGAGGGCGGAAAACGGCGTGAGCGCAATCAGCGCGAAGGCCGCGACCAGAAGGCCGAGCGAGAAACGCGCGGTCCACAACGGATTGAGATTGCGTGCGAAGGTCAGTTCGCAGATGCGCGCCAAAACCTGCGCCGGGCCGAACAGCATGCCGATCGCCACCACGGTGTCCGGCGCAAGCCCGAAGCGCTTGAAGATCGCGAGCAGATGCGCGGACAGCGCCGAGGGTACGAAGGCGTATGCGGCAAAGGCCGTGGCAACCAGCGCGAACACGAGTCCGTATGGCGAATGCACGACGGCCGGCGCTTTTTGCTCGGGCCTGGTGGCGGCAGGCGCCGGGATTTGCGCGCGTTGGCGCGGCAGCGCGAAGGCGTGCAATGGCGCGGCGACGATGGCAAGGAGCGCGGCGTAGACGAGATAGGTGCCGCGCCAGCCTATTCTATCGATGAGGAATTGCGTCGCCGGCCAGGCCACGGTCGAGGCAAAACCGCCGGCCAGCGTCAGCGTCGTGATCGGCGCGCGCGCGTGAGCGCCGAAAATCCGGCCGAGCGTGGCGAAGGCGGGATCGTAGAGCGAGGCCGCCATGGCGACGCCCAACACCATCCACATCGCGAAATAGGCGACCGCACTCTGCGCGACGACCAGACCGGCAAGCCCGAGCGCGCCGATCAGCGAGCCGCACGGCATGACGATGTGGCCGCCGTAGCGGTCGATCGCGCCGCCGACATAGCGCGACACCAGGCCGCCGACGAACAGGCCGACGGAAAAGCCGCCCATGGTGAAGGCCTTCGACCAGCCATGATCGGCCGCGATCAGCGGCACCGTGAGCACAGGCGGATAGAAGATCGCGCCCCACGACAGGATCTCCGTCACGCCGAGCACGGTGACGGCGCGCCAGGGGCCGACGATGAAGTCGCGGGGGCTGGGCATCTCTATTCCCCTCCCCCTTGGGGGGAGGGGTTAGGGGTGGGGGTCGGGAGGCGAAGCATTGTCTTTGACGACTTCTCTGCCGTGAGTCACCTCACGACCCCCACCCCGCCCTCCCCACATGCGGGAGGGAAAAGATTTACCGCTGCTGCGCGGGCGGCTGCATCGGCGGCCGGCCGGCGGAGCGCGGCGCCGCGCCTTCGGCGGCACAGCGTACGTAGACGCCGGTGCCGTAGCGGCCGGCGACTTCCGGATCGATCCAGCGCAACACCATGGTGCGGCCGTCGAATTGGACGATCTCGCGGTCTTGCGGGCCGCCGGCATCGCCGGGCGGGCCGATATAGTTCTTGCCGTTCGCGCTGCCCTTGAGCTGCAATTCCTGCAAGTCGGCGCTGTCGGCGAGATACATCATGACGCCGCCGCCCGGCCCGCGCGTGATCACCACCGGCTGGCCGCATTGGGAGCGGGCCGCGGCCGTGGTGCGGGCGAGGTCGGCATCGTTGTGGTAGGCGCCGTAGCCCCAGCGGCCCACGACCTCTTCCGGGTGGTATCGTGACGGAATGGCAGGCTGCGCCACCGGCGCGGGTGCCGTTTGCTCGACCGGCGGCGAGCTGGTGGTGCAGGCCGAGAGCGCCAGCACGGACAAAGCGGCCACGCTTGCCAGCAACCGGAGATCGCGGAGCGACGCGCCCATGGAAGGTCTCCTCAAAGCTCTGGTTGAGCCGGCACGAAACGCCGCGCCCGGCCCCCACGAATGACCCTGTTCTACCCCGGGGTCCTTTCGACTTTGTTTCAAATTATTCCCCTCTGGGGCCAGCAGATATGGCCATTAAGGCCCGGATTTGGCGGCTTGCGGGCCGGACCGGTTTCGCGCGCCATTGCGGCCGGCAGCCGCGGCCCGCGCCGTCTTGCCGCTCGCCCGCGCCGTCTTGCCGCTCGCCCGCGCCGGTTTGCGCGGGTCCTTCAGCGGCGCCGATTTGTGGATGCTCAACACCCGCATCTGCTCGGGATCGTGGAAGAAATCGCTGTCGGCACACAAACCCACGGCATGGATGCCGGCGATGGCGCAAATGTCGTCCATCTCGTTGGCGTCGCCGGTGACGCCGATGGCGCCCATCACCTCGCCTTCTTGGTCACGGATCAGCTGGCCGCCGCCTTCGAGGAACAGCGGATAATCGGCGAGGTTTTCGATTCCTTGCATGAACAGCGGCTTCTCGTTGGCCTTCTGCAACACCAGCTTGGACGGCCGCCCCAGCGCCAGCGAGGCGTAGGCCTTGCCGTAGCAGACCTCGAAACGCAGCATCGAGGCGCCGTCCTGTTTCTGGAACGCTTTCACCCGGCCGCCGGCATCGAGCACGATGGCGCTCATCGGCCGGCAGCGCTCCTTCTTCGCCGCAGCGAAAGTCGCGGCAATGATGGTGTTGGCCTGGTCAAGGCTGAGCGCACGCATTTTGCTGTTTTTCCTCCCACCCGGCCGGCGATCCTGCCGCCCAGAATAGACTTTATGACGGCGCAAGCCACCCGCTACGACATCCCGCTTGCCGTAAAGCATGGCGCGCGGGTGCGCTTGACAGCGTGCGGGGCAGCCCCTATCTCCGCGACAGCTTATTGGCACTCCGCCGATAAGACTGCTAATGCACTGCAAAATAACAACTTTCAGTCCAACGCCAATGCCGCTTTCAGGGTGGCGACGAGGGTGAACAATGGCGAAGCTAAAATTCCGGCCGCTCCATGACCGGGTGGTCGTCAAGCGTATCGACGCCGAGTCCAAAACCAAGGGCGGCATCATCATTCCCGACACCGTCAAGGAAAAACCGCAAGAGGGCGAAGTCGTCGCCGTCGGCCCCGGCGGCCGCGACGAGGCCGGCAAGCTCACCCCGATGGGCGTCAAGGCCGGCGACCGCGTGCTGTTCGGCAAGTGGTCGGGCACCGAGGTCAAGCTCGACGGCGACGAACTCCTGATCATGAAAGAGTCCGACATCATGGGCGTGATCGACTAGCAGAGGACGGAAGACAGAGGACAGAAAAGCAAGGTTCATCTGTTTCATCCGTCGTCCGTCATCTGTCGTCCGTCCTCCGATCCTCGCATCCCGAATCCGAAGGAAAACAAATCATGGCTGCCAAAGACGTAAAATTCTCAGGCGACGCGCGCGAGCGCATGCTGCGCGGCGTCGAGACCCTCGCCAACGCGGTGAAAGTCACGCTCGGCCCGAAGGGCCGCAACGTCGTGCTCGACAAGAGTTTCGGCGCTCCCCGCATCACCAAGGACGGCGTCACCGTCGCCAAGGAGATCGAGCTCGAAGACAAATTCGAGAACATGGGCGCGCAGATGGTACGCGAAGTGGCGCAGAAGACCAACGACCTCGCCGGCGACGGCACCACCACCGCGACGGTGCTCGCGGCGTCGATCGTCAAGGAAGGCGCAAAATCGGTCGCCGCCGGCATGAATCCGATGGATCTCAAGCGCGGCATCGACATCGCGGTCGCCGCGGTGGTCGAGGACATCAAGAAGCGCTCGAAGAAAGTCGCGTCCTCGGCGGAAGTCGCCCAGGTCGGCACCATTTCGTCGAACGGCGACGCGGCCGTCGGCAAGATGATCGCGGAAGCGATGCAGAAGGTCGGCAACGAAGGCGTCATCACGGTCGAGGAAGCCAAGGCGCTCGACACCGAAGTCGAGATCGTCGAGGGCATGCAGTTCGACCGCGGCTATCTCTCGCCCTACTTCATTACCAATGCCGAGAAGATGGTGGCCGAGCTCGAGGACGCTTTCGTGCTGCTGCACGAGAAGAAGCTCTCCGGGCTGCAAGCGATGCTGCCGGTGCTGGAGGCCGTGGTGCAGTCGGGCAAGCCGCTGCTCATCATTGCCGAGGACATCGAAGGCGAAGCGCTGGCGACCCTCGTGGTCAACAAGCTGCGCGGCGGCCTCAAAGTCGCGGCCGTGAAGGCGCCGGGCTTTGGCGATCGCCGCAAGGCGATGCTGGAAGACATCGCCATCCTCACCGGCGGCCAGCTCATTGCCGAAGACCTCGGCATCAAGCTCGAAAGCGTGACGACAGCAATGCTCGGCCGCGCCAAGAAGATCGTGATCGAGAAAGAGAAGACCACGATCGTCGACGGCGCCGGCAAGAAGAAGGAGATCGAAGCCCGCGTCAATCAGATCAAGGCGCAGATCGAGGAGACCACCTCCGACTACGACCGCGAGAAGCTCCAGGAGCGGCTGGCAAAACTCGCCGGCGGCGTTGCGGTGATCCGCGTCGGCGGCGCCACCGAGATCGAGGTCAAGGAGAAGAAGGACCGCGTCGAGGATGCGCTCAACGCCACCCGCGCCGCGGTCGAGGAAGGCATCGTGCCGGGCGGCGGCGTGGCGTTATTGCGCGCCAAGAAGTCGGTCGGCAAGCTCACCAACGCCAATGCCGACGTGCAAGCCGGCATCAACATCGTGCTCAAGGCGCTGGAAGCACCGATTCGCCAGATCGCCGAGAATTCCGGCGTCGAGGGCTCGATCGTGGTCAACAAGATATCGGAGAACAAGTCCGAGACGTATGGTTTCGACGCGCAGACCGAGGAATACGTCGACATGCTCGACAAGGGCATCGTCGATCCAGCCAAGGTGGTGCGGGCAGCCCTGCAAGACGCAGCCTCGATCGCCGGCCTCCTGGTCACCACCGAAGCCATGGTCGCCGAACTGCCGAAGGATCAGCCGGCCATGCCGGCGATGCCGGGCGGCGGCGGCATGGGTGGGATGGGCGGGATGGGCTTCTGATCCCGTCTGCAATCGAATGACGAAAGGGCGCGGTGCAAACCGCGCCCTTTTTGTTTTGTCGTGCGCTCGCCGTTCGTCTCAGCCGGCGACAGCGGACAGGGTGGCCGGGCTGTCGATATGCACGGTCGAGCCGCGAACGTTCGACCACACCGCCGTGACCGTTAAAGGTTGCGTGCTGTTCACCAGAAATGGGACGCAGAGCGTGGTCGGAATGCGTCCCGTGCTGGGCGGGTTCACTTCGTTGTAGGTGAAGCTGGCGAACGCCGGCTGCACCGCGCCGTTGACCTGGATGCCGAAATTACCGCCAGGATTGTTGTTGCCGGTGGCGTAAGGATTGGGAACATTGAGAATCAACAAAACCGTTTCGCCGGCACCGCCCGGAATCTTGATCGAAAGTTGCGGCATCGGCGTCCACGCGCTGCTGTTCGTGGACTGGGGGCCGCTGCTCTGTGCGGAAATGATCATATGTCCTCCATTATGAAAGCGCGCGGCGTCGTTGCAACGCCGCGCGGGTTTAATAATACAACCCTGTGAGGGAAATGCGACTTAATTGCGAGACACTTTAAAAGACATCAATAAATTGCAGAACCGCGCAATGGTTGCAGGCCCTGCCGATGCGGCGAAGTCAATTCGTCATCAGGTGAAAGCGCAGCGTCGCGGGGCCTGAGAATTCGACGATGTCGCCGCGGCGCCGCCAATTGGTCATGTGAACCAGCATGTCCAACAGATCGTCGTCGCCGGCGATGCGGTCCGGATCGCATTGCGCGTTGTCGCGCTCGCCCGGCGTAATGGCGATCGTGCCATTGCCGACATCGGCGTGCCCGCGCAGGCTGCCGCACCACAAGTCGATTGCGGCGGTGCCGTCCTGCTCGATCGACAGCGACGGCAGGCGCTTGGTGCCGCGCATCGGCTTGCCGTCGAGCAAGAGTTCGCTGCCGAACGGAAAAGCGGTCTCGGCGGCCATCGCGACAAGCGGGTGGCTCACGAAAACCGCAACAACGAGCCAGCGAGCATAGGGCCGGCGCAGCATAGTCGTCTCCGGGGTCGGGTGCGGGAAGGTCGCGATGCTCCGGTAGTCAATTGGTCATCGCGCGAAAGCGCAGCGTGGTGGGGCCGATCAGTTCGATGACGTCGCCGTCGCGGCGCCAGTTGGTGACCTGCGACAGCGCCGCCAACAGCGTCTCGTCGCCGCTTTGGCGTTCCGGCGTGCATTGCGTGGGACCCGCCGGCTCGGCGACGATGGTGATGGAATTCTCGCCGACGGTCGCGGACGCATGCACGCTGGCGCACCACAGGTCGATCGCGGCGGCGCCGTTGTCCTCGATCTGCAGCATCGGCACGCGCTTTGAGCCATAGAGCGGCTCGACGTCGAGCATCAATTCGGTGCCGAACGGAAATGCGTTGTCGGCAGCGCGGACGAGCCCCGACGGGCCAAGCAGCAACGCGGCGACGAGGACGCAGAAACGGCAGAACATCGTCACTCCGATCGAGCAGAAGCGCCAATGGCGAATAGCGAATTGCGCTTGGATTGGCTAGAGGCAGATTGCGAGTGGCGAATGGAAGGTCTGCCCCCTATTCGCCACTCGCTATTTCGCCATTCGCGCGCCCGCTGGGCGCTCACGCCTTCGGCAACACCGCAATGCCGGGGAAGAACAGGTAACAGGCCACCCCGATCAGCACGAGATAGACGAGGAGCACGAGGGTCCAGCCGAAATTGTGGCGGATCACCTCGCCCTCGTTGCGCACGAACTCGCTGGTCGACACGCCGACGCTGGCGGTCTGCGGCGCGATCGGCTTGCCGATCTCGGCACCGACCGAGTTCATGACCGGCAACAGCATCAACGGGAAGCCGAGCAACTGCCCGACCAGCGCCTGGAATTTTCCAAACATGGCATTGGTCGAGGTGTTGCTGCCCGACAGCGCGACGCCGATGAAGCCCAGGATCGGCGCCACGACGATGAAGTATGACCCGAGCGCGGAGAAGGCTTTGGCGAGCGAGCCGGCCATGCCGGAGAAGTTGAAGACGAAAGCCAGGCCGAAAATGAAGACGCCGACCAGGAAGGCGCCCCACATCTGCGACCAGGTCTTCTTGAAGATTTCGCCGAGCTGCGCGCCGCTGACCCGCATCAGCAACGCCACGATGATCCAAGCGGCCATGATCGCACTGCCACCGACAAACGGCTTGAAGTCGAACGCGGCCGTGATCGTGGTGCCGGCGGTGATCGAGGACGCCGCCGAAACCGCGAGATGCAGCCAGTTGATCGCGGGCAATGGCGACCATGGGCCGGTCCATAGCACGACCACCACGACCAGCACGATGATCGGCAGCCAACCCTGGAACACTTCGCCGGCCGACAGCCCGTGGCCTTCGGCCGCCGCTTCCTGTGCCGCCGTCAACGGGACGCCGCCATAGCCGAGCGTTTGCGCCGGATGCCAGACCTTGAGCAGGATCAGCAGGCAGGCGAAGCAGATGATGGCGCCGATGACGTCGGGCAGATACGGCCCGAGATAGATCGAGGTCGGCAATTGGCCGGCGATGTAGCCGAGCGAGCCGACCACGGCGAGCGGCCAGCCGCCCTTCATGCCTTGCTTGCCGCTGACCAGGTAGATCAGGATCCACGGCGGCAACAGCGCGAGGATGGCGACGATCTTGCCGACCGAGCCGGCCAGCGCCAGAAGCGGCATGCCGGTCACCGCGGCCAAGGCGATGATCGGAGCGCCGAGCGCGCCGTATGACACCGGCGCATTGTTGGCAATTGCCGCGACGCGGATCGCGTCGAGCGCCGGAATGCCGAGCGTGATCAGGATCGGCGCAACGAAGGCCCATGGATAGCCGAAACCGACCAGGCCCTCGAGCAGGGCGCCGAACGCCCAGGCGAACAGGATGGTCTGCACGCGGACGTCGCGGGTCCCTTGCTGGATCAGCCAGCGCCGCAATTTGTCGAACGCGCCGGTCATGACCAAGGTGTTGAACAGCATCACTCCCCAAAACGTGATCCAGTTGACGTTCCAAATGCCGGTGGCGGAGCCGTAAAGGTAGGCGAGCAATCCGGCGCCGAGCGGCATCTTCCAGACCCACCACCCGAGCAGGAATGTAACGATAGAACCGATCAGCACCGCGAGCCACGCCGACATGCGAAGCCCCGCAAGCAAAAAGAGCAGCAGCACAACCGGAATGAGCGCGACCAACCAGGTCACGAACAGGTTTCCGGTCGGATCGAGAATTTGCGTAAACATCGACGGTCCCTCCCAGCTAGGACTTGTGATTGGTTTTTATTGTTTCTCCATTCATTGGCCGAATGAGCGGCACGTCAGAATGCGCCTGCCGACGCGAAGAATGCAAGATTGGCCGTCGTTTCGCCGCACAACATCGAGCGGGCTCCCCCGGCGCTGCCTATCGCCCGATCGGCAACGCATATCGCGCACCGAATGGGTTTGTGATATTGCAACGCACCAACACGGCTTTGGTTGTTGCAGCGTGTGAAACCGCGCCGGTGTGCGTCGATTGTTCCGCATTGCACCGCGTTCCTCTCTTCGACGTCGGAGGTTTTTCGTGAAAAGTCTGGTCGCGACATTGGCCACGATCTGGCGGCTGGCCGCGCCGTATTACCGCTCCGAGGATCGCCGGGCAGGCCGGCTTTTGCTCGGCGCGGTCGTCGCTATCGAGCTGTCGCTCGTCGCCATCCAGGTGATCCTGAACGAATGGTACAATCGGTTTTACAACACCTTGCAGGATCGAGATTTCAAAGCCTTCGTCAGCGCGATCCTGTTCTTTTGCGCGATCGCGGCGATCTACACCGTGCTCGCGGTGTACCAGAACTACCTGAATCTGTGGCTGCAGATCCGCTGGCGGCGCTGGATGACACAGACCTATCTGCGGCAATGGCTCAACACCGCGAACCATTATCGCATGCAGATGCTCGGCGATGCAGCCGACAACCCCGATCAGCGTATCGCCGAAGATTTGCAGTTGTTCGTGCAGAACACGCTGTCGATCGGCGTCGGCTTGCTCAATGCCTGCGTCACGCTGGGATCGTTCGTCGTCATTTTGTGGACATTGTCGGCCGCCGCGCCGGTGCACCTGTTCGGCCTGCCGTTCGTCATTCCGGGCTATCTGGTCTGGGCGGCATTGATCTATGCGGTGATCGGCACCAGCTTCACGCATTTGCTCGGCTGGCCGCTGATTGCGCTCAATTTCCGGCAGCAGCGTTTCGAAGCCGATTTCCGTTTCAACCTGGTTCGCTCGCGCGAAAATTCCGAGCAGATCGCCTCGCTGCATGGTGAAGCCGCCGAACGCGAGCGTCACCTCGACCGCTTTGGCAGCGTGGTGTCGAATTGGATCGCCATCATGCAGCGGCAGAAGAAGCTCTTATTCTTCACCCAGAGCTATACGCAGGCCTCGGTGATCTTTCCCTATGTGATGGTAAGCTCGGCATATTTCTCCGGCGTCATGCAGCTCGGCGGCCTGATGCAAACCGGATCGGCCTTCAACAGCGTGCAGACCGCGCTGTCTTATTTCGTCACCACATATCGAACGATCGCCGAGTATCAGGCGGTGGTGGCGCGGCTGGCCGGGTTCGAGGGCGCGATCGAGGCCGGCCGCGCCGCGGCGCTGACGCCGCCGGTCATCGAGGTCGTGCCGCGCGACGGCAATCGCGAGGTCGCCATCGACCATCTCACCGTCGGCCTGCCCAACGGGCAGCCGCTGCTCAATGCCGAGCAACTCGTGCTCAATGCCGGCGACCGTGTCCTGGTGAGCGGTCCCTCGGGCGCCGGCAAATCGACGCTGTTCCGGGCCATCGCCGGCATCTGGCCGTTCGGAGCCGGCCGCGTCACCGTGCCGATGGACGCCAAGGTGATGTTGGTGCCGCAGCGGCCCTATTTTCCGGTGGCGACGCTCGCCGACGCCATCACCTATCCGGCGAGGGCCGGCAGCTTCGACGACGCGCACCTGACGGAAGTGCTCACCGCGGTCGGGCTATCGGAGTTGCTTCCCCGGCTGCACAAGGAGGCGCACTGGAATCGCATGCTTTCGGGCGGCGAGCAGCAGCGGCTCGCCATCGCGCGCGCGCTGCTTTATGCGCCGGATTATCTGTTGCTCGACGAGGCGACGGCAGCGCTCGACGAGGCGGCCGAGGCGATGCTGTACCGCCTGCTGCAGGAGCGGCTCCCAGCCTCAACGATCATCTCGATCGGTCATCGTTCGACGCTCGGTGCGTTTCATCGCCGCCGCGTCGCCTTCATCCGCGAGCAGGGCCGCTACGACGTGCGTGACGTGCCGCTGGTCTCGGCGGCCGAGTGAGGGCCTGAACTGGGGAGGCGGGATTATCGCTTTCAGGGCGATGAGTGGTGAAGGCAAAAGAAAAGGCCGGTGGCGTTTCCGCCACCGGCCGCGTCAGTTTGCGAGTTCAGCCGCTTACTTCAGGTTGGAAGCGAAGTCGACCGAAGCGGAGAGTTTCGCGATGAAGGCCGCGCTGCACCAGTTGGTGCCGAGACCGTTCGGGTTCTGCGCCGTGACATTGGCCGGCGAGAACGTCGCGTTCTGCGCGCTGGTGAACACGTTGCACTGCGCCTTGTTCAAGTTGGTATCGTAGTAGCGCAGGTCAAGCGTGAGCACCTTGTAGGTGAAGCCGAGGCCCACGTCCCAGGTGGTATAGCTGGTGTACTTCACGCCAGCCGGGGTGGCCGGCACGCCATAAAACGCGTCGCTGGTGCCGAGATCCCAGTAACCGAGGTCGACGGAGGCGTACATGCCGAGCCCATTCTGAAACCAGGTGCTCGGAGCGGTGTAGGTAACGTTGCCCACCGTATAAAAGCCCCAAGCGCCGGTGTTGACGACTGACGGCGAGTACCACTCCTGAAGATTGACCGACCATTGATCGTTAAAGGTATAGGTGCCCTTGCCGTAGACTTCCCAGAAGCTGGCGTTCTGCTTGGCGACGTTGCCGCCGAGCGGCTGGATACCGAGACCCGGCACCGAGCCGACGACACCAGCAGGCGTGATCACCGCCGGGCCACCGCCGAGGGTCGTGCAAAAGGCCGGCGCGTTGAAGCACTGGCCGCCCGGGTAGTAGTAGTACCAAGCGCCGAAATCGAGGGCGAGCTTGTCGAAGGTCGGGCGGATACCGCCGTAGAAGTCGACTTCCGCCGCCGCGTTATTCGGGAAGTTGATGCTCTCACCCGAGATGCCGCCGTAGCTCTGCCAGTTGGAGGCCCAGTTGTAGCGCAACTCGAAGCCGGCCTGCGTCGACGGCTTGTGGTTGGACTGGCTGATGCCGCGGAAGTTGTAGTCGGTCATCAAAGCCGCGGTGACCACCACGTCCCACGGAGACGGCGGAGGAGCCGCTGCGGGAGGAGCCTTCACGGCCATATCGGCTGCCATGACGGAAGAGGACGCCAACCCCGCCGCCAGAACTAATGAGTAAGCTACCTTTTTCATTGTAAGCCCCTATTTGTCCCCTGCACCGGACGACGATGTCCCCGAAGGCCGGCTACAGCACCATTTTTTGTCAAAGCGAACTCGCAACTGACATGCCCGGAGTTTTCATTGCGGAGGCCGCTCAGCCAAGTCTAAAACGACAGCAACTGCCGCCTTTTTATGCGTTTTCGGCCGGATTTCGCATAATGTTAATGAGTGTGGCGCGAACGCTACACTTTTGGGGCTGGCAACTCCTTTGCGGTCGATATTTTCATCGCGGCGAGGGCTGGAATCCGCCCCACCGCCGGCTTGGCCTGCCCTGCTGTGGATAACCGCGCACGCTTTAGGCCTTGATCGGACGGTTGTGGCGCCTACTTTTCAATGATCAGCACGCCGGAAACGGTTGCGGCGCAGGAGATTCGGTCATGAAGGCAGTTGTCGACGGCCAAGTGGTTGCCCAGAGCAGCGATGTCATCGATTGCAAGGGCTATCAGTACTTTCCGCAAGGCGCGGTGCGTATGGATTGGCTGCAAAAGACCGCAAAAACCCCAGACGACCTCAAATGCCCCCATGGTGTGCAGTTCTACGACGTCGTCGTCGAAGGCAAGCGCCACGCGCGCGCCGCGTGGTCCTACGAAGCACCGCGTCCGGAGATGAGCGCAGTCGGCGGCCGATTCGGCTTCTGGCAGGACGTCGAAGTCGCGTAGCCCGCAATCCGGGCTGCTTACGCCGCCGCCTTCTTACGATTGGCCTCGAGCCGGGCGTCGACCAGCGCCACCTGGGCGTCGATCGCTGGATGGCTCAAGCCTTTTTGCCGGGCGATGAGCTGGACCAGCTTATCGGCGCGCTCGATATAGGGTGCGCCGTTTTGCAGCGCGCGCGCCGCCGATGCCGGACGAACCAGCGATTGCGCGGCGGCGGCATATTTCTCGAACGGCACCAGGTCTTCCGGCTTGGCGCCGAGCTTGACGCAAAGATCGAAGACGAAATTGTAGACCGAGCGCGAGGTTTCGAGGTCGCTCCACACCGCCTCTTGCGCAGTGCGCATGCCGTCCTTGGTGACGCAGCGATAGTTGCCGGCGAGCAGCATCGACCATTTGGCCAGCGGCACGAAGATCGAATCGTAGACCTTAAGTTTTACCGGCAGCTCGATCTTGTTGCCGTCGCCGGGGTCATACCGGATCGCCTCGATCTCGTCCTGCAACTGCCGCAACATGGCGGTCGGCTTCGGGT
>JBAUYI010000436.1:0-3485 GCA_049584715.1 Xanthobacteraceae bacterium
GGGGGGGGGGGGGGGCAGGTGGCGCACTTTCGTCGACGGCCTGCGTACGACCTCTCGACCCCCACCCCTACCCCTCCCCACAAGGGGGAGGGGACAAAGCTAATCCACACTTTAGTCACCATTGCGGGGCTTGATCCGCCCCACTCGAGGGGCGGGTGACGGGGTCCATGTTCACGAGATTGCTGCGCAGTAGATTGCTGTACAGTTTTGGCCCCGCCACGCTCGGTGTGGTGGCGCTTGCCGCGTCCGCGGCCGCCCAGGGCGCGCCGAACCAGCCGGCGTCGAACCCGGCCTGCGTGCGGCTCGAAAGCCAGCTTGCCGCCATCAACTCGGGCTCGATCGATCCGACCCGCGCCGACCAGGTCAAGCGCGCCGAAGACGCCGTCGCCAAGCAGCAGGCCGACCTCGACCGCACTCTGGCGCAAGCGCACAAGCAGGGCTGCGAGGGCCAAGGCTTCCTGTCGCTGTTCTCGAGCCTGGTGCCGCAATGCGGGCCGATCAACTCGCAGATCCAGCAGATGCGCGGCAACCTCGATCGCGCCACCACCGATCTCGAACAGCTCAAGAGCGGCACCGGCAGCCAGGACAGCCAGCGCCGTGCGCTGATCGGGCAACTGGCGCAGAACAATTGCGGCGCGCAATACACCGCCGCCGCCAACGAGGCCGGACCCACCGGATTCTTCGACAGGTTGTTCGGTGGCGGCGGAGGCGGAGGTTCGGGCGGCGGCACCCTTCTCAATCCCGGCGGCGACGGCTTGCCGGCCGGCACCTTTCGCACGGTCTGCGTACGCACCTGCGACGGCTACTATTTCCCGATCTCGTACTCGACGGTGTCGAGCCGCTTCGCCGACGACGAGCGCTCGTGCCAGCGCCTTTGCCCCGCGGCCGAAGTCGCGCTCTACAGCTTCCACAATCCGGGCGAGGACATCGAGCAGGCGGTGTCGTCGAGCGGCCAGCCTTATACGGCGCTGCCGAACGCCTTCCACTATCGCAAGGAGTTCACGGCGGCCTGCTCGTGCCGCAAGCCAGGACAGAGCTGGGGCGACGCGCTCAAGGACGCCGACGACTCCACGACGCTGCAAGGCGGCGACATCGTCGTCACCGACCAGACCGCGAAGACGCTGTCGCAGGCGCCGCAGCCCAAGCCGGTCAAAGGCGCGCCGGCTCCGGCCGCCGGTGCTGCGACACCTGCAACAACGCCTGCGCCGACACCGGCATCCGCGCAACCGGCGAACGCTTCCGATACCGATCCTGCCAAGAAAACCGTGCGGACCGTCGGGCCGCCGTTCGTGTCGCGGTAGGAACGATCAGAAATCCGCCGCGCCTGCTTTCGCTATTGCCGCGCTCTTGATCAGGGTGCGGTCGGGCTCGGGCAGGGCCTGGCCGGAATCGTGGAACCGGTTGACGATCGGATAGCGCCGGTCGCGGCCGAAATTCTTCAGCGTCACCTTCACGCCCGGCGCCGCCTGGCGGCGCTTGTATTCGGCCAAGTAGAGCATGCGCTCCACCTTCACCACGGTGTCGCGGTCGAAACCGGCGGCGACGATGGTCGCGGTTGGTTCCTCGCGCTCGACGAGGCGCTCCAGGATTTGATCGAGGACGTCGTAGGGCGGCAGTGTGTCCTGGTCGGTCTGGTTTTCGCGCAATTCCGCGCTCGGCGCCCGGGTGATGACGTTGTCCGGAATGACCGCTCCGCTCGGCCCGAGCGCGCCGTCCGGCTTCCAGCGATTGCGCAGCCGCGCCAGGCGGAAAACCTCGGTCTTGTAGAGGTCCTTGATCGGATTGAAGCCGCCATTCATGTCGCCATAGAGCGTGGCGTAGCCGACCGACATTTCCGACTTGTTGCCGGTGGTCACCACCATGGCGCCGAACTTGTTGGAGATCGCCATCAGGATGGTGCCGCGGGCGCGCGCCTGCAAATTCTCTTCGGTGACGTCGCGCGGCGCGCCGGCAAAGACGCCAGCGAGCGCCGCTTCGAGCCCCGCCACCGCGCTTTCGATCGGCACGATGGCGTAATTCACGCCGAGCGTCTTGGCGATGGCCGCCGCATCGGTGAGCGAATCTTTGGACGTGTAACGGTACGGCAGCATCACGCAACGCACCCGGTCGGCGCCGAGCGCGTCCGTCGCCATCGCCGCGCACAGCGCCGAATCGATGCCGCCGGAGAGGCCGAGCACGACGCCTTTAAAGCGGTTTTTGTCGACATAGTCGCGCAATCCGAGCACGCAGGCGGTGTAATCGGCCTGCTCGGAATCTTCGGCCGGGACAATCGGCCCTTGCGTGCAGCGCCACGTCCCGCCGGTGCGCGACCATTGCGTCGTCACCACGGTTTCGCGGAACGCCGGCAAATGAAATGCGATCGAGCGGTCGGCGTTGAGCGCAAAGGAAGCGCCGTCGAACACCAGCTCATCCTGGCCGCCGACCTGGTTGATGTAGACGAGCGGCAGGCCAGACTCGGTGACGCGGGCGACGGCGACATTGAGGCGGACGTCGCTCTTGTTGTGCCAGTACGGCGAGCCGTTCGGCACGATGAGGATTTCGCCGCCGCTTTCGGCCAGGGTCTCGACCACGTTCTCGTAGTCGCCCCAGTCGGTCCAGGTATCCTCGCAGACCGGCAGACCGACCCGCACGCCGCGGAAGCTGACGGGCCCGGGCACCGGCCCCGGCGCGAACACGCGCTTCTCGTCGAACACGCCGTAATTCGGCAGGTTGACCTTGAAACGGACAGTTTCAATATGGCCGCCGGCGAGCAGCGCATAGGCATTGTAGAGCTTACCGTCCTCGACCCAGGGCGCGCCGATGAGCACCGCAGGTCCGCCATCGCCGGTCTCGCGCGCCAAGGTCTCCACAGCGGCGCGGCAAGCGGCCTGGAACGCCGGCTTGAGCACCAGATCCTCGGGCGGATAGCCGGCGATGAACAGCTCGGAAAAAGCGACGATGTCGGCGTGGTCTTTGGCGGCGACCGCCCGCGCGGCGCGGGCGCGCTCAAGATTACCGGAGACGTCGCCCACGATCGGGTTGAGCTGCGCGACGGCAATGGCAAGACGATCGGTAGGGCGTTCGGTCATGGCTTAGCGGAGGACAGGTGACGGACAACAGACGACAGATAAGATAGATATAGCCGCTGGCGCCTGCATTCTACTTTCCGTCGTCCGTCATCTGTCCTCCGTCATCCGCCTTCCGCTACATCCCCGCCACCGCCGGCAGCGGCTTTGGCTTACCTTGACGCTCCGTTTTGAGCAGGTCGGCGAGCAGGAACGCGAGGTCGAGTGACTGCTCGGCGTTAAGCCGCGGATCGCAGACCGTGTGGTAGCGGTCGTTCAAATCCTCGTCGCTGATGGCGCGGGCACCGCCGGTGCATTCGGTGACGTTCTGTCCGGTCATTTCCAGATGCACGCCGCCGGCAATGGTGCCTTCAGCGGCATGAACTTTAAAAAACGTGCGCGTTTCTTTCAAAATCTGGTCGAACGGCCGGGTCTTGTAGC
>JBAUYI010000437.1:0-3556 GCA_049584715.1 Xanthobacteraceae bacterium
TTGCCGGCAAGGATCTTCTTCGACAGGTCGTTGGCGACCTGGGAGCCGACCCACATGGTGTCGGGCGAGAGCCGGTAATTGTCCCAGCGGTTCTTCAGCGCCGCATCGATCTCGACGACGCCGCCGGCACCGTCGCCGGTCAAGGTCGAGCCGGTGCCGGCGGTGCCGGTGGCGAGATATTGCACATAGGCGTTGGAACCGGACTTGAACGCCTGATAGAGCAGGCCGTCGAACACCAACGCGTTGGTCGAATTGTCCGCGCTGAGCGCGGCCGCAGTCTGCGTGCCGGCCCCATTCGCGGTGATCACCAGCGAATTGATGGTGGTGATGGCGCCGAGCACTTCGGAGCCGGCAGCGCCCCAGAACCAGGCATAGCCCATGGCGCCCGAGACAGGCGCAACGCTCGCGGCGATCGAACCCGAGGTGCCGGACGAGATCGACGCCGTGGCATTGGCCGATTTGCCGGCGGCGCCACCGCCGAACACATCCGACGAACCGTCGGCATTGCTGCGCGTGATCGCGCCCTGGATGCCGCCGGTAACGGAGCCGTTGACGATGGCATCGAGCGACAGCGCGACGCAGATGACGCTATAGGGCGACGCCGCGGCGGTGAGGCTGCCGCCGGAGGTCGACGGCGCCAGCGACGGCGTCGGCGTGGTACCGAGCGGCACCGACGTGTTGCCGCCCAAGATCAGGAGCTCTTCGCCGAGCATGCAGGCTTCGAGACCTATTTTGGCGCCGATCGCCTTGATGTCGTCAAAGCCCATGCCGGCATATTGCGCTTCGAAGTCGACCGAGGTTTCGATGCCGATGCCCTTGTAGGCGGCGCTGTAGTCTTGCGTCGCCACCGCGCTGATGCCGCCGCGGTTGCCGCCGGAGACGCCGATGCGCAGGCCCGTGGTGTTGATGCCGGTCACCGCGCGCCAATTGGCCTGGATGCCGCCCTTGCCGGAGACGCGCGGGATCTCGTTGCGCAGCGGCGTGAGCATCGGATAGACGAATTTGGCGCCGGTCTCGAGGTCGTAATAGGTCAGGCCCGAGGTCGGCGAATTCGATTCCGAGAACGTCGTTTTGGCCAGCGGATCGCCGGGCATCGGGTTGGCGTGCGCCTTCTCGATCTCGCGCAGGAAGCTGCCGGCATTGGTCAGCGCGGCACTGTAATCCTGCATGGTGTGCGGCAAGGCCGACTTGGCAAGGAGGTGCGGAAGGTTGGGCTGATACATGGTGTGGTTCCCGTGGTTGGTTGTTTGGTTGGCGTGAAATGCTCAGCCGTCATTCCGGAGCGACGCGAAGCGTCGAATCCGGAATCCATATCCACGGACAGTGGTTATGGATTCCGGGTTCCTCGCTTCGCTCGGCCCCGGAATGACGGGCAGGTGAAAGCGGCGTTAGTCGCGGCGCGGACGAAAGCCCGGAATGGCGCGCATCGGCTGGCTTTGCGCCTTGCGGATCGCGGCCTCGGCGAGCGCTTCGAGCGCGCCCGGCTGATCGAGCAGCGCTTCCGGCTTGGGAAAGATCGAGTCCTCGCTCTTCTCGGCGACGCGCACCGAGGTGGTGCCGAGCGGCAGCGGCTGGGCCTCGATTTTCTTTACGCGCGCGGCCAGCTCGTCCACGTGCGAAGTCACGGCCTGGATCGCCTTGGCCAAGGAGCGATCGAAGACTTTTGCGAGCTTTGCCGTCTCATCGTCATCGGCAGCTTCGGCGGCGCCCTCGCCGGCCTGCGGCGAAAATTTCGGCTGCGTCTCCACCTTGGCGCCGGCGACCGGCCCGGCCGCGGCGCAGCAGTCGGGATCGAGCCCGACCAGGAGATCGTGGGTTTGCTTGATGCGCTCCTTGTCGGCCTTGGAGTGGCGCGCGCCGATCTTGGCGAGAGCCTCCGCCAGCGCCGCGGAAACGTGCGAAGGATTGTCCTTGAATTTGCGCAGCTCGGTCGAACCGTCGGCCTTGATCACCGCAAAGGTCGCTTCCGGCAGGCACGGGTGATCGACCAGCGACACCTCCATGGGCTCGGCGGTGTAGCGCATCAGCGCCGGCTCATCGGGATCCGGCCAGCGCTTGAGATAGCGCCCGCCTTGCGAGAAGCCGGTATAGACGCCCTGCTCGACCTTCGCCCACTCGGCGTCGTCGACCACCTTGCCGCAGATCTCGATGCGTCTTTGCTCGTCATTGAACGCGATCTCAACGAGCTTGCCGGCCGCCACGTTGGAATGCATGGCGCGCAGATTGCCGAGACTTTTGCCCTCGGTGGCGGACGCGAAATTGCGCGACCATTTCTGATAATGCGGCTTGGTCGAGGCATAGTCGCAGACTTCGCCGGAAATATCCGGCTTCTCCGCGGTGACGACGCCGTAGACCAGGCGCTGCGCCGCATCGATCTTGGTAATGGGAACGAAGACGTTCATGTCGTCCATTGCGTACTCCTTGTTGCGCGCGGCGCATGCGTGTTGATTTGGCCGGCGCGCGGTGCGCTCCGGTCAGGGGACAGTTCTGGAATTAGTTGAAACGCGAGGAAAAGAGCGCGGGGAGACGCCGGCTACGCTTTCGGCTTGTTAGGCCGCGATGTGCCGTTCAGCGCCGCCCGTTCAGCTTCCCGAATAAACACTCACCAAAGCTAAGATACGGGCGCTGCCAGGGGATTTGAGGCGTAATGTGAACTTACAAAAAGCAACGCCTTCTTTTCGGCGTCAGTTAATTTGAACCGCTCTGGCTCTCGGTCGAGTCGGTATTTCTGATACTTTCGATCCAGTTCCAGGAAGACATCGTGGATTTCCGCGGGAAGCGGAGCCACAGAATCCAACATCCCCAATGTTCAACTTGCTGCAGGCGGAGACTTGCGCTGTGAAGGCTTCGCAGGACGTCGGCCGCGGAAAGCCGAATTAATCCTCATGTCCGTCCCTCGCAAAGCCAAACACATAACGACAACAAAAACTCCGCGAGGAGACCACGAGATCTATGTCGCCTCGTTCTCCTCCAGCGAATGCGAGAATTCACACATGGCTTTGTACTGTTGTTCGGTTTTCATATAAACGAATGCGGCCCTCGTGCGCTCGCCTTCCGACGTAACCCCACTAACATGCAAACCCATACCCTGCAGGAATTTCTTCACCTGCTGAAACTGCTCTTCATTACGCCATACGACCGTAGACTCGACGCCGTCGTACTCTGAATAAATAATCATTGTTAAGTTTGACATTGCATCACCTGTCAGATGGTCAGGAGAACACGGGATTAACTGGCATCTTCGCAAACTCCAACCTCTGTATGACGGTAACATAGATGCTGCCGGTTCGCACCAAGGCTGGTTAGTCGTTCCGGGGATATGCGGTGAGGACTCCATAGCCTCGCGGCACAGCTGGATCGTGCAAAATCACGACGCCGACTCCCGAAGTTACTCGCAAATACGGGCTGTCATCGGGTTCAGGCCGATACCATTCGCGGCCGGTAATAAAGTCGAACTTAGAGGTAATCAGGTCCGCCACCTGTTTCCCGCTGACAACATCGGCAATTCGCGCGGCATTTTCCGGTGCATCGAGCGTGCGGTTGACCAGATCCTGAG
>JBAUYI010000438.1:0-10044 GCA_049584715.1 Xanthobacteraceae bacterium
AATCGCCAAGGTCATGCGCGAGCCGGCCATGGCCGCGCGCATGGAACAACTCGGCATGGTGATGGAAGAGAACGGCACCGCGAATTATATCGCATTTCGACAGCGCGATGCCGAACGCTATACCGCCATCGTGCACAAGCTGAATTTGCAGACCGGGAAATGAAGAGGCATCGTGATGGCGACGACGGCAGCGATGACAGATTTACGGAATCTTCGCGTCGATCAAGTGGGCGGCTTGTGCTCGCCACCCGACCTGCGCCGCGCCTATGACGATTACAAGCGCGGCAGTGCCAGCGAGGGCGAATTCGACTACGCCAAGGACGACGCGATCCGTCACGTGATCGCCAAGCAGGAGGCGATCGGATTTCCGATCCTCACCGACGGCGAACTGCGGCGGCGCAATTTCCAGGAAAGCTTTAGCGAGTCGGTCGCAGGTTTTGAGGTCCCGGCCGAAGACAAATCGATGGAAGGCGTGAGCCTGCAGCCGTTGGTGCGCGCCGAACAGAATTTCAGCGCGCCCGGCCCGGCGATCAGGACTCGGCGCCGCGTCGTCGAGCGGCTGCAGCTCGTGCGCAACGTGCCGCTTTCGGAATATCAATTCTCCAGCAAGATCGCGGCCAGGCCCGTCAAAGTGACAGTCTTGAGTCCCGACCGCATCTCGCAGCGCTTCGACTGGCAGCAGTCCAAGGCCATTTACCCGGACATGGAGGCGTTCCTTGCCGACGTCGTCAAAATCTCGCGGCAGATCATCCGTGAATTGGTCGAAGCCGGCTGCCGTTACATTCAGATCGATGCGCCGGGCTATACGGCCTATGTCGACAAGGTTTCACTCGACCGCATGCGCGCCCGCGGCGAGGATCCGGACAAGAATATGGAGCGTTCGATCGCGGCCGATAACGCCGTCATTGCCGGTTTCGACGGCGTCACCTTCGGCATTCATCTGTGCAAGGGCAATCCGCGGACCATCGATCCGGCGACCGGCAAAGTCATGCCGCAATGGCATCGCGAAGGTCACTATGACGGCATCGCCGAGCGGCTGTTTGCGCAATTGAAGCACGATCGGCTGCTGCTTGAATATGACGATGAGCGCTCGGGCAGTTTTGCGCCGCTGCGCTACGTGCCCAAGCAGAAGATCGTGGTGCTCGGGCTCGTCACTACCAAGCGCGCCGATCTGGAGAGTTTTGATCTGTTGCGGCGGCGGATCGACGAGGCGACCCGCTACCTGCCGGCCGAGCAAATGGCGCTGAGCCCGCAATGCGGCTTTGGCGGCCTCGATAGTATCTCGATCCCGGAGGCGGACCAGTGGCGCAAGTTCGAACGCATTCTCGAGACCGCGCGCCAAGTCTGGGGTTGATAAGTGTGGGGCTGACAGGTGCGGGGTTGAAATGAGTAGCGTGGATATTTTCTCGGCATTTCGCCTCGGCCCGCTGGAACTGCCGAACCGCGTGGTGATGGCGCCGATGACGCGCAACCGCGCCGGGCCGGGCAACGTGCCGACGGAACTCAACGCCACCTATTATGCGCAGCGCGCCGGCGCCGGATTGATCGTCAGCGAAGCCACGCAAGTCTCGCCGCAAGGCGTCGGTTATCCAGGCACGCCGGGCATCCACAGCGCCGCACAAGTCGCCGGCTGGAAGCTCGTCACCGACGCGGTGCATGACGCCGGCGGACGGATTTTCCTGCAGCTTTGGCATGTCGGCCGCATCTCGCATCCGTCGTTGCAGCCGGGCGGCGCGCTTCCCGTCGCGCCGTCGGCGATTGCGCCTGCCGGCCAGGCCTGGACGACGAACGGCATGGAAGCTTTCGTCACGCCGCGCGCGCTCGAGACGAGCGAAATCCCCGGCATCGTCGAAGATTATCGCCGCGGCGCGGCTAACGCCCGCGACGCCGGCTTCGACGGCGTCGAGCTGCACGGCGCCAACGGCTATCTGATCGATCAGTTCTTACGCGACAGCACCAACAAGCGCACCGATCGTTACGGCGGTAGCGCGTCGAACCGTGCGCGCTTCCTGATCGAGGTGACGCAAGCGCTGATCGGCGAATGGGGCGGCGAACGGGTCGGCGTGCGGCTGTCGCCGACTAATCCGTATAACGACATCGCCGACAGCCATCCGGCGGCGACGTTTGCGACCGCGGTGAGCGAGCTCAACCGGCTCGGCATCGCCTATCTGCACATCGTCGAGCCGGGGCCGGGCGATCCGGTGGCCGCGGGCGAAGTGCCGGACATCGGTTTCTTCCGCCAAATCTGGCGCGGGCCGCTGATCGCCAACAAAGGCTACGATCTCGAACGCGCCAACGCGGTGCTGCGCGACGGCGACGCTGATCTCGTGTCGTTTGCGGCGCTCTATCTCGCCAATCCGGATCTCGACGAACGTTTCCGCAGGGGCGGCCCGTTCAATCCGCCGGATCGCAAGACGTTCTATGGCGGTGCGGCGAAGGGATATACGGATTATCCGACGTTGTCTTCTTAGCCCTCCCCCTTGTGGGGAGGGTTGGGTGGGGGTCGGGAGGTGATGCGAGAGCGTCGACGCTTTTACAAAAACCTCCCGACCCCCGCCCCTGCCCCTCCCCACAAGGGGGAGGGGAAATTTTACGTCCCCAACTGCCCGGCCAAATCCTCGAGACTCTTCGCCGCGAAATCGACTTTCTCGCTCGGCGCCGTCTCGCCGTGTCCAGGCCCGTGCTCGTTGGGGCGCGCGATGTGGCCGGTGCGCAGCCCGAGCGCCGCTGCCGCCATGAGATCCTTGGTGTGGGCGGCGACCATCATGCATTGGTGCGACGGAAGGTCGAGCGCTTCGGCGGCGGCGAGATAGACTCGCGGTTTTGGCTTGTAGTCGCCGGCGATCTCCGAGCCGAGGATGGCGTCCCACGGCAAATTGTTGCGCCGCGCCAGAGCGACCATCAGCGAAATGTTGCCGTTCGACACCGGCGCCAGCATGTATTTGCGTTTGAGCCGCGCCATCCCCGGCGGCACGTCGGGCCAGGCATCGAGCCGGTGCCACGCCAGATTGAGCTCGCGGCGCTGCTCTTCGGTGAGCGTGCCGACATGAAAGCGCGGCAGGATCAGCTCGAGATTGCGCCGGTGCAGTATGTCGAGCTTGCAGAACGGTATGCGGCCGGAGCGCACCTCGTCCATGGCGCCTTGGTATTCGCCGCGCCAGGCGTCGGCGAAGGCGGGCCAATCGAGCGTAAAACCCAAGGGTTTCAACATCGCTTCGGCCTCGCGCGCGATCGAGGTGCGCCAATCGACCAGGGTGCCGAAAACGTCGAAGAACAGAGCTTTTACGGAAACGGCCATTGCATGCTCCTAGCGCGACCGGCGCCATGATGCCAAAACAAGCGCCGAAAAGCTTGCGGGAAAAACGTCAAACGGAGCCAACCATGCCGGATCAAATTGCCGAATTGCTGCACGAGCTGATCGTCGCCACCCGCATCATGGCCAACGAGAAAGTGCTCGATGCCTTCGGCCATGTCAGCGTGCGCCATCCGGGCGATCCGAAACGCTATTTCATCCCGCGCCACCGCGCGCCGGAACTGGCGGAAATCTCCGACATCGTCGAGCTCAATCTCGATTCCGAGCCCATCAAGCCGACCGAGTTCCGCCTCTACAGCGAGCGGGTGATCCACGGCGAAATCTACAAAGCCCGGCCCGAAGTCAACGCGGTGGTCCATCATCACGCCCATGCCGTGCTGCCTTACGCCATTTCCGGGCGCGAGATGGTGCCGGTGTTTCATCTCGGCGCCGTGATCGGCCAGGTGCCGTTCTGGGATCAGCGCGACGAATTCGGCGACACCAACATGCTGGTGATCAAGCCGGAGGAAGGCGCTTCCCTCGCCCGCGCGCTCGGCCCGCATTGGATGGTGCTGATGCGCCGCCACGGCGCCACCGTCGCCGGCTTGAGCTTGCGCGAGCTGACGTTCCGCACCGTGTTCGGCTGCGACAACGCCAAGCTGCTGAGCCAGGCCATCGCCCACGGCCACGTGGATTCGCTCTCTCCGGGCGAAGCAAAACTCACCTCGGCGCACCAGTTGCGGCCGCCGTCCATGGGGCGCGCCTGGGACTATTGGGTGCGCCAGGTCGAGAAGGCCGGTTTGATGCCGGCGCGGCGTGCGACGGTCGCCAAACGCGCCGCGCCCAAGCCTGCAAAGAAAATTCCGGCAAAGGCCAAAGCGAAGAGGCGCCGGTAGCGCATCGCCCTCGCCTCGTTCATTATGGCCTCCCGCCATCGCCGGCTCCGCCGTCACCATAGAACAATCACCAAGGACGCCCGTCCGTTTTCACAAGAGGAAACATCCATGGCCGACATGCAATCGCCCCGCCTGCCCAAGCTCAGCGAGACCACTCTAACCGCCGACCAGCGCGCCCTGGCGCAATCCATCGCCTCGGGCCCGCGCGGCCAGTTCAAGATGTCGGGCCCGTTCGCGATCTATCTGCATTCGCCGACCTTCGGGGAACTGGCGCAAAAGCTCGGCGGGCATTTGCGCTTCAAGACCAGCGTGTCGTCGCGGCTGTCGGAATTCGCCATTCTCTGCACGGCGCAACATTGGAAGGCGCAATACGAATGGGCGATGCACGCGCCGATGGCCGAGAAGGCTGGCGTCAAGCCCGAAACCATCGCCGCCATCCAGGCCGGCCGCGCGCCGAAAAAGGCGCCGAAGGACGAGATGGCGATCTATGATTTCGTCAAAGAGCTTTACGCGAAGAAGCGCGTCGGCAACGGCGCCTACAACAAGGTGAAGAAAGTGCTCGGCGACGCCGGCGTCGTCGAGCTGGTCGGCATCCTCGGCTATTACGCCATGGTGTCGATGACGCTCAACACCTTCAAGGCGCCACTTCCGCAAGGCATGAAGGCGCCCTTCAAGGAAGGCAAATAGCGCCCGCGGTCACGGCTTGTTCATCTGCATCATGCCGCCGCCGCCTTGCATCTGCATGGTGCCGCCGCCGGCCGGAACGCCCGGCGCGGCGGCGCCGATGGCGGCGATCGGATAATCGACGTCGACCGTACCGGCGGTGTCGAATTTCAGCGTCGCCTTCACCGTATTGCCTTGCTCCAGCGGGTGCTTGAGGTTGACCAGCATCATGTGAAAGCCGCCCGGCTTGAGCGTCACGGTCTCGCCGGGCTTGATCTCGAGGCCGCCTTCGACCGGCCGCATCTGCATCACGCCGTTGTCCATGGTCATGGTGTGGATCTGGCACTCGGCGCTGGCGTCGCTCGACACGCAGCTGACCTTGTCGGGCGTCTTGCCGGTATTGGTGATCGTCATATAGGCAGCGCCCGAGCTCGCGCCCTTCGGCGTCGCCCGCGCCCAGGGCGCGGTGATCTGGATCGGGCCGACATTATAGTCGGTGGCCTGGGCAGCAGTTGCCGCGAGTTGCGTCGAAGCGAGAACGAAAGCGGCCGCGAGGCCGCGAGAGATGATCGTGCGGTTAGCCATGGAATTGCTCCGTGCGGATGTCTGCCCAAAGGGCAGAAAGATTTTGCCGTTGCTACTGTCGGAAATCAGACAACCGGCGGCGCACGCGAGCGATGGGCGGCGGTCACGCCGGGCCGGATTGTGGCCGCGGCCTCGATTGCCGCGGTGACGGCCTGCGCCGGTCGCGGCGCATAAGCAATCGTGGCTGCCGGCACCGGTAAGGCGGTGGCGCCGCAGCAGCAGCCGGTGAGACAGGCTGTGAGGCAATCTTGGCTGTGTCCGGTCGGCACCGAGCCGGTTCCGGCAGTACCAATGGCCGAGCAGATCGGCGTCGCGGCGAGCGACGTGGCGCCGGGCACCGCGCCAGCAAACACCAGCAGGATGGTCTGCAGCGCGACCGCATAGGCCGCGATCAGGGCCACCATCGCGCGGACATATTGCCGAATGCTCATGGCTAACGATTCTAGGACAATTCGCGACGTCTTGGAATGGAGGACAGCGCACGTCAGGCGCCAATCTCTCCTTAGAAATCGCCTGCAAACGCGCTATTCTCCGGGGTGATTTGCACCGTGGTCATGACATGGCACAGGACCGGCCAATTCCGAACGAGGCGCAAGAGCCTGGACAGTTGGAGTCGGGACAAATCCTGAGCTTCCAAATGCGCCGCCGCCTTGGCATGCCGGCGCCGCGCCATGCACCGATTGCGCCGGACGGCGACGAACCGGTCGACGATCTCGCCGCCTTCGAGGAAGAGGACGGCCATATCGATTACCGGCACCGCATGGTGATGAATGTCATCGCGGTGGTGATCGTGTCGGTGCTCATCAGCGCCGGGGTGTGGATCGCCGATACCATCGCCGATATGCAAAAGGTCCAGGATTGCGCCCTGCAAGGCCGGCAGAATTGCGCGCCGATCGAATTGCCGGTGAAGAAGAACTAGCCGCTACTTCAGTTGATCGGCCACGCTGGCGACACCGGCCACGGCGCAGGCCTCATCGCCCGCGGAGGTCGAGCCGCTGACGCCGACGGCGCCGATGGTCTCGTCGCCGACTTTGATCGGCACGCCGCCGCGCAGGGCAATCACGTGTTCGAGCTGGCGCTGACCGGCAAGCTCCGAGCCCGGCTCGGTGCGCGAAGCCCAATCGGCCGAGGTGCGGCCGAAGGTGCGCGCCGTATAGGCCTTGCGCTGCGCCAGCTCGATATTGTGCGGCGACGCTTTGTCGCCCTGGAGGAAGACGCGCAGCCGTCCGGCGCGGTCGACCACTGCCACCGAGACGCTGTTGCCGGCCTTGTCGCATTCGGCGACCGCGGCCTCGGCAATGGTCAGCGCCATTTTGAGCGATACGTCGCGCTGCATGAGCACTTGCGCGACAGCGGCCGATGACGCCACCAGCGCCACGGCGAGCGCGGCCAATCCGGCAAGCCGGAGCGCGTACCCCATGAGTTCCCTCCCGTCGCCGCCCGTGTTCCGGTGCAATCCGGCCGAGGCGGTCGAAGCGGCGATGTTGGCGCCTTTCGTCGCCCCGGACAAGGCGAGGATCGCCGCCGCGCCGGCCGCAATCCGATAGCCGGCGCAGGGGCTTATCCGCAAGTCACGGCGCGGTTTCGGCCCCGGCTGCCGCCGTTGAACTTGCCGGCATCCTTCGCTATACGGGGCGTTCGCGTCCTAAAGGGGCCCGGCACGGTCGGGCTTGCATCCGCCGGACCGGGCCGGCGTCCATCCCCGCCGTGACCGAAAAGAGCAGGTCTGATGTCCACCACGTTCGATAAAGTGGCTGAAATCATTGCGGAAACTTGCGACATTCCGCGTGAAAATATCAAGCCCGAAAGTCACGCCATCAACGATCTCGAGATCGACAGCCTCGATTTCCTCGACATCGCCTTTGCCATCGACAAGGCGTTCGGCATCAAGCTGCCGCTCGAACAGTGGACGCAGGAAGTCAACGACGGCAAGGCCACGACCGACCAGTACTTCGTGCTGAAGAACCTGAGCGACCGCATCGACGAACTGATCGCCGCCAAGGGCGCCTGAGGCGCCACCATGCGCCTTGAATATTTTCAGATGCTCGACCGCATCGTCGACGTCGATGTCGGCGAGCGCCGCATCCGCACCGCCTGCACCATCCCGAAAGCCAATGAGAGCCCGGTCTTCGAAGGCCACTTCCCCGGCTACCCGCTGATGCCGGGCGTGCTGTTGATCGAATGCATGGCACAGACGACCGGATGGCTCGCCAGCGCGCTGGCGAATTTCGACATCATGCCGATCCTCGCCGGCGTCAAGGAAGCCAAGATGCGCAGCGCGGTGTTTCCCGGCGATGAGCTCGAATTCGAAGGCCATGTGATTCACGAGGGTTCCGGTTTCACCGTCGCCGAAGTCAAAGGCCGCCGCCAGGGCAAGGGCGTGTGCGACGCCCAGATCACCTACCGCATGCTGCCCTACCCTAACCCGCAATTCCGCCAGGCGATCCGCGACTGGGCCGAACGCCTGCAGTTTCCGTTCCAGGAGCCGGTGAAGTGAGCGCACGCCGCGAGGTGTGGATCACCGGCGTCGGCCTACTCACGTGTCTCGGCGAGGGCGTGGAGGCGAATTGGCAGCGCCTCGAGCGCGGCGATCCGCCGCCCTACGACGACAAGACCTTCGCGCCCTATATCGTGCATCCGCTGCCGGCGATGAGTTTCGACAAGCAGATTCCGAAAAAGGCCGATCAGCGCCAGATGGAGCTGTGGCAGCGCGCCGGCACCTATGCGGCGGGCCTGGCGCTCAGCGACGCCGGCATTGCCGGCAAGCCGGATCTGCTCGACCACACCGACATGATCGTCGCCGCCGGCGGCGGCGAGCGCGATGTCTCAGCCGACAATGCGATCCTCGCCGGCGTGCGCAAGGCCAATCGTCCGGACGTTTTTCTCAACGAGCGGCTGATGAGCGATCTGCGCCCAACGCTGTTTCTGGCGCAACTGCCCAATTTGCTCGCCGGCAATATCTCGCTGGTGCACGGAGTCGTCGGCTCATCGCGCACCTTCATGGGGGAAGAGGCTGCGGGTGTGGATAGCGTCCGCGTCGCCCAGGCCCGCGTCGCCTCCGGCCAGAGCGAGCTGACCCTGGTCGGCGGTGCCTATAACGGCGCGCGCTGGGACGTGCTGCTGGCGTTCGAGCTCGGCCACGTACTGCTGCAGGGAAAATTCGCGCCGGTGTGGGATCGGGGCCCCAAGGGCGGCATCGCCTTTGCGACCATGGGGGCGTTTTTGGTGCTGGAGAGCCCCGAACACGCGCGAGCGCGCGGCGCCAAACCGCGGGCGCGGCTTTCTGAAATCCACTCGGACCGCAATTTGCGAGAGCCCGGCGAGACCGAGACGGCGCTGCGCCGGCAATGGGAGACGATCGCCGGCAAGGTCGATCGGGCGCATGCCGGCATCATTTCCGGCGCCAGCGGCATCGAACCCGCGACCGCGGCGGAACGCGGCGCGCTCAAGGCATTCGGCCTTCCCGTTCGCAATACCGGTACGTATATCGGGCATGGGGTCGAGACCCAGTTCCCGGCCAATCTGGGGATCGCCTGCGCCGCGCTCGAGCACGGCAAACTGTTCGCGCCGGCCGGCAGCGGCGATACCGGCGATAGTCCCTCGGGGCTGTCGCAGGTAATCGTCACCAGCGTCGGCAATTGGCGCGGCGAAGGTTTGGCTTTGGTCGAGCGGGTCGGTTGAAGAGGAGCATCATGGGCAAGCGCGACAAAGCCGGCCGTCCCATCGTCGCCGTCACCGGCATCGGCGTCGTCAGCGCGCTCGGCGTCGGCAAGGAAGACAACTGGGCGAAACTGACTGCCGGGCAGTCCGGCATTCGCGCCATCACGCGCTTCCCGACCGAGGGCTTGCGCACCACCATCGCCGGCGCCGTCGACCATGTCTACAAAGACTATATGTCGCCCGCGGAGCTGTCGGAGCGCATCGCCATCCTGGCCGGCGAAGAAGCCATCGCGCAGGCCGGCATCGGCAGCAAGGCGCGCTTTCCGGGTCCGCTGTTTTTCGCCGCGCCGCCGCTCGAAATCGAATGGCATTACCGCATCGCCATCGCCAATGCGGCGGGGCTGAAGGACGACGCCGGCTATGCGGAACTGACGGGAGTGGCCCGCGAGCCGCAATTTTCGCAAATTTACGAGTCCATGAAATACGGCATCCTCGGCGAACGCCTTGCCGCGCATTTCGGCACCGAAGGATCGCCGATTTCGCTCAACACCGCTTGCGCCTCCGGCGGCAGCGCCATCCAGCTCGGCGTCGAGGCGCTCCGCCGTGGCGAATGCCAGGTTGCGCTCGCGGTCGGCGCCGATGGTTCGTTGACGCCGGAATCCCTGGTGCGGTTTTCGCTGCTCTCGGCGCTGTCGACCCAGAACGATCCGCCCGGGCAGGCGTCAAAACCGTTCTCCAAGAACCGCGACGGTTTCGTGCTGGCCGAAGGCGCCGCCGCTTTGGTGCTGGAAGACCTCGACTATGCGCAGGCGCGCGGCGCCCGCATTCTCGGCATCCTCGAAGGCTGCGGCGAAAAATCGGATTCGTTCCACCGCACCCGTTCGAGTCCCGACGGCAAGCCGATCATCGCCTGCATGAGGAACGCGTTGGCCGATGCCGGCATCGGTC
>JBAUYI010000439.1:0-4038 GCA_049584715.1 Xanthobacteraceae bacterium
GATGCGCGCCGCGCGATCCGCGTGCCGTTCGATGGCGACGGCGCGCAGCGACGGATCGGCCAGCATCCATTCGATGGCGACCGAGCCCGAGCCGGCGCCGATGTCCCAGAGCAATTCGCCACGGCGCGGCGCCAGCGACGAGATCGTGACGGCGCGGATTTCGCGCTTGGTGATCTGGCCGTCGTGCTCGAACAGGGCGTCGGAGAGGCCCGATGCGCGCGCGAGCACGCGGGCGTCGGCGGCGGCTTCGACTTCGATGGCGACGGTATTGAGGGCGTCGACCGCGCCGAGATCGAACGCAGCGGCGCTCGCAGAACGGATGCGCTCGTACGACCCACCCAGCGCTTCGAGCACCGTCAGACGGGAGTCGCCGAAGCCCGACTGCGTCAGGAGCTTTGCCAGCGCCACCGGTCCCTGGCCGTCGGAGGTCAGGGCCAGGATGCGGGTTCCCGGATGCAAATGCGGGCGCACCAGATCGAGCGAGCGGCCGTGCACCGAAAGGAGCGCGGTCTGCGGCAGCGACCAGCCGAGCCGTGCCGCCGCCAAGCTGAAGGCCGAAGGCGCCGGGATGACTGTCATCTCGCGGGCGTCGATGCGGCGGGCGAGTGCCGAGCCGACGCCGTAGTGGAACGGATCGCCCGACGCCAGCACGCAGACCTGGCGGCCGCGATGATGCAGCACTTCATCGGGGGCGGCGTCGAACGGGCTCGGCCACGGCCGCGTCGCGCCGCGGATGAGCGGCGCCGCGAGGCTGAGATGGCGCCGGCCGCCGAATACGATTTCGGCCGCGCCGATCAGCCCGCGCGCCACCGGGCTCAAACCCTCGACGCCATCCTCGCCGATGCCGACGATGGACAGCCAGCGCGGCGATGCGGCAGTGTCGGGCCCGGTCGCATCGGGGCGCGGCGTTTTAGAAAGAGGCGTTTTAGAATCAGGCATGGCACGCATCCTCATTCTCGGCGGCACCGCTGAAGCGCGGCAATTGGCCGGACGCCTCGCCGGCCGCACCGGCCTCGAGATCACGCTGTCGCTCGCCGGCCGCACGGCAACGCCCGCCGCGCAGCCGGTGCCGGTCCGCGTCGGCGGCTTTGGCGGTGCGGGCGGTCTTGCGAACTATCTTGTCGGCGAGCGCATCGATGCGTTGATCGACGCTACCCATCCTTACGCCAACGTGATTTCGGCGAACGCCGTCGAAGCCGCGCGGCGCAGCGGCGTGCCACTGGTCGCGCTGCGACGACCGCCATGGATTAAAGTTGCCGGCGACCGCTGGATTGAGGCGGGAGATGTCCGCGAAGCGGTGCGGGCGATCGGCCAAACGCCGCGCCGCGTTTTTGTCGCGCTCGGCCGCAACGAGCTGGCGCCGCTCGGCGACGCGCCGCAGCACTATTATTTGATCCGCAGCGTCGATCCGGTCGATCCGCCATTGCCGCTGCCCCATGTCGGCTACGTCACCGGCCGCGGCCCGTTCAGTGAAGCAGACGATCGCGCGTTGATGGTCGAGCATCGCATCGATGTGGTGGTTGCCAAGAACAGCGGCGGTATCGCGACCTACGGCAAGATTGCCGCGGCCCGTGCGCTCGGCATTGACGTCATCGTGCTGCGCCGGCCGCCGACGATCGATGGAGCCGCGGTCGAGACAATCGAAGACGCGATCGCCTGGCTCGATCATGCGCTGACCTCCGCAACGGCGCGTGGCGTATAAACCAGGGAGTGGCGGCCAGGACGCGTGACGACGCGCGTGTCGCGCGAGCCGACGATCACCAGCGTCGCCATGTCGGCGTTCGCCGCGTCCGCGGCATCGAGCGTCACAACGTTTATTTGCTCATCAGGCCGTCCGACCGCGCGGCCGAATATAACAGGCGTTGTCGGCGGCAGGTGCCGGCGCAGGCGCTCGATCGCATGACCGAACTGCCACGGCCGTGCCCGCGACACCGGATTGTAGAGCGCGATGACGAAGCCCGCGCCGGCCGCCGCATCGAGCCGCCGTTCGATCAACGGCCACGGCTTGAGATTGTCCGACAACGAAATCGCGCAGAAGTCATGACCCAGCGGTGCACCGATCCGCGCCGCCACGGCGAGCATCGCGGTGATGCCGGGAATGATCGCGACGTCGAGCGCGCGCCAGCTGTCCGGCCCGGCTTCGATTTCCTCGCAGATCGCCGCCGCCATGGCGAAGACGCCCGGGTCGCCGCCGGACACCACGGCGACACGCGCGCCCTGCGCCGCATGACGCAGCGCGGTGGCGGCGCGTGTGCGTTCCTCGCGGTTGTTGGAGGCGTGACGGTTTTGGCCGGCGCGCACCGGCACGCGATCGAGATAGGGCCCGTAGCCGTAAATCGCCTCGGCGGCGGCGAGCGCGTCCTCGGCTTCCGGCGTGAGATAGCGCGGATCGCCTGGCCCCAGGCCGACCACAATGAGGCGCCCGCTCATGGTTTTTCTCCCGGCCGTCCGGCCCAGCCCGGTACCAAAACCACGGCGAAATAAGGCGCGTCGTCGTCGGGCTTTGAGGTCAAAGGAATCATTTTCGTATCCGCCATGGTGCCGCGCTCGACATAGATGGCGCGCGGCAGGCGGCCGCTGCGGTCAAGCGCCCGGCGCAATTTCGGCAGATGCCGGCCGACTTTCATCACCACGGCGGCGTCGGCGTCGGCGAGCCGGCGCGTCAGTTCGCCTTCCGGCAGCGTCGCCGGCAGCACGGTGAAAACGTCGTCGCCCTGCGCGATCGGCATTCCCGCCGCCGACCAGCAGCCCGACATGCCGGTGACGCCGGCGACGATCTCGGCTGAGAATCGCGGTGTGAGCCGCGTGTGCAGATGCATGTAGGAGCCGTAGAACAGCGGATCGCCCTCGCAGATCACGGCGACGATGCGGCCGGCATCGAGATGCGCGGCGATTGCAGTCGCGGCGCCGTCGTAGAAATCGCCGATGGCTTCACGGTAACCGGTGCTGTCTTTTGGCAGTTCGGTGGTGACGGGGTAGAGCAGCGGCAGTTCGATGATTTCGGCGCGCAAGTGTTGCGCAGCGATGGTGCGCGAATGACTTTCATTTCCCGCTTTGGCGAAATGCGCGACCACGTCGGCTTCGCCGAGCGCGCGCATCGCTTTCAACGTCATCAATTCCGGATCGCCCGGGCCGACACCGACGCCGATCAATTTCCCGGCGCTCATAGGCCGGCCCTCGCCAGCGCGTTGACGGCGGCGGCGCACATGGCGCTGCCGCCCATGCGGCCGCGCACGATGATGAACGGCACGCCGCGCGGATCGGCGGCGAGCGTTGCCTTCGACTCGGCGGCTCCCACGAAGCCGACCGGAATGCCGAGGATCGCTGCCGGCTTCGGCGCGCCGGCGTCGAGCATTTCGAGCAGGCGGAACAAAGCCGTCGGCGCATTGCCGATGGCGACCACGGCGCCGGCGAGCCGATCGATCCACAAATCGAGCGCCGCCGCCGAACGCGTCGTACCGTTCTGCTCGGCAATGCCGGGCGTGCGCGGGTCGTTGAGCGTGCAGATCACGTCGTTGCGTGCCGGAAGACGTGCGCGGGTGATGCCGTGCGCTACCATCTCGGCATCGCAAAAGATCGGCGAGCCGGCGGTCAGCGCCTGTCGCGCCGACGTGACGACGTCGCCGCCGAACACGATGTGCGCCGCCGCTTCGACCTGGCCGCAGGCATGGATCATGCGCACGGCGACCTCGGCCTCTGTCGCCGAAAATCGCGACAGGTCGGCTTCGGCGCGGATGATGGCGAACGAGCGCTGATAGATCGCCGTGCCGTCGCGCAAATAGGCGGCGCGCTCAGACATGATCATCCTCGTGTTTGACGCCGCGCGCGATTTCAGCGACGACGACCGGCAGCTCATTCGTCGCGACCGTCGCAAATGGCATATCGCGGGCCGAACCGTTGGCGATGAGCGCGCATCCCGAAGACGTGCCGACGATGGTCAGCGCTGCCGGCGCAGGATGTGCGCAGCCCTTGGCGCAGCCAGAAATATGAATCTTGAACGAACCGTCGAGATGCGGCGCCGCGGCCGCGGCGATCTGC
>JBAUYI010000440.1:0-1699 GCA_049584715.1 Xanthobacteraceae bacterium
GGCCCGACGCGTTGATGTCGATCCCGCACCTCCACCTCCACGTTCTCGGAGGCGAACCACTGAAAGGACACCTTGGCATCGAGTGACCGCACCATGACCACCGCCCTGCGCGCCGAGTGCTTCGTCCCCGGCAACCACCTCATGGCGGGCCTGCTCGGGACGCGTGACGAGCACCTCCGTCAGATTGAGGAGGCCTTCCCCGACGATCAGATCGTGGTGCAGGGCGACCGCATCTCCGTCGAGGGCCCGCACGCCGAGTTGGTGGTGCAGCTGTTCGAGGAGCTCATCCTGATGGTGCAGGCCGGCCGGAGTCTCGACCCCTCGACGGTGCTCCGCGCCATCGACATGGTGCGCGAGGACATCCGCCCGAGCGACGTGTCGCGCTCCGAAGTGGTGCGGGCCGCCGGCGGCAAGACGGTGCGTCCCAATACCGCCGGGCAGAAGCGCTACGTCGACGCCATCTCCCAGAGCATCATCACGTTCGGCATCGGGCCGGCGGGAACGGGCAAGTCGTACCTGGCGGTGGCCCAGGCGGTGCATGCGCTGCAGTCCCGCCAGGTGAGCCGCATCATCTTGACCCGACCCGCCGTCGAGGCGGGCGAGCGGCTCGGCTTCCTGCCGGGCGACCTGATGGCCAAGGTCGACCCCTACCTGCGCCCGCTCTACGACGCGCTCTACGACCTGCTCGAGCCGGAGGGGGCACAGCGGCTGCTGGACCGCGGGACCATTGAGGTGGCGCCGCTCGCCTTCATGCGGGGACGGACGTTGAACAGCTCGTTCATCATTCTGGACGAGGCGCAGAACACGACACCCGAGCAGATGAAGATGTTCCTGACCCGGATCGGGTTCGGATCCAAGTGCGTGGTGACCGGTGACGTGACGCAGATCGACGTGCCCGGGGGCCGTTCGGGTTTGATCGGCCTGGAGCCGGTGCTCGGCGGGATCGACGACATCACGTTCGTCCACCTGAGCCGCCGGGACGTGGTCCGCCACAAGATCGTGGCCGACATCGTCGATGCCTACGAGGTGGCAGAAGGGCGGGCGGGTTCCACCCAGTGACGATCGACGTCTTTGCCGCCGACGAGCAGCAAGATCATCCGATCGACGTCGCGCTCTGGGCGGGCTTGGCTCGCAAGGTCCTCGTGGCGCGCGGCATCAAGGGCGAGACCGAGGTCTCACTCCTCTTCGTCGACGAGGAGTCCATCGCCGCCCTGAATCAGCAGTTCCTGGGCAAGGCCGGCCCGACCGACGTGCTGTCGTTCCCCATTGAGGACGATCCGGGGCCCACGGGTCGCTCGCCGGACTTCGGGGGCAGCGGCCCCGGCTCCTCACCCGAACAGGGTGCCCTCATGTTGCTCGGCGATGTCGTGATCTGCCCCGTGGTGGCCGCACGCAACGCCGTCGAGCATGAGGTGTCCCTCCATGACGAGTTGGCGCTGCTCGTCGTCCACGGTTTGTTGCACCTCCTGGGCATGGACCACGAGAACGAGGCGGAGGCCGAACGGATGGAGGCGCTCGAGCAGCAATTGCTCGCGCGCTTCTACCGCGTCAGCCCCGGGGTCTGAGCGTGCTCATCCTGCTGGGGGCAGCGGGCTTCCACGCCGAGGACGCCATCCTCGTTGTGATCATTGCGGTGTTGCTGGCCGCCTCGGGCGTCCTGGCCATGGCCGAGACCAGCCTCGTGCGGATGAACCGGATC
>JBAUYI010000441.1:0-2766 GCA_049584715.1 Xanthobacteraceae bacterium
TACTTATCCTTTGATATCCAGCTGGCTGATCTATCTGGCGCTCACCTTCGTCAATTATTTCCGCGAGCAGAAGCAGCGTCAGCAGATCCGCTCCGCGTTCGGCTTCTACCTGTCGCCGCACATGGTCGAGCAGCTCGCCCGCTCGCCGGAAAAGCTGGTGCTCGGCGGCGAAGAGCGCCGCATGACGATCCTGTTTTCAGACGTGCGCGGCTTCACCTCCATCTCCGAGCATTACAAGGACGATCCGCAGGGCCTCACCCATCTGATGAACCGCTTCCTCACGCCGCTGACCAACGCCATCATCGAGCGCAAGGGCACCATCGACAAATATATCGGCGACGCCATCATGGCGTTCTGGAACGCGCCGGTCGACGACGATGAGCAGGAGGTCAATGCCTGCGATGCGGCGCTGGCGATGCAGGAGCGAGCCGGGGCGCTCAATGCCGAGCTCAAGCAGGAGGCCGATGCCAGTGGCGGCGTGTTCATGCCGCTGCGTATCGGCATCGGCCTCAATACCGGCCCCTGCGTGGTCGGCAATATGGGCTCCGACTTCCGCTTCAACTATTCGGTGCTGGGCGACACCGTGAATGTCGCGTCGCGGCTCGAGGCGCGGACCAAGGACTATCGCCTGCCGCTGGTGATCGGCTCGCGCACCGCCGAGCGCGCCAGCGACAAGTTCACCACCATGGAGATCGATCTGATCCAGGTGAAGGGCAAGAAGCAGCCCGAGGCGGTGTTCACCGTGCTCGGCCGCGGCGAGCTGGAGCAGGATCCGCACTGCCGGGAATTGCGCGAGCTCAACGCCCAGATGCTGGCCTCCTACCGCAAGCAGCAATGGGACGTCGCGCTGGCGCTGATCGAGCGCTGCCGCAAGGCGGCCAACGGCATCGATGTGTCCGGCCTCTACGACATGTATGTCGAGCGCATCGCGACTTACCGCGCCGAGCCGCCGCCAGCGGATTGGGACGGCGTTTACGAGGCGGAATCGAAGTAGCTTAAGCCTCCCCTGCAGGGGGAGGCCGCCGCGCAACGCGCGGCAGGTGGGGAAGTGTCACAGCTGGCATACTTCCCCACCCGGCCGCTACGCGGCCGACCCTCCCCCTGCAGGGGAGGGTGTTGGTCATGTACAGCCGAACTGATCTGCGGTTGAATGGCGAAAAGCAGTTTGCGGCCAATAATCCGCAGCAGGGAGGACATCATGCGTCATTCGCGCCCGGCATCGCTTTGCGCCTTCGTTGCGCTCGGCCTCGCGCTCGGCCTCGACCCCGCCTCAGCGCAAGACAAGACCTTCGAGCTCAAACTCTCGCACTGGGTGCCGCCGTCGCATCCTTTGCAGAAATCGATGGAGGAGTGGGGCGCCTCGATCGAAAAGGATTCCGGCGGCACCATCAAATACAAGGTCTATCCGGCGCAGCAGCTCGGCAAGGCGTTCGATCATTACGACATGGCGCGCGACGGCATCGCCGACGTGACTTATGTCAGCCCCGGCTACCAGCCCGGCCGCTTCCCAATTTTCGACGCCGCCAATCTGCCGTTCATGCTGGCCAATGCGAAAGGCGGCACCGAAGCGCTCGACGATTGGTATCGCAAATACGCCGCGACCGAGATGAAGGACGTCAAATTCTGCTTCGCCTTCACCCACGATCCCGGCAGTTTCCATTCCCGCACCAAGAAGATCATGGTGCCGGCCGACATCAAGGACATGAAGATCCGCCCGGCGCACGCCAGCATGGCGGCGCTGGTGACGTCGCTCGGCGGCACTAATGTGCAGGCCTCGGCGCCGGAAGTGCGCGACATTTTGGAGAAGGGCGTGGCCGACGCGGTCACCTTCCCGTGGGGCTCGATCCTGTTGTTCGGCATCGACAAGGTGACGAAGTACCACATGGAAGCCGCGCTCTACACCACGGGCTTCGTCTGGGTGATGAACAAGGACACTTATGCGGCGATGTCGCCGTCGCAGCGCACCGTGATCGACAACCACTGCAACAGGGAATGGGCGGAGAAGATCGCTGCCCCGTGGGCCGACTTCGAGCATGACGGCATCGCCAAGCTCAAGGCCGAGCCTGGCCAGGAGGTCTATCCGATCTCCGACGCGCAGCTCGATCTGTGGAAAGCGGCGGCCGTGCCCGTGGTGAAGACGTGGTCCGACGCGGTGAAGAAGACCGGCAACGATCCCGACGCGATCCTGAAGGAATTTAGGGCCGATCTCACCAAGTACAATTCAGGCTACTGAGCCTCCCCTGCAGGGGGAGGCCGCCGGCCAAAGGCCGGCAGGTGGGGCAGTGCAACGTATCACCGTCGCGGCAATACCTCCCCACGCCGGCCGCTTGCGCGGCCAGCCCTCCCCCTGCCAGGGGAGGGCGTTGAACATGTACAGCCGCTTCTTTCTGCGATTAAATGGGAAAGTTCGGTTTGCAACTAAATCGCATGGGGAGACTCCGATGGACGGCACGCGCCACTTGAAACTCTGCGGCCTCGCCGCGCTCGGGCTTGCGCTCGGACTCGGTACGGCTTCGGCGCAGGACAAGACCTTCGAGCTAAAACTGTCGCATTGGGTGCCGCCGTCGCATCCGTTGCAGAAGGCGATCGAACAATGGGGCGATGACATCCAGAAGGCGTCGAACGGCACCATCACCTACAAAGTCTATCCCTCGCAGCAGCTCGGCAAGGCGTTCGACCATTACGACATGGCGCGCGATGGCATCGCCGACTTTACTTACGTCAATCCGGGCTATCAGCCCGGCCGCTTCCCGATCATCGCAGCGG
>JBAUYI010000442.1:0-16521 GCA_049584715.1 Xanthobacteraceae bacterium
GAAATCGCCCAGGTCGGCACCATCTCCGCCAACGGCGACAAGGAGATCGGCGACTACCTGGCCAAGGCCCTGGGAAAGGTCGGCAACGAAGGCGTCATCACGGTCGAAGAGGCCAAGAGCCTCGAGACCGAGCTCGACGTCGTCGAGGGCATGCAGTTCGACCGCGGCTATATCTCGCCCTACTTCATCACCAACGCCGACAAGATGCGCGTCGAGATGGAGGACCCGTATATCCTCATCAATGAGAAGAAGCTCTCCGCGCTCAACGAGCTGCTGCCGCTGCTCGAGGCCGTGGTGCAGACCGGCAAGCCGCTCCTCATCGTCGCCGAAGACGTCGAGGGCGAGGCGCTGGCCACGCTCGTGGTCAACAAGCTGCGCGGCGGCCTCAAGGTCGCGGCCGTGAAGGCTCCTGGTTTTGGCGATCGCCGCAAAGCGATGCTCCAGGACATCGCCGTCCTGACCGGCGGCCAGGCGATCAGCGAAGACCTTGGCATCAAGCTCGAGAACGTCACGCTGGCGATGCTCGGCAAGGCCAAGAAGGTGATGATCGACAAGGAGAACACCACGATCGTCAACGGCGGCGGCAAGAAGAAGGACATCGAGGACCGCATCACCCAGATCAAGGCGCAGATCGAGGAGACCACCTCCGACTACGACCGCGAGAAGCTGCAAGAACGTCTTGCCAAGCTCGCGGGCGGCGTTGCGGTGATCCGCGTCGGCGGCGCCACCGAGGTCGAGGTCAAGGAGCGCAAGGATCGCGTCGACGACGCGATGCATGCGACCCGCGCCGCGGTCGAGGAAGGCGTGCTGCCGGGCGGCGGCGTTGCGCTGCTGCGCGCCAGCGAGGCGCTCAAGAAGGTGCGTACCGCCAACGACGACCAGAAGACCGGCGTCGACATCGTGCGCAAGGCGCTGCAGGCTCCGGCCCGGCAGATCGCCACCAATGCAGGCGAAGACGGTTCCGTCATCGTCGGCAAGATCCTCGAGAACTCGAACTACGGTTTTGGCTTCGACGCCCAGGCCGGCGAATACGTCGACATGGTGAAAAAGGGCATCATCGACCCGACCAAGGTCGTACGCCAGGCTCTGCAAGGCGCCTCTTCGGTCGCGGGCTTGCTCATCACCACCGAGGCGATGGTCGCCGAACTGCCGAAGAAGCAGAACGCGATGCCCCCGATGCCGGGTGGCGGCGGCGGCATGGACTTCTAAGTTTAAGTTTCAGGCGACGTGCGTACGGAAGGCCCGGGAGCAATCCCGGGCCTTTGCTTTTTTCTTTCCTGCCCCGCGATAGCGAGGGAGACGGACCCCAAAGCTCGCGAAGGATAGCCGGTGTCGCTCACCTGCCGAAGTAAGCCCCGTCACTTTCGGTTCGCTATCTTCGTCCCACGCTATTCGAAAAGGGGCGCCAATGGCGAGGTGAAGCGCACGGAATCCCGCACCCCAACGTTTTGGAGACTGTTACCCGCACGAGAGCCGGCGCAAATGCCGGCTCTTCATTTTGGCATCTCACTTCCATCCAACCAAAACATTCAAAAGAACAATGATAAGTGCATAGCCGACCATAATTTGGCACATGATCACTTTTCGCACCGCTGAGCTATTGGGTTGGATGTCGCCAATACCAATTGTGGACTGAATCGTCATACTGAAATAGAGAAAGTCTGTGAACAACCACATTTGGGACTTTCCTGCGGTAATCGCTGCATGTGAGCCAATCCGATCCCGAAGCTCTTCGGAAATAAAGCGGAGCTCGGTCTCCACTTCCCTCTGAAGCATCCAGTTTGTGTAGCCTACGCCTTTTTTTTGCTTTTGGCTCCCAGAAGAAAACCTCCCCTGCGAATTCATCTTCGGTGTGCCCCCTTTGAACCAAAATTATGGGTACATCAAAGACGTTCTTTCCTTTCCTGACCGGACCTAGCTTATAACGGATTATTCCAAGGTCATTTTCAAATTTCCATTCACCAAGTTCTAGCCGCGTATTCGGTTTTCCCGTCAGATCGGACTTAAGTTCAATCAACAAATTCTCAGCATCTTTCAAATTAGCTATCTTTTCCTCGAAGAACTTCAAGCGATTTCGGCGTTGACGCGCACTAATCTCTTCGCCTATCAGGAGACTAAATGGGTCTTGCCGTAACATAACTAAATAAATAACCGCAAAGACGTTCGACGAGGCGAGATACGCCAACAATACGAGGCCGGTTGCCCCAAATCTTTGCATATTCGAACTGGTGCCAGGAGTAAATCCGAACGCAAAGCCGGCAAAAATCATTACACCAAGAATATAGAACATGCCTCCATACAGCCAAAAGGCCATCTGGATTTCGCTAATGTCTCTCAAGAACCGTCGCACAAGGCACCTCAGGTGATGCAATGAACTTTGAATATGTACTGGCAGAAACGTGGGGAACAAATATAACGCCAAAAGCTCAACCTACAATGGCCATGTCTACCACAGTGGAAAAGAGGCTAACTACCCGGCCAAGCTAGATGTCCGAGTTAAAGCCGGAGAACTCGAAAGTTGGGAGCGCCAGGTCCCGGTTGAACTCTGAATCAACGCAGAAAGATTTGCACCTATACAATTGATTTTGTCGAATGCGACACTCGCGGCAATATCATTTACACGAAAATCGAAGGCTTCGAGACGCCCGAAGGGCCCACCACTTATCGAAGGGCATCCTTTGCCGCCCTTAGCTTGTCTCTAGTGCTAGGGTCTTTCGCGAGGATGCCATCAATCTCGGCAGCAATTTCTTCGGCCTTTCGGTCACCTCTGCGAAGCGCTTGAGGTTTCGATATGAAGCCGGTGGGGTCTTCACCCATTTGGAGGGAGATAATCTTTACTCCGCGGCCAACCGCATACCCCACCTCCTGCTGAGCCCAGATGCTTTTGGCAAAACCTGCTGTGTGGATTGCCAGAAAAGCGTCCATCGTTCGGAGCGCCTTCTCTATTTCGGATTGCCATTCTAGGGTGGGCTCAATGTCCTCGTGCGCTACGAATCCATCAATACCATAGCGGACGAGGCAACTTTTGAGGCGAGTCGCCTTGTCCTTATGAACCGCAATGTGGCTGATGAACACGCGGAAACGCTGAGGGTTTAGCCAGTTCGCAGGCGGAGATGAGGCCATCGCGCCATGCGATTGATCTTCAGGTTGATCACTGAGTTTGTATCCCTCGAAGACGCCGAACTCTTCGCGCCTGACGACGTGAGCGCCTGCATGTGTAGCCACCGGCCTAATTGCCGCGACCAGCTTTTCTAATTCCTCCCTTGGACGTGTTTCTCTATCAAGAGCAGCATTGACGAATCTAGCGAAATCGTTGTTGCTTAGCTGAAGTGGGCTGAAGCGCGTGTCATTAGTGATGTCATCGTCCGACCAATCAGAATTGTTGACGGTATGCTGCCACATATCGCCGGCCGCGTTCGAAAATCGAGAGTCACTAGAGGGCAGATTTTCTAATTCGAAAAACTTTCCATAAAAATTCGGTGCATCGACTGTACCACTCCAAGAAAGGCCGTTTCGAGCTACGTTGCGCAGTAGTGCCTTTCGCAATTCGGTCGAAAACTCCATTTGGACATCCACCGATAGATATTTGTCCGAGAAACGCTAAGCGTCGCCCAATATATATAGGGCGAAATCTACGAACCTCCCATCAGAGGAGGAGACAAAAACGCATCTGGGATGAGCTTCTCAAATAGCCGCTTTGTTTGCCGATGCTATCAGGTTTCGATACTCTTCAAATGCCGCGTCTGTCTCAGCAGTGCGAGCAGTCGAAGCATAGTACTTCGCGATACGTTCGGTCGTAACCCGAACTGAACCCTCAGTGAGGTCGCAGTTGAAAGCAGTAATTGCAACACGTGGCGCTAATAGCTTCGCGGGATTAGGCACGAGCCTGGCAGCGACGCAAGTGTCCCGAATGTCGTCGTAGGCGGCTTCGAGGACAGCCAAATCGTTGTGGGACCCAACGAAATCGTCCAAATAGACCGATATACAGACGCCGTTCTTGATAGCCCTCTCTATTGCCTCCGCGACCGGCGACCTCAGAAGCACGAGACTAGCGAGCAAAGGCGACTGTACAAAGCCGATAGGTAAAACATGTCTTGGACCCGGATACGGATTGGCCACACAAGACCATTTCGCCAGCGTGTTAGCACCCGGGTAACCCCAACTTCTCAAGGCGCGGGTGACGCGCATTTGGGCAATGCTGTAATAGAAATTCTGGATGTCGATTTTGAAGAAGAGTTTATTCTCTAAATGCGCATGGAGGGCAGCAACATGACCTCCACTTTTGTAGTGGTAGAAGTAATCCGGGAATTCAAACTTCGAAAAGAATTTTAGAATTCTGCGCCCCTTTCGAACGCTGCGTTCGTTAGGGACGAAAATGATCTTACCCCGCGTTTGAAACTTGCACTCGTAATTTTCCAACATTGCAGTTGGCGCCCTTACTCGCGAGGTCGACGATAAGTTTGACGATGGTCAGAACCAGCACCAAAAATTCCGCGAATCTGCGAGTAAGGGCCGCCGCACGTGCAAACTTTCGCTTGTTGCGCATGTGGCGTCTCCACTCTTACCGCCAGCTACCCGCGACACCTTCTAATGGAGCCGACAACCGAGAAAGCACCATAACGCCATATAGCCACAGTGCCCCGAAACGTCACGCATTGAACCATAGCGTCCTGAAGCGTGCCGTCATCGCCGGGTCATCGCCAGCGGAAAACAATAAATGGCCTTCGACGGAACCGAACACAAGGGTTGTATCAAACGCGACCCATAGACATTTGATGTTTGTTCATGTATTATTCTCACCGCCAAAACCTGCCGCCGACGATGATTAAGCGTTGCTGCCGGCCAACCCCAAAATCTTCCGCGCATCGTTCGGCGTCGCGACGTGGTCGCCCAGAACTTCGATGATCTTTGCCGCCTTCTCGACCAGCGCCGCGTTGCTCGGCGCCATCTTGCCCTTCTCCAGATAAATATTGTCCTCGAGGCCGACGCGCGGGTGGCCGCCGAGCAGCACGGTCTGCGCCACCATGGGGAATTGATGCAGCGAGATGCCGAAGGCGAACCACGGCGCGTCGGTTGGCAACAGGTTGCGCATATAGGTCATGGCCTCGGGCGTCGCCGGCTGGCCCCAGGATATGCCGAGGCAGATCTGGAACATTCCGGGCGGCTTGACGAAACCTTTCTCGATGAAGCGCTTGGCGAGCAACAGATGGCCGGTCTCGAACACTTCAAGCTCGGGCATCACGCCGGCAGCCGTGATCGCCTCAGCCATCGCTTGCAGGTGTTTTGGCGTGTTGACGAAGACGCGGTCGCCCATATTCAGGCTGCCCATGTCGAGACTGCAAATGTCCGGCTTGAGCTCGACCACGTGGCGCACGCGGTCTTCCGGAGATCTGAGCACGCTGTCGGGACCGGGTTTTGTCGGGTCGGCATCGTCGTGCGAAAACCGCGCGCCCGGCCCGGTGGTGAGATTGATGAGCACATCGGTGCCGCTGGCCCTGATGCGCTCGACCACCTCGCGATAAAGCGCGGTGTCCATGCTCGGCTTGGTGGTTTGCGGATCGCGCACGTGGACGTGCACGATGGCAGCGCCCGCCTTGGCGGCATCGATCGACGAGCGGGCGATCTGTTCCGGCGTCACCGGCACCGCCGGGTTGCGGCCGGGCGTATCGGCCGAGCCGGTGACTGCGCAGGAGATGATGACTTTGCGTTGCATGGGGAAGACAGACGACGGAGGACAGACGACGGGGGACAGACGACGAAGGACAGAATAAGGATGATAAAGTATCGAAGAGGCAGGGCAACCCCCTGAAAATCCGTCCTCTGTCGTCTGTTGTCCGTCGTCCGAAACAGCAACGACCACGAGCGAGAGGCGCGCGTTCATCCGGCGTCGCCTGATCGTCGTGGCCGTCAGGGCGATGGGGGCTTACTCTCACAGACCATCGCCGGTAACAATTGGAATTTAGCAGCCTTCGGTGACACTCCTATGACTCCAAAATCAGGCCACATCCGTATTGGTATCGGCGGCTGGACGTTTGAGCCATGGCGCGGCGTGTTCTACCCGAAGGGCTTGCCGCACGCGAAGGAGCTTTCCTACGCCGCCGAACGGCTGACCTCGATCGAGGTCAACGGCACATTCTACCGCTCGCAGACGCCGGCGACATTCCGCAAATGGGCCAGCGAAGTGCCGCAAAATTTCGTGTTCGCGCTCAAAGGCCCGCGCTTTGCCGTCAACCGGCGGGTGCTCAAGGAGGCGGGCGACTCGATCAAGCGCTTTCTCGATTCCGGCATCACCGAGCTCGGCGACCATCTCGGCCCCCTGCTCTGGCAATTCGCTCCGACCAAGAAATTCGACGCCGCCGATTTCGGCGGCTTCCTCGAACTGTTGCCTGACAAGCTTGACGGCCGCGCGCTGCGTCACGTCATTGAAGTCCGCCACGACAGTTTTTGCACCGCCGAATTCATGGCGCTGCTGCGCCAGCATAAAATGCCGGTGGTGTTCACCGACCACGCCAAATATCCGAATATTGCCGACCTCACCGGCGATTTCGTCTATGCCCGCCTGCAACGCGGCAAGGACACGGTGCCGACCGCGTATCCGCCGAAGGACATTGCCGCCTGGGCCGGCCGCCTGCGCGCGTGGGCGCAAGGCGCGGCGCCGGACGACCTGCCCCGTATCGAGGCGGCGAAGAAAGCAAAGGCCGCGCCGCGCGACGTCTATGCTTACGTTATCCACGAAGGCAAAGTGCGCGCGCCCGCGGCGGCAATGGCGCTGATCGAGCGGTTGGCAAAGAGCGTGTAACGACCGCACCGAGCGAAAGCCGCCCTATTTAATTTGCGATCAGGGTGCAATTCCCGGATAACGCCCCTACTTAAGCATTTGCGCTGACTGGAGCCTTTGATGACCGTGACTGATCGGGATCCGATTGACGGTTTGGATCCGCGGTATTTTCAGATCGGGGACGTGGTCGAGCGGCCGCCTGCCGAGCGGCCGCAGCACGACACCATCGAGGCCATCATCGATTGGCTGGCGGGCCCGGCGCAGCATGTTCCGTCGCTGTCCGGCGAGTTCGACGAATTCGCCTGGCGGATGCTGGCGGCGGGTTTTCCGCTGTTGCGGGCAACCTTGCAGCTGCGCACGCTGCACCCGCAATATCTCGGTGCCAACTTTGTCTGGTGGCGCACCACCGGCCGGACCGTGCTCAGGCTCATCACCCATGAAGTGCAGGATGTGTACGGCCACGAAGACAACCCGGTTCGCCGGGTGCTGGTGGACGGCGAGACGGTGCGGCGCCGGGTCGATGTCGCCGATGACGCGCTCGATTTCCCGATCCTGCGCGATCTCAAGGCCGAGGGCGCGACCGACTATTTTGCCTTGCCGGTCAGGAGCTCGTTCGGCACCAATCACATGGTGACCTATGTCACCGACCGCACCGGCGGCTTCACCGCGCGCGAAATCGCCGACCTGACGCGGGTGTCGCAACGCCTGGCGCTGCTTGTCGACTTGCGCAGCCAGCGCCGCATCGCCAGCAACATCCTTGACGCCTATCTCGGCCCCAAGACCGGCCCAAAAGTTCTCGCCGGCCAGATCCGCCGCGGCACCGGCGAGGAAATCACCGCCGTGCTGTGGTGGTCGGATCTGCGCGGCTTCACTGCGCGTTCCGATCGCCTTCCCGGGACCCAGATGATCGCCTTGCTCAACGCGCTGTTCGATGCGCAAGCAACCGCCATCGCAACTCACGGCGGCGAAATCCTCAAATTCATCGGCGACGGCCTGTTGGCGATTTTTCCGATCGAGCATGCCGACCAGGCCGCCGCTGCCGCGCGCTGCGCGCTCGACGCGGCGATGCAGGCGGTCGAGGCGGCGCGTGGGCTCGTGCATGATCCGTCGCTGGCGGACGAGCCGCCGCTCGAGATCGTCGTCGCCCTGCACATCGGCACGGCCATCTACGGCAATATTGGCGCCGCCGACCGGCTCGATTTCACCGTGATCGGTCCGGCCGTCAATCTCGTCAGCCGGATCGAGGCCGTGGCCAAGGCGCTGGACCAGCCGATCGTCGTCAGTGACGATTTCGCGCGCGCCTATGGCGGCCCGCTGCAGCCGCTCAGCCGTCATGAGCTTCGCGGGCTCGCGACACCGCACGATTTGTTTGCGCCGCTCTCGTCCGCTTCCCTCGCATAGGGCGACACGGGACGGTCGGGCCCATGTCGAACCGGCCGAGCTTTGCGCAGAAGCCCGGCCAAATTGGCCAGTACCGTCGCGCGCTTATCGAGTATGATCGCAGCGCTTGCGATGCAGCTTGGAGCATACGGATGATGAGTCCCGCTAAAACCTTGATTCCTGCGACGGCCTTGGCGCTGGTCGCGCAATTGACCGTCGCATTTGCCGGCGGCGTGCCCCACTACAACCTCGCGCCGCTGTGCCGCGGCATCGCCCAACAGGGCGGCATGAGTCTGTTGCCGGGCCAGAGCGCGGGAAAAGATTATAAGAGCTGCATTTCAAGCGGGATGGCCGTCCGGCGTCAGCTCGTCAAACTGTGGCCGACCTTCAAAGCGTCGAACAAGGCCAATTGCATCGGCGAAAACAGCGCCGGCGGCCTGCCGAGCTATACCGGGCTATTGTCGTGCCTGCAGATGGCGCAAGACGCGAGCAAGCTGTTCGGCCGGTAGCCCATACCGATGGCGAGCTGAAAACAGTCCGGCCCTACATCACGCTGTTCTGCGCGCGCAAGCGCCGCGCCAGAACCCGCATGACCTTGAGCGCGAAATATGGCGTGCGGCTCACCAGAAACAGAAACTGCTTCTCGCTAACGGGGACGAGCTTCACGTCGGTGGCCGCGATCGCGGTGGCACTGCGCGGCGCGGCGTCGATCAGCGCCATCTCGCCGAAAATGTCGTGGTCGCCTAACGTGCCAAGGAGCCGGTTGCCGAGCCGGATGTCGACTTTGCCGCGCTGGATGACGAAGAATTCCGCCGCCGCATCGCCTTCCTTGAAAATGACCTCACCAGCCTTGAATTCGCGCAACGCAGCACCGGCACCGACCAGAATGCCAAAATCGACGGATGTCTCGGTCATAGAGCGCTCCAATGCCGCGCCCTCGCGCGCGTGTTTGCCCGACATATTTTTTACCTATGTCATCCGCAAAGGCAACGTGCGGCAGCGCTACGGCTTTTGCGCCGACGGCACCACATAGGTCAGCCACTTCGTCATCCGCATCGCCACCTTGGAAATGACGTGGACCGGTTTGCCGTGGGTGGTGTAGATCGCTGCCGTGCCGCCGGAGCCGAGCGACAGGTTCTTCGCCGCCGCCGCGTCGTCGAACTTGATCCGCACGGCGTATAAACCGTCCGATCCGATACTTGCCGCGTTGGGAATGGTTCCGCTGGGCGCAAACTGGTCGGGACCATGAACGCCCAAATGAAGGCCAGAGGCCAGAGCAGGCCGCCCGTGGCGACGCCGATCCAGCCCGCGACGTTGACGGCGGAAGCCTGGGGATGACCCCATTGTCGCGCCAACCGTGCGGGCAATTGCCCCAACTTGACGACGACGATCACCACCGTGGCGATCAGGATGGCGAAGACCAGAAAGGCAAATGCGTCCAAAGCGCCAAACGAGGAATCCATGGTTCGATGCCCTTCACGCTAAAGAGAACCGACGGATCAGCGCCGAATTTTTATTGCTGCCTGACCGTTCCGATCTTTGCGGCATGCCCCGGCTTGAGCGCGGGCACGATAGCACGCCTCGGACCTGCCGGCGTGTCCGCCATGTCAGCGCGAATATGTCAGCGCGAATATGTCAGCGCGAATATGTCAGCGCGACATGCGGCGCGCGGCTGACAGGAGCAGCAACCGCTTCTCGCCGATCGAACCGATTCTGCTGAAGGCCGCTTGCCGCAGCCAAAAATGCTAACGGCCACGAGACGACTAGGTGCGCGTACATCCGGCGTCACCCGTCGAAACCGTGGCCGTCCTGTAGCGGAGCCCGTTAAGGCATCGACGCTACGCAAATACAGATAGGCGCGGTTTGTGGTTTATGCAAGACTATCCGCTGGGAACTTTGAAAATCCCTCTAAGTGTTGCATTTTTCCGACACATCGCGGTCACCGCGAAATATTAACGAAAGGTGACCCATCAAGGGAGCGGACAATGGCCATGTACCCCAACGATGCCGCCGGCATGGAACGCGCGGTAGCCAATGCGATCCACGAGCACTGGAAGCTGTTTCTGGTCGAAGGCATCATCTTGATCATCCTCGGCGTGGCCGCGATCCTCGTGCCGCCGATTGCGACGCTGGCTTTCACCATCGTCATCGGCTGGCTGTTCCTCATCAGCGGTGTCGTCGGCCTGTTCACCACGTTCTATATGCGCAACGCGCCGGGCTTTTGGTGGTCGCTGTTCTCAGCCGTCATCGCCATCCTCGCCGGCGGCGTGCTGCTGGCCCGGCCGATCACCGGGACTTTGTCGCTCACCTTCGTGCTGATCGCCTTCTTCGTGATCGAAGGCATCGTCACCATCATGTACGCCATCGACCACCGTGCCCAGCTGTCCAACCGCTGGGGCTGGATGCTGGCGAGCGGTGTCGTCGACCTGATCCTCGCCGGCATCATCTTCGCCGGCCTGCCCGGCACCGCGGCCTGGGCGCTCGGCTTGTTGGTCGGCATCAACATGGTGTTCGGCGGCACCGCCATGATCGGCATGGCGCTGGCGGCGAAGGACGCGACTTAGTCGCCAGAGCGCCCGCCTTCGCTGAAGCCGAAGCCGTGGGCAAAAGGCTTGAGCGTCGAAAACTTTGGATTTGTCTTATCTGGCGGCTGTCGTCCGCTCGGCGTCGACATAGTCAAGGTCTTGTTTGAATGGGCGAGCTGCTCTGGCTGCGCTTAAACCGGTGCATTGACGATACCCGCCGGAGTTGCTTTACTCCCCTAGGTTGATGGGGGAAAAAATGCTTGCAAAAGACAGAATTAAAACCGGTTTGGGTGTCGCATCAGCTTTGCTGCTTTTATCAAGCACCATCGCATCAGCCGAATGTAGCTTCGGCAAGCTTTGCGGCAATACAGTCCTGGCAATGTTTAACCCAACCAAGTTTTGCGTAAATGGCAACTGCGATCGGATTGCTCTGTTCAATGGGATTAATACGCTTTATTTTCCATCTGATGGAACCGTGATGGTGCAATTTGGAAGTTGGTGGAGCCTACCCGGAATAACCTTCGACACGTTTGTCTGCCGGCACAATTCAGCGAAGACCGTTTCGCGATCTTGCAAGGGCATCGAGTGTCGTCCTGATACCGTCTCAACCGAATTGAGCATCGTCAACATGGTCGACGCGTGCTCATTTGATGGCGATTCAACGAAATTAACCGTCGTGCTGACCAAGAAAGATCATCAGGCTCCGGCACATCCTGGTTTTGCGTGGAGTTACTCCGTTGATGCCACTCTTAGGATCGAAACAACCATCTCGACCACAGCGGACGCCGCAAAAACATGTGACGGCAACATTCAATCAATTGCGCAATTCATTGTGTCACCTAAACGGCCGCCAGATATCGTCGATCAAAAATACGAATATTACGGTGCGGCCAGAACACCCAGTGGCGGGCCAATATGTGAAATTTACCCAGGAAATGGCCTCAATCAGGGTGCCGGCCCATTGCGTGGCAAAGTGATTGATCCTGGTCCTTAAGGCGCAAGCGCGGTGAAACAACCGGGTAGTAGTGTCCCCCGACACTACCAACCAGATCGGCCGACTTGACCTGAACCGTCAAGGTGTCGACTGCAGTTTGCGAGCGGGCCTACTCCGCCGGCTGCTGCACCACGCGGGTCTTTTCCACGCCGTTGGCGATCAGCGCGATCAACAGCACCGCGATCAAAAAGCCGAGCGCGATGACGGCGGTGGCGTCGAGCACCAGGTCGAAACCGCCGCGGCCGTAGAGGAAGGCGATCATCGATACCGCGACGCCGGAGACCATGAAGGTGAGGAAATAGCGCACCGCATAGACCCGGCCGCGCCAGGCATCGGCGGTGTAGCGGGCGATGACCAGATCGTTGAGCGTGATCTGGCCGTAGATCGCCGCCATGGTGAAAGCGAGCGCGAACAACAGCGACGTGCCGGCCGCATAGGCCGCCCAGACCACGCCGGCGAATTGCATGACGGCGCTGATAGCAAAGAGAATATGCAGTGGAAAACGCTCGACCAGCCGGCCGACGGTGATTTGCGCGACCGCGCCGCACAGGAACACCGCGGTCGTCAAGCCGCCGACCATGACCAGCGAGATGCCGTTGCCGATGCGCTCGTCGACGATTTTCGGCAGCGAGATCGAAATGGTATTGAAGACGAGACCGGCGCTGAGCGCGACCACGACGAAGAGGCCAACGATCATCGCCGCGGAGGTATGAGAGAGCGAAACGTCCGGCGAAGTACTGCGCGCCGCGGCGTGCCCCTTTTTCTCATCGGGGACGATCCAGAAATAGATCGCGCCGGTTAAGACGCAAACGAGCCCCGGCACCAGGAAGGCGCCGCGCCAGCCCAACGTCGCGGTCAGCGCCGCGGTGATGCCGGCGGCGAGCGCGACGCCGAGATTGCCGCAGACGCCGTTGAACGCCATGGTGCGGCCGCGCTGGGTGGCGTTTTCCAGAATCACAGCAGTGCCGACCGGATGATAGATCGCCGCGAACACGCCAAGCATGAAGAGGGCGATGCCTAAGCCCACCAGCGACGGCGCCAAGGCGGCACCGATCAGCGACAGGCCGCAGCCGACAAAGAAGCCGACCATCATGTTGCGCCGGCTCCAACGGTCGGCGAGCCAGCCCGCCGGCAGCGAGAACAGCCCGAAGGCGACGAAGGACGCGGTCGCGAGCCAGATCAGCGAGGCGTAGGTGCGGCCGTAGATCACCGCCAGCGCAATCACCACCGTGGGATAGATGAGAATGACGAAGTGATCGAGCGCATGGGCCCAATTCATGAACCCGATCGCCAGCCGCCGCTGCGCCAGATCTTGTGCGTGCAGGTCTTGTGCGTGCAGGTCTTGTGCGTGCAGGTCTTGTGCGTCGGGGGCGGATGTGAAACGGCGCGAAACTTCGGCGGTCATCGAATAATTCCCGGTCGGTGGCGCGCAGGTATAGCGCGCGGCGGCGCTTCGACATACCCCAATCTTGCAGGGCAGATGGGCGGTGGGGCGGCTTGTTCAACAGTCAAGCGGCAGCAACTCGTATTGCGCCGTCGATTAGGCTAGTTTGGTGCAACCCTGGCCCTTCCGAAGGCTATCGCCGCAATGCAAAGCTACCTTTGGATCGCAATCGGTAGCGCCCTTGGCGGCATGGCGCGATATTGGTGCGCGGGCGTGGCCGCCCGGATGTTCGGCGAAACTTTTCCTTGGGGCACGCTCCTCGTCAACATTTTCGGCTCGTTCATCATCGGCTTTTTCGCCGCCCTGACGGGCCCTGACGGTCGTCTCTATGCCAGCTCGGTCGTGCGCCAGTTCGTCATGATCGGGCTCTGCGGCGGCTACACCACGTTCTCCGCCTTCAGCCTGCAGACCTTGAACCTGATGAACGACGGCGAATGGTTTCGCGCCGGCGGCAATGTCGTGCTCTCCGTCGTGTGCTGCCTGATTGCCGTTTGGGTGGGGCATGTGCTGGCATCGAGCTTCAACACCATGAGGTGGATCTGATGATGCAGATTCAACGCGATGCCGTCCTGCTCCGCATCTTCTTCGGCGAGGACGACAAGTCAGGCAATCTGCCCCTGCACGAGGCGATCGTGCTGAAAGCGCGCGAGATGCATCTCGGCGGCGCCACGGTACTACGCGGCCATGCCGGCTTCGGTCATTCCAGTCGGATTCACACCACCAAGATTCTGCGGCTGTCGCAGGATCTGCCTGTCATTGTCGAGATCGTCGATTCGCAGGACAAGATCGATGCGTTCCTGCCGGTGCTCGATGGCATGATGACGAGCGGACTCGTCACCATCGAGAAGGTACAGGTTCTGCAATACGGCAAGGACTCGTCGCTGCGCACTGGCCCCCAGGCCTGAGCGCGTATCGCAAGACATATTCATGTTTTCGTGTTAGGGGCGTCATCGACAATTCGGGACAATAATTCTTGGTGCGATTGACCGACCTGCCGCCGGCGACCCAGACCAGCATGGCCAATCTGGAGTGCCCGGTCTTTGCGACGACGCCGTACGTCACTGGGCTGCCGCTCGCCAAGCGCCGCGTCGCGGTGGTGAGTTCGGCCGGACTTTTGCGGCGCGGCGAACGGCCGTTCGTCTCGGGCGACACCGACTATCGCGCCATTGCGGCCGAAACGCCCGCCGACCAGATCCTGATGAGCCACGTGTCGGTGAATTTCGATCGCACGGGGTTTCAACGCGACATCAATGTCGTCTTTCCGGTCGAGCGACTGCGGGCGATGGCGGCCGCCGGAGCCATCGGTTCGGTCGCCACGACGCACTATTCCTTCATGGGCGCGAGCGATCCTCGCGCCATGGAGGCGAACGCCCGGTCTGTCGCCGGCCGCCTTAAATCCGATAGCGTCGACGCGGTTCTGCTCACGCCGGTTTGACCTCTCTGCACGCGCGCCGTGAGCGCGCTCGCTCATTACCTGGAAGCGGAAGGCGTGCCGGCGGTGGCGATCAGCCTCATCCGGCTGCACACCGAAAAGGTTCGGCCGCCGCGCGCGCTGTGGGTGCCGTTCGAGCTCGGCCGGCCGCTCGGCGCGCCGAATGATCCAACATTCCAGACCCGCGTCATCGCGGCGGCGCTTGGTCTTCTCGAAGCCGCTTCCGGCCCGGTCGTGCTGGAGGATTTTCCCGAAGACGATCCGACCGCCGTCGATGTGCCGCACTGGCAGCCGCCGTTCGACCTCACCGCCGGCATGCCCGACTTGGCCGATGGCGCGGCGCTCGATCGCGCGCTCCGGCACGAGGCTTTAACTGTCGCACCGGTCCACGAGCGGTTCGTCGCGTCCAGCGGGCGGACGACGATCGGTCTCAGCGGGCTCGCGATCGACGAATGCGCCGGACGCCTTGCAGCCAGCGTCGGCGGCGCGCCGCCGGCCACCGACGATCCCGCGGTAAGCCCGGTGCAGGCGCTACGCTGGGCCGTCGACGATCTCAAGGCCTATTACCTCGAAGCGATGTCAGCAGACGACACCATGCCATCGAGTCGGCAGATGCAGACTTGGTTCGGGACCGCACCCTCGCCGCGCGCGTCATCATCGCGCTGCGCGGGCAACTGCTCGCGAGTGAGGACAAGCGGAGCCAGGCGATCGGACGGATGAACCTTGTCCCGGGCGCGCAAGTGCAACGGCTGGGGCTGCAATAGCCGCCAGGACGCGCTCTAATCCAGCGTCCGCCGGAATCGCGTCACCGCAATCGTCATCGCCACCGCCATCAGGCCGGCGAGCGCCAGCGTATCGTATTGCAATTGGCCGAGCGTCGAGCCTTTGAGCATGATCGAGCGGGCGATACGCATGAAATGCGTGAGCGGCAGAAATTCCCCGATCACTTGCGCCCAACGCGGCATGCCGAGGAACGGGAAGATGAAGCCTGAGAGCAGCATGTTGGGCAGAAAGAACATCATCGACATCTGCACGGCTTGCAGCTGGTTCTGCGCCAAGGTCGAGAACGTGTAGCCGAACGACAGGTTGGTGGCGATGAACAGCGTGGCGAGCGCGGCCAACAGCGCCAGGTTGCCCATGATCGGCACGCCGAACATCAGCACGCCGGCGCCGACGATCAACGCCGCCTGCAGGAAGCCGACCAGCACATAGGGCGCGATCTTGCCGAGCATGATCTCGAGCGGCGTGATCGGCATGGCGAGCAGGCTCTCCATGGTGCCGCGCTCGATCTCGCGCGTCACCGACAGCGCCGTGAAGATCAGCATGGTCAATGTCAGAATGGTGCCAAGGAGCCCCGGCACCACATTGAGCGCGGTCACGGCGGCCGGGTTGTAGCGCTGATGGGTGCGGATCTCGAACAGCGGCTGGCCGGCATCGGGCAAGCCGTGATCGTTGGCAAGCGCTGTGTTGACCAGCTCTGAGAGCGCCCCGACCGCGGTGCCGGTCGCCACCGGATCGGTGGCGTCGGCGGCGACCAGGAGCGCCGGCTTGTCGCCGCGGCGTAACGCGCGCTCGAAATTCGCCGGGATTTCGATGGCGAACAGCACCTTGCCCGAGGCCAGCGCCTGATCGAGCTCGGCATCGTTGTGCAACAGCATGGTCACTTTGAAGAACTTGGTGTTCTGCATCGCCGCCAGAATGGAGCGGCCGACGTCGCTGGATTCCTGCAGCAGCACGGCGGTCGGCAGGTTGCGCGGCGTGGTGTTGATGGCGTAGCCGAACAGCACGAGCTGCAACAGCGGAATGGTGATCATGGTCGCAAACGTGATGCGGTCGCGGCGCAGTTGTAAAAATTCCTTGAGCAGCATGGCGCCAGAGCGGCGCCAGAAACCGTCGGCGCCGATGGCCGCAGCAAGGTTTGCGAGCACGCTCATGATTCCCCTCCCCCTTGTGGGGAGGGGTTAGGGG
>JBAUYI010000443.1:0-1546 GCA_049584715.1 Xanthobacteraceae bacterium
GTTATCGACTGTGCGATCCGGCGGCCGAGGAAGCGATGGCGCGGTCGCTGCAGCGTTACGGACAGATCGCGCCGGTGGTGGTGTGCCAGCACGAGGGGGGCACGGAAGTGGTGGACGGCTTCAAGCGCTTGGCAGCGGCGCGGTTGCTGTTGCCGCGTTGGGCGAGTTTGAGCGTGCGTGTGCTGGCGGTGGATGAGCGTGGCGCCAAGGCGGCCATCTATGGGCTCAACCGTGTCGGCGGCTCGACGCACGAGTTGGAAGAGGCGTGGATCGTGCACGCGTTGGTGCGTGAGGACGGGCTGTCGCAAGTGGAGGCGGCAGCGCTGTTGGGCCGGCACAAGAGTTGGGTCTGTCGTCGCCTGGCCTTGCTGGAGCGGCTGGCGGCCGAGGCCAAAGAAGACCTGCGTTTGGGGTTATTGTCGGTAAGCGTGGCACGGCAAGTGGTGCGGTTGCCCGCGGGCAACCAGGCGGAGGTGTTGCAGGTGGCCCGCCGCGAAGCCCTGAACACAGCGGAGGTGCGTGGGGTGGTCGACTTGTTGCTGGGCTCGGCCAGCCGGGACCAAGAACAATACGTGCTGGCCGAGCCGCGTGAGGCCTTGCAGCGCGCCCACGGCAGCACGCCGCGGAGCCAGGACCCGCGCTTAAGCGTCGCCGGCAATCGCGTGCGGCAGCGCGTGGTGAACTTGCTCGACGATTTGGAACGCCTGGAGCACTGGCTGCTGCACCGTGGCCGTGCCGAGTTGACGCCCAGCGATCGGAGCTTGTTAACGCCGTCGTTCACACGTTTGCTGCGCGATGCGGTGGTGGTGGCCGAGTTGGTCGAGGATCTGCTCCAGGAGATGCAAACGCCATGAACGAAGCCATGCGCAACGCGATCGTCGAGCGCCGGCAAGCGAAGGCCTCGGTACGCGGCATTGCCCGCGCGCTGGGCATCTCCCGGCAGAGCGTCCAGCGTGTGCTGGATCAGGTGGCGGCCGAGCGGGCCGGCCAGGCCCAGGCCAGCAACTTGCCGCCAGCGTCCAAGCGTCGCCAAAGCCAACTGGACGCCTATGAGCCGGTGCTGCGTGAACTGTTGGCGCGCTATCCGGACATGACGGCCATGCGCCTGTTCGAAGAACTGCAGGGCCGGGGCTTTGCCGGCAAGTACACCATCGTCCGTGAGCGCGTCCTGTTGCTGCGGCCGCGGCCGATTCAAGAGCCGGTGCTGCGCTTCGAGACAGCGCCAGCGCAGCAGGCACAGATGGATTATGGCGTTTATGACATCGACTTCACTCAGGAAGGCCGCCGGCGCGTCTATCTGTTCAACTACCTGTTGGCTTACTCGCGTCGCGCCTATATGCGCTTCGTCGATGCTCAGGACTTCACGAGCACCATCCGGGAGCATGTCCGGGCTTTCACCTATCTCGAAGGCGTGGCCGCCACTTGCTTGTACGACAATCAGAAGGTGGTCGTGTTGCGGCACGACGACGAGGGGCCCATCTACAACCCGCGTTTCCTGGCCTTCGCCACCCACTACGGCTTCAAGCCCTGGGCCTGTAAACCACGC
>JBAUYI010000444.1:0-7677 GCA_049584715.1 Xanthobacteraceae bacterium
GCTCGATGGCGTTCCTGGCGAAGAACGTGAAATAGCAAACAGGAGATGCGGTATCGCGAAGAATAGCCGCGACCGCGTTCTTCTCCCTCTCCCCAGCGGGGAGAGGGCGGGGTGAGGGGGCTCGGGCCTATCGGAGACTCTCCCGGCGACTCCGAACCCCCTCACCCCCACCCTCTCCCCTCCGGGGCGAGGGAGCCCGCATGAGCCAGCTCCGACGCTGGCGTATTCCGGATGCAGTTCGGGGAGCAAGATGCCGCGACGTCGGTCGATCGCGAGGCTCTGCATAGTCGCCTTCGTACTATTCGGCGCGTTGCACCCGGTGGCCGCCGACGACTATCCATCGCGGCCGATTCACCTGATCATCACCACGCCGGCCGGCTCGCTGGTCGACGTGCTCGGCCGCCTCTATGCCGAGGCGATGAGTGTGCGGCTCGGGCAGCCGATTGTCGTCGACAACCGTTCCGGCGGCATGACGATGCTCGGTACCGATGTGCTCAGCCACGCCGATCCGGACGGCTACACGCTGATGGTCGGCCCGTCCGAACTGACCATGCTGCCATTCCTGAAAAAGGACTATCGCTACGAGCCGGGCAAGGATTACACGCCGGTGGCGCTGGTCACCTCGTCGTGGACGGTGTTCGCGATCTATCCGGGCCTGCCGGTGAAGACGCTGCCGGAATTCATCGCCTACGCCAAAGCCAATCCCGGAAAATTGCGCTACGGCTCGGGCGGCGTCGGCGGCGCGCTGCACATCGCCGTCGAGGAGCTCAAGCTCAAGACCGGGATCGATCTCGTCCACGTGCCCTATCGCGGCGGCGGCCAGGCCGCGACCGACGCCATGGCGGGCCAGATCGACATGGTGTCGCTGGGACTTTCGAGTGCGCGTGTCGCCGAGGGCGGCAAGCTTTTGATCCTGGCGCAGACTGGGCCGAGCCGGCATCCGCTGTTTCCCGACGTGCCGACCACCGCGGAATACGGTCTGCCCGAGGTCCGCATGGATACTTGGTTCGGCCTGATCGCACCGCCGAACACGCCCGCCGCAATCGTCGAGCGACTCGATCGCGCCACCGCCGAGGTCGAGCAGCAGCAAAGCTTCCGCGATAATCTGGCCAAGATCGGCTGCGCGCCAACCTACCTGCCGCACGCCGCATTCTCGGCCTTCATCGCCGACGATCTGAAGAAATGGCGGCAATTGATTCCGGCGATGGGCATTCCGCCGATCGAATAAAGGAGCGACGTTGTGACAAACAAAACAGCTTGGCCGAACGGCAAAAAGATCGCGGTCTCGGTGACGGTGATGTTCGAGACCTGGTCGGAAGGCGCGGCGCCGAATTATTCGGTGCAGACCACGCATCTGAAATCCGGCACCGTCGATCACGCCAGCAAGGCGTGGTCGACCTATGGCGGCCGGGTCGGCGTCTGGCGGCTGATCCGCATGCTCGACCGCTTGGCGATCCCCGGCACCTTTTTCACCAATGGCGGCTGCACCGAGGAGTATCCCGACGCGGTCAAGCAGATCGTGAAATCAGGGCACGACCTCGCCGCGCACGCCTATACTCAGGATCAATTGCTCGCCTACATGTCGCTCGAGGATCAGCAGAAGACGATCCGCAAGAGCATCGACGCGCTGGAATCCTGCGGCGGCAAGAAGGTCACCGGCTGGGGCAGCCCGGTGGTCGCCTTCACGCCGGAGACCGCGGATTTTTTGGCGCAGGCCGGCCTGAAATGGACCTGCGACGTCACCTATGCGGACTTGCCGATCCTGATCAAAACGCCGTACGGCACTATCGCCGGCGTACCGACCACCGATTTTTCCGACAACCGCGTCATGCGCTCGAACCCGCGCGATCTCTATGACGCGCACAAGGGCACGTTCGATTATCTCGCCGCCAACGAGCCGATGTCGCTTCTGGTGCTGGTCATCCACTGCCAGTTCGGCGGCCGGCCGCTGATGACCGCGGTGCTGCAGGACATTTTGCAGTACATCGCCAAGTCGCCGGACGTCTGGTTCGCGCGCCACGAGGAATTGGCGAACTGGGCGCTGGCCGGCAATGTCGAGGAGGTTAGCTATCGAGAGCGCTATTTCGCCGGAGAATAGACGACGGAGGACGGACGACAGAGGACAGATAAGAAAGAGAATTCTACTTTTTTACCCGTCGTCTGTCGTCCGTCGTCCGCTAAAACCACCGCTCCTGCACGTTGATCGTGTCACCCGGCTGCAGCTGATAGCCGAGCGGAACGGTCATGCGCATCTGCTGGCCGTTATAGGTACGGATCAAGACCACCGATTGGCGCACGGCGCGCGGCGCGAAGCCGCCGGCGATCGCCACCGCGGTCTCCGCCGTCATGTTGGCGATGTAGGGATATTGGCCCGGCGCGGTGACTTCGCCGAGGATGAAGAACGGCCGGTAGGCTTCGACCTCGACCGCCACATGCGGCTCGCGGATGAAACCGTCGCGCAGCTTCTCGGCCAGCCGCGCCGACAGCTGGTCGGTGGTCTCGCCTTTCGCCATCACCGAGCCGATCAGCGGCATGGCGATGTGGCCGCTGGCATCGACCAGATAGGAATTGGTCAACCCGTCCTGGCCGAACACCACGATGCGCAAGCGGTCGCCCGAATCGAGCGTGTAGGGCTGTCGTGCGGTCATCGCGGGCGCCGGCGCGGGCGCAGCCGTGGCGTTATAGAGCGGCGCGGGGCTGGCAACAGGGGCTGCGGCGGCGGGATAAGCGTAGCGGGGAGGAGCTTGATAAGCCGTGGCGCCGCCTTGATACCCATAGCCGGCCGGATAGGCGCTGGGCGCTTGCGGAAAAACGCAAGTCAGCAGGCCGGTGCACGCCGCACTGGCGGGATAAGCGTAAGTCGTCGCGTTCGGGGTGCCATAGCTGGGCTGATAACCGTAGCCGGGTTGATAGGCGGGCGCGGGTGCGCCGTAAGTCATCGTGTCGATGCTGGGCTGCATCTGGCTAGGCGGCGGCATCTGCACATAGGCGACCGGCTGCGACGCGCAGCCCGCGGCGCAGAGCGCCACGGCCAGTAACAGCAAGGAAGAGCGGATGACCCGCATACGCTTAAATTCCGACCCCGTTCGAACGAACGTTGCGGCCGATTAACGCCGGTTAAGGTTAATAATCCCTAACCAGATGGAAAGACTTGGGAAAATGTCGCGGTGCGGGTCGCAAATGCGACAGTATCGCTCAGCCTGAGCCCTTGTCGCTGCGTCGCCCGAGCCGGTCGGAAATGGCGAGGATCAGCATGCAGACGGCGAAGGTGAGCGGAAACGCCAGCACCCAGACGAGCTTCGTCGTATCGGGCTCTTTTTCCAGATCGAAATACCAGGCCAGCGCATCGACCGCGGCGATGCCGACGATCGAGCCGAGCAGCTTCTGCTTGAGCTCGCTGAAATCGACCTGGGTAAGGCCCTCGGGCCAGTCCGGATGATCGGCAGGATCGATGCGGCGGATGAAGTTTTCGAAAGAGGAAAAGATGACGATGAGGATGAGATTGGCGGTCAGCGCCAGATCGACCAGATTGAGCACGTTGGTGACGAGATCGTGCCAGTTCATCTGCGCAAGCTGAAGGACCAGCACAAACAGATCGGCGAAAAAGCGGTAGAGCAGCAACACCAGGCACAGCAGCAGCCCTAGCAGGAATGGCGCCAGCAGCCAGCGGCTGAAGAAAATCGACGCCTGGATGTAGCGTCCGTCCGGCCAGCGCATGGCTTGCGACCTCCAGGAGAGCCGCGCGGACAGACGCGCGGCGAACAGCGAGCGCTACTCTAACCTATTCGCCATTCGCCACGCACTAGTCGTGACCTTAAGCAGCCACCCCCGTGCCGATCGGACAGCTCACGCCGGTGCCGCCGAGGCCGCAATAGCCGTGAGGATTTTTCGCCAGATATTGCTGGTGGTAATCCTCGGCAAAATAGAACGGCGGGGCGTCACGGATCTCAGTGGTAATCGGCCCCATCCGTTCGGCGCCGAGCGCCTTGGCGTAAGCCGCCTTCGAGGCTTCGGCCGCCGCGTGCTGCTCCGGCGTGAACGTATAGATTCCGGAGCGGTATTGGGTGCCGACGTCACCGCCCTGGCGCATGCCTTGGGTGGGGTCGTGGCTTTCCCAGAACGTCTTGAGCAGCTGCTCGTAGGAAATCTTCTTCGGGTCGTAGACCACGAGCACGACTTCGTTGTGGCCGGTGCGGCCGCTGCAGACTTCCTCGTAGGTCGGGTTTGGCGTCAGGCCGCCGGCATAGCCGGCCGCGGTGACATAGACCGCGTCACCGAGCTCCCAGAACTTGCGCTCGGCGCCCCAAAAACAGCCGAGCCCGAACATCGCCATGGCGAGCCCGTCGGGATAGGGGCCCTTGAGTGCGTGGCCGTTGACGAAATGGGTCCGGGCGGTGGGGATGGCGGTCGAGCGGCCGGGCAAAGCTTCATCGGCAGACGGAATTTCCAGCTTCTTGCGGAATGAAAACATGCGGCGCCTCCTGATTGGTGCGGCGAATATATGCGTTGTGCGCTGGCGCCGCACCGGGCGTGACGATCACGTTTCTAATCCCTCCCCCCTTGTGGGGGAGGGTAGGGTGGGGGGTCGGGAGGTGATGTGAAGGCGTCGACGTTTACGCCTTACCTCGCGACCCCCACCCCTACCCCTCCCCACAAGGGGGAGGGGAAATTGCGAGGCTTCGGACAACGGCTTCCACCTTCAGGTTTTGCACCTTATTCTGCCGCTCGCGCGTCGCGGCGGGGCGCCGTTTGAGGAGGCTTTCCAGATGTTTCGAATGTTAGCGCTGGCCTGCGCTTTGGCGCTCTCGGCCGGGTCGGCTTTGGCCCAGGCGCCCGCGGCGCCATCGGCCGCGACGCTGCCTTACGGGCCGCCGATCACGCTTGACCAAGCCAAGCGCGCCATGGCGGCGGCGGAGCTGGAGGCGGCGAAGAATTCCTGGCAGGTCGCCATCACCATCCTCGACAGCGGCGGCAACATGATCATGTTCCACAGGGTCGATAACGCCCAGCTGTCGGCGACCACCGTGTCGGAAGGCAAGGCGCGCACTGCGCTCGAGTTCAAGCGCCCGAGCAAGGCGCTCGACGACGCCATCGCCGCCGGCGGGGCCGGCATGCGGCTGTTGGCGCTCAAGGACATCACGCCGCTCGAAGGCGGCATCCCGGTCATCGTCGACGGCAAGATCGTCGGCGCCATCGGCGTCTCCGGCGCGCTGTCGTCGCAGGACGCCCAAGTCGCCAAGGCCGGCGCCGATGCGCTGGCGAAATAATCGTTTCCCGGGCGCAGCGCAGTGCCATAAGCGCGTTCACGCGCGTCTTGCGCGCGCTATGGTGATGCGCTGCAGACCCGGGATCGTTACAAAGTCAGCGTCTGCGACGATCCCGGATCAGCGGCGCACCGCTTCACGCTGCGCCGCATCCGGGAAACACCGCCGAGTGACGCCTACGGCGTGTTGAGCTTGCGCAGCCGCGCGATGACCTCCGCCGGCAGAGCGTAAGCACGCTCGATCACGCGCAACAGCTCCTCGCCGCTGCGCGGATCGTTGAGCGACAATCCGATCTTGTCGCCCTCGGCCAGAAATTCCGGATCGGCGAAAGTTTCGGCCAGCGCTTGGCGCAGCGCCGCGACGCGCTCGGCGGGCACTCCCGGCGGCATCAGCAGCGGCCGGCCGATCGACAGCGGCGCGAACGCCGCGTCCAAGAGAAGCTTGTCGGCGCCGCTGACCAGATCGGGCACGAACGGCACACCGGCGAGTTGCGGCAGCTTGGCGGGACCGTATTGCACGATGGCGCGCGCGGTGCCGTCCGCAAGCCAGGTCGGCCGCGTCGACGATAGCGCGCTGTAGAACACGCTCGGATAGCCGTCGAGCTCGCCGCGCTCCATGGCGACCAGCGCGTCGTTCTGCCCGGGATAGCCGGGAATGACTTTCATTTTCGTGCCGAGGGTGGCGTTGAACAGGCGCGCGAAAAACGCCGGCGTCGAATTGGCACCGGACGCGCCCATCACGGTCTCGCGTGTGCGTAAATCGTCGAGCGAAAAAGCCGGCACCGTTTTCCAGACCAGCACCATGGCGGTCTCGACGCTCGGCGTGCCGAGCCAGTTGAACTGCCGCGGATCGAACCGCGCTTCCGGCGTGCCAAACAGCGGCTCGAACGGCGGATTGTTCTGCACGAGGCCGATCACCGAGCCGTCGCGCTCGGCGGCGGCATACAGATAATTGGTCGCGGTGAGCCCGCCGGCGCCCGGCATGTTGCGCACGATGACGGTCGGATGGCCGGCAATATGCGTGCCGATATGGCGGGCAATCGCCCGCGCCAAGGTGTCGTAGCCGCCTGCCGAACTGGTGGAGACGATCAGCGTCACCGTGCGGCCGCCGTAGAAATCGCCGATCGCGTCGGCGTGCGCAGGCGAAAGGCACAGCCATGCCAACCAGCAGGCGAACAGCGCAAATAGGGTCCATTGCTTCGTCATCGGCGAAGGCCGATGATAACGCCATGCAACGGATGCTGCATGTCATCATTGCCGCCGCGCTCGCATTCGCCGCCGGCGCGGCGCGCGCCGAGGAGCCGTTCTACCAGGGCAAGCGGCTGACGCTTCTGATCAACTTCGCACCCGGCGGGCCGACCGACGTCGAAGGCCGGCTCTTGGCCAAGCACATCGTCAAGCATATCGGCGGCAATCCGCTCATCGTGGTGCAGAACAAGGACGGCGCCAGCGGCATGGTCGGCGCCGCTTACCTCGGCGAGATCGGGCCGAAGGACGGCACCATGTTCGGCTATCTCACCGGCACGGCGTGGAATTCCGTCATCGATCCCAGCGCGTTCCGCGTGCCGTTCGCAAGCTACGCCTTCATCGGCGCGCAGACCGGCAACGCGGTCTATTACATGCGCGCCGACACGCCGCCCGGCATCAAAACTCCGGCCGATCTGATGAAAGCGGAAGGCCTCGTGGTCGGCGGCCTCGGCGTCGATTCCTCGAAGGACCTTTTGGAGCGCCTGACCTTCGACATGCTCGGCCTGCACTACCGCTACGTCACCGGCTATCGCTCGAGCAACACCGCGCGGCTCGCTTTGCAGAACGGCGAGATCAACGTGCACTCGGAATCGACGCCGGGCTATTTCAGCGTCGTCGAGCCGAGCCTGGTGAAGACCGGCACGGTGATGCCACTGTGGTACGACGCCACCTACAACGGCAAGGGCTTTGCGCCGCTGCCGGCGATGGCGGGGAAGAACATCATGACGTTTCCCGAGTTCTACAAGAGCGTCAAAGGCGGCACGCCGGCGGGCGAGCTGTGGGACGCCTACAAGACCAATCTCGCCGTCGACGCCCAGATGCTCCGCCTCGTCGCCATGCCGCCGGATTCGCCGCCGGCCGCGGTCGCGGCATTGCGCCAGGCGCTGGCCGCGCTCAACGACGACGCCGGCTACGCCACCGACGCCATGACGGCGATCCAGTTCGTGCCGCACTACGAAGTCAGCGCCAATCTCGACCAGACCGTGCGCGACCGGCTGACGATTGCGCCGGAGATGCGCAGTTTCATCACCGGCTATATGAAAAAGGTGGCGAAGTGAGATTGTTTCCGCGCGCGGGCTTACGCAGGCGAACTCCCTCTCCCCAGCGGGGAGAGGGTTGGGGTGAGGGGGCTCGTCGCGCGCGGGTAAAAACTCCCCCTCTCCCCG
>JBAUYI010000445.1:0-5845 GCA_049584715.1 Xanthobacteraceae bacterium
ACAGCACGGTGTTGCGCACCGGCACGATGATCAGCGCGTCAGCCGGCAATGGCGGCAAGGCGCCGCCGCCCGTTCCGTCTTTTGCAAGCACTTCAGCCACGAGTCCCCACTTTCTGCAAAGTAATCACCAGACAACCGGCGGCGGCGGCGCGGCGCACCGCGCCGTAGCGGCCGGGCGGCAGCCGAAGCCGCCGATAGAACCGCCCTTGCGGCAGTTCGAGCCGATGGATGACGGCCGTGCGCAGTTCCACCGGCAGGACGCGCGTTCCCGTGACCACGAGATCGCCGTCTTCGATCACGGCTTGCGCGTTTTCGGCGTCGACGCCGGGCAACGCTACCAGCGCCAAAACCTCAAATTCGGTTTCCAGGATGTCGACCGGCGGCTCCCAGGCCGGCAGGCGCGCCTGGGTGCCGGCGGGCCGAAACAGCTCCCGGTGCATACGCTCGGCCCGCGCCAGCATCTCGCAGGCTTCCGACCACATCCAGTCGCGGGCCACATCGCGGGCCATGACATTCCCTCCAGCTTCGGAGGGGATATGTGTGGATCGGGAACCTGAAATTCAACGCCGGCGATTGTTGCCCGCTGGCCGGCCATCAGGCACGGCCGGAGCGCACGCCTTCGGCAAGCTCGTGAACGAGGTCGGTGACTGCCGGCACCGTCGCTGCCGTCGGCTTGTCGCCGGGTCCAAGACTCTTGCGCACCGCATCGACCAGCGCCGAGCCGACCACGACGCCGTCGGCGTTATCCGCGATGGCGCGGGCCTGCTCGGCGGTACGCACGCCGAAGCCGACGCAAACCGGAAGCTTGGTATGGCGCTTGATGCGCGCCACGGCTCCTGAAACCTTGCCCGGGTCCGGCGCGGCGGAGCCGGTAATGCCGGCGATCGAGACGTAGTAGACGAACCCCGACGTATTCGTGAGCACGGTCGGCAGCCGCTTGTCGTCAGTGGTCGGCGTAGCGAGGCGGATGAAATTGAGACCGGCCTTGAGCGCGGGCAGGCACAATTCGGCGTCCTCCTCCGGCGGCAAATCGACGACGATCAGCCCATCGACGCCGGCGGCCTTGGCATCGGCGAGAAATTTTTCGACGCCGTAGACGTAGATCGGATTGTAGTAGCCCATCAGCACGATCGGCGTCACATCGTTGCCGGCGCGGAAATCGCGCACAAGGCGAAGCGTCTTCTTCATGTTGGCGCCGGCATGAAGTGCGCGCAGGCCCGCAGCCTGGATCGCCGGACCATCGGCCATTGGGTCGGTGAACGGCATGCCGAGCTCGATCACATCGGCGCCGGCCTTGGGCAGCGCCTTGATGATGGCGAGCGACGTGGCTTCGTCGGGATCGCCCGCCATGGTGAAAGTCACGAGCGCGGCACGGCCATCCTTCTTGAGCGCGGCAAAGCGCAGATCCATGCGTTCGGTCATTACGCTTTGCTTCCCAGGTGCCGCGCTACCGAATCCAAATCCTTGTCGCCGCGGCCGGAGAGATTGACCACCATGAGGTGATCCTTCGGCTTTTGCGGCGCCAGATCGAGCACTTTTGCGATGGCGTGCGCCGGCTCGAGCGCGGGGATGATGCCTTCGAGCTTGGACAAAAGCTGGAACGCGTTGAGCGCTTCATCGTCGGTCGCCGACAGAAACGTAACGCGGCCGGCGTCGGCGAGCCAGGCGTGCTCCGGCCCGATGCCGGGATAATCGAGGCCCGCGGAAATCGAATGCGCCTCGTTGATCTGACCGTCCTCGTTCATGAGCAAATAAGTGCGATTGCCATGCAGCACGCCCGGCCGGCCGCCGGCGATGGAGGCCGCATGCATGCCGGTGTCGAGGCCGTGGCCGGCTGCCTCGACGCCGAAAATTTCGATTCCCTCGTCGTCGAGGAACGGATGGAACAGGCCCATGGCGTTCGAGCCGCCGCCGATGCAGGCGATCAGCGAATCCGGCAGCCGGCCTTCCGCCTGTTCCATCTGCTCGCGCGTCTCGCGGCCGATGATCGATTGGAAGTCGCGCACCATCATCGGATAGGGATGCGGACCGGCGATGGTACCGATGCAGTAGAACGTCGCGTCGACATTAGAGACCCAGTCGCGCAGCGCCTCGTTCATCGCGTCCTTGAGCGTCTTGGCGCCGGATTCCACCGGCACCACCTTGGCGCCGAGCATGTGCATGCGGAACACGTTCGCCTTCTGCCGCTCGACGTCGACCGAACCCATATAGACGATGCATTCGAGCCCGAAGCGCGCGCACAAAGTCGCCGTTGCCACGCCGTGCATGCCGGCGCCGGTCTCGGCGATGATGCGCTTCTTGCCCATGCGCCGCGCCAACAGAATCTGGCCGAGCACGTTGTTCACCTTGTGCGCGCCGGTGTGATTGAGCTCCTCGCGCTTGAGATAGATTTTGGCGCCGCCTGCCGAAAGGCCGGAGGCCGTCTGTCTGCAATGCTCGGTAAGCCGTTCGGCGAAATAAAGCGGCGACGGCCGGCCGACATAGTGGGTCAAATAGCCGTCCATTTCTTTTTGGAAAGCTGGATCGGCTTTGGCCTGTGCGTAGGCCTGCTCCAGCTGCAAGATAAGCGGCATCAGTGTCTCGGCGACGAAGCGGCCGCCATAGATGCCGAAATGCCCGTGCTCGTCAGGCCCGCTGCGGAATGAGTTTGGCCGCTCGACGGTCATGCCGGGCTCGCAACGGCCGCGGCGGCAACGCGAGCCGCGCGCACGAAGGCGCGAATCTTGTCGGGGTCTTTTTCACCCGGCGCGCGCTCGACGCCCGAGGAGACGTCGACCCCGGGCGCGCGGGTGATACGTAATGCCTCACCGACATTTGCGGCATCGAGGCCGCCCGACAGCATGAACGGCACGCCGGGATCGAGATTTTCCAGAAGATACCAGTCGAACGGCCTGCCGAGCCCGCCCGGCCGCGTCGCTTCCCGCGGCGCACGCGCATCGAACAGCAGGCGATCGGCTATGCCGGCATAACGGGCGATGCCGTCGAGATCGCTTTTCGCGGCGATCGGCAAGGCCTTCATCACCGGCAGGCCGAACATGCGCCGAACCGCTTCGACCCGCGCCGGGGATTCGGCACCATGCAATTGCAGCATGTCCGGCTGCAAAGCCTCGACCACCGCGTCGAGCAGCGCATCGTCGGCGTCGACGGTCAGCGCGACCTTTTGCGCGCGCTCCAGCACGCGCGAGGCAAGCGCATGCGCCCGCACTAATGTCAGGTGCCGCGGCGATGGCGGAAAGAACACGAAGCCCACCATGTCGGCGCCCGCATCGAGTGCGACATCGAGGGCCTCCGGTGTGGAAAGGCCGCAGATTTTGACGATGACCGACATGCCTGCCTGGGGTCGCCTGTCCTTGATTGGCGCCCTTCTACATCCCTGCGCGGGCTTTGTCTTGCTCGGGCCGGCCGTGTCCTACCGGACCGGCAGCCTCAACTGAAGCCGTTCCGGCGGGCTGCTGGCCTCCGGCGCGTTCGTACCGCTGCCCGAACTACGCCTGAGCGAAGTGACTTCGCCGCGCAACGCGTCCGCCTCGCGTTCCAGCCGCCGCGCGACGCGTCGCCACTTCGCCTGCCTCAGCCACGCCGCCACGCCGCCGATCACCACACCGGCGATCAGCAGCACGAGGATCAGCGCGAACAGCGGCAAGGTCAGCGACGACGCCGGATGCTCCGAGCTGAACGGGTCGAGCGACACCGTCACGATCTGACGATTGGCCACCGCAAACGCAATGATGACGATGGCGAGCGGTATGAGGATGACGGCCGCAACGATCTTGCGGAGCACGCTGCCGGCCGATCGCGGTTCCCGGGTCAACCTGGGCTCGAGCGATTGAGCCGTTCGCGCATTTCCTTGCCGGTCTTGAAAAACGGCACGCATTTCTGATCGACGGCGACATGGGCGCCGGTGCGCGGATTGCGGCCGGTGCGCGCCGGACGCTGCTTCACCGAGAACGCGCCGAAGCCGCGCAACTCAACCCGGTCGCCGCGCGCCATCGCGGCGATGATCTCGTTGAGAATGGCGTTGACGATGTTCTCCACGTCGCGCTGGTAAAGGTGCGGATTTTGCGTGGAGATATGCTGAACCAGTTCCGACTTGATCATTGTCGCCGCCTTCGGTCGCCCGCGAACGTTACCTCAATTCGCCGCCGCAGGGTGCCAAAGGGCCAACAGACCGTCAAGATTGAACCGCTCTACCTCGGCAACCATGCCCCAGTCGCCGAACCGGTGCGCCAGCGTCGTCAGCCCGGTGGCGTCGAGCAGAGCCACCATGGAGGCGTGCAGGAACGGCAGGTCGCTGAAGCGGCCACGCAGCTCATAATCGCGCACCGGCAGCTTGGCATCGACGTTCTTTTCCTTGGCGAGCCAGGCCAGCGCGGCCCGCTCGTCGCCGAGCTCGTCGATCAGTTTGAGGTCGATGGCCTGGTGGCCGGTGAAGACGCGGCCGTCGGACACCGTTTGCAGCTCGCTGTCGCTCAGATGACGGCGATCCTGTACGAGGTTTTTGAACCAGGCGTAGGAATCCTTGACGATCGAATCCAGCGCCGCCTTGGCTTCTGGGCTGGTCGGCTCAAAGCCGCTCGGCGACGCCTTGAGCGGGCTCGATTTCACCGCCTCGACCTTGACGCCGATCTTGTCGAGCAGGTCGGCGAAGTTCGGAAATTGGAACAGCACGCCGATCGAGCCGACCAGCGAGGTCTGCTGCGCCACGATGTGGTCGCCGGCCAGCGCCGTGATGTAGGCGCCGGAGGCGGCAAGGCTATCGACGACGATGACGACCGGTTTCTTTTCGCGCAGCCGCGACAGCGAGTCGTAAAGCTGCTCGGAGCCGGCGGTGGTGCCGCCGGGGCTGTCGACATGGACGATGACGGCGCGCGCCAGCGACGAGCGCGTGAGCCGGTCGATCGCCTGCACCCGGTCACGATCACCGCGGATCAGGCCCTCGATGGTAACGCGGGCGATATAGGGGCGCACCCCGGTGAAGCCCGCGCGATTGCTGCCCAGCGTCGCCACGCCGGCGACGGCGAGCACGATCACGCCGATGGCGATGACGCGCCAGAACGTGAGCTTCCTGCGCATACGGCGGCGGTCGACGATCAAGTCGGCATCAAGCGACATGGCCGGGCTCCTTGTTTTTGCCCTCTCCCCGTTTACGGGGAGAGGTAATGGTTATTCTTCGGTGTCGTCGTCGCCCTTCTCGTTCTCCTCGCCCTTGCGCTTGAGCGCGGTGCCGAGGATGTCGCCCAGCGTCGCGCCGGAATCCGAGGAGCCGTATTGCGCGATCGCCTCCTTCTCCTCGGCGACTTCCAGCGCCTTGATCGAAACCTGTACTTTGTGGGTGCGCCGATCGAACTGGATGACGCGGGCGTCGACCTTCTGGCCCACGGCGAAGCGGTCCGGACGCTGCTCGGAACGGTCGCGCGCCAGCTCCGAACGCTTGATGAAGGAGGAATATTCGGTGCCGACGATCTTCACGTCGAGGCCGCCTTCCTTCACGTCGGTCACCTCGCAGGTGACGACCGCACCCTTCTTGAGCTCGCCGGCAGCGCCGGCTTCGGTCGCGGTAGCTGCGCCACCGCCACTGCCGCTCAACTGCTTGATGCCGAGCGAGATGCGCTCCTTCTCGACGTCGACGTCGAGCACCTGCGCCTTGACCTTGTCGCCCTTCTTGTACTCCTCGATGACCTGCTCGCCGGGCCGTTTCCAGTCCAGATCGGACAGGTGCACCATGCCGTCGACGTCGCCGTCGAGGCCGAGGAACAGGCCGAATTCGGTCTTGTTCTTGACCTCGCCTTCGACCACCGAGCCCTGCGGATATTTCTCGACGAACACTTCCCACGGATTGCGCATG
>JBAUYI010000446.1:0-5331 GCA_049584715.1 Xanthobacteraceae bacterium
AACACTTTTACGAAAGTCATTGCTGCCGGATCGATCGGCATGCGCGCAATGGCCGGCGCCGGAGTGTCGCCGGTGCGCGGCCAGCCGCTGGCCAACACGGCGAGGATGACCAGGCCGGCATGGGCAAGCAAGACCGCGCCGAGAAGTCGCAGCCAGGCGAACGTGTTCTGGCTTGAGGCGGTGGTGTCGCGCAACCGCGCCAGCGTCGGCGATAGACTATCGCCGATGCCTTGCAGCCAAATGAGGTGCACGAACAGGAATACGGCAAGCACGATCGTCACGATCCACGGCTCGTTGGCGTTGAGCGCGGCGCGGCCGCGCGCGGTCACGGCGGTGAACAGCACCAGCGCGCCGAGTAGGATCAGCGCGGCATTGCTGGTGAGCAACAGCAACGCCGCCGCGACGCCGAGCGCGTACCAGGAGCGGCGCCTGCCCTGTCCGACCGCGCGCCAATAATGCAGCAGCACGATTGCCCACAACGCCATGGCGAGAATGGCCGGGCCGAAATCCGGCGTCGGTACCGTGAACAGCGAAATGCCGACCATCAGCAGCACCGCCATGGCGGCGTGAGCCGGGCCGACGATGGCGCTGCCCAGCGCGAACACGCACCAATAGGTCACGACCACGCAAATCTGCGCCAGCACATAGACGCCGAACAGGCCGGCGAGGCGAAACGCGATCTCGGCCAGCCAATAGGCCAGCGGCGGGCCGACGTCGCCGTGGAGCTGGAATTCGTGGCCGATGGCGAGGAGTTGCGGCAGTTCGCCGGGCGGCGCCGCGTAAAATACCATCGGCACCACGAGCCAGATGATCGCCTGTGCCAGCGCGGCTGCCCAGAACAGCAGGTTCGGGCGCGAGCGCAACGCCTCAATATAGAGCGGAACGTAAAACATCGGGCCCTGCGCGATACGCTGACCGCGTGGCTATACGGCCGGCCTCTCAGAGAGGCAATATGCCCGGAGCCGCCTCGTCGGCGTCGGCAGCCAGCACACCGAGCGCCAGCGCCACCGGCGAGAACGAGCGGCGGTGATGCACCGTCGGGCCGAGCCGGTCGAGCGCGGAGCAATGTTCGGGCACGCTGTAGCCCTTGTGGCGCTCAAAGCCGTAGCCGGGATGCGCCGCGCCCATGCAGGACATCAGACGGTCGCGCGTCACCTTAGCGACGATCGAAGCGGCCGCGATCGACGCGACGACACCATCGCCGCCGATCACCGCTTCGCAATCGCAAGCGACATCGATGCGGTCGCGGCCGTCGACGAAAACCAGGCGCGGCTTGACTGGCAGCGCCAGCACCGCGCGCGCCAGCGCCCACAACGAGGCGCGCAAAATATTGTCGCGGTCGATCCGCCACGGCGGCGCCAAGGCTACCGCCACATGGGCCCGCGCGCAGATGCGCGCGTAGAGCACCTCGCGCCGTTCCGGCGTCAGCCGTTTGGAGTCATCGAGCCCGCGCGGAACATCGTCGGGATTGAGAATGACCGCGGCGGCGACCACGGGCCCCGCGAGCGGGCCGCGGCCGGCCTCGTCGCAGCCGGCAACCGGCCACACCCCGCGCTTGAGCGCGGAGCGCTCGCGGCGGAATGTCGGCCGCGCGACCTCCTCGTCGAGCGGCAGGCGCGCCGTTGCGGTTCCATTGCGACTCATGGCCGGCATGATGATCACGTCGCGGCGCGATCCGCAACGCGAACGTCAACGGCGAAGAATTGCGGGGATGACTGCGCATCGATTAAGTTGTGCGCCGGACGGCGACGATCCAGCCGAAATTCGATCGCCAAGCTTCTCCGCGTAAGCTGGAGACCAAAGATGGTTTCGCTGACTTCTTGGCTCGCTCGCCTCGCCGCCACGACATTCGTCGTGCTGTCACAACGCTGGCGCTGGCACAGTCCTATCCGGACCGGCCGGTTCATCTGCTGGTGGCGTTTCCGCCGGGAGGCGGCGCCAATTTCGTGGCTCGCGTGCTCGCGCAATTACTGTCGGTCCGCCTCGGGCAGAGCGTGGTGGTGGAGAACAGGCCGGGCTCCAACGGCAATGTTGCCGGCGAACTCGTCGCACGCGCGGCCGCCGACGGCTATACGGTCTTGCAGTCGGCGGGTTCGCTGCTCACCGTAAACCCGCATCTCTATGCGACAATGCCGATCGATCCATTCAAGGATCTGCTGCCGGTCGCGACCATCACATCAGACGAACTGCTGCTGACTGAAAATCCCGCCCTTGAACCCAAAAGTTTTCGCGACTTCATCACGTATGCCGGCCGCGCCAGGCCGCCGCTTTTGTATGGTTCGATCGGCAACGGCAGCGAGCACCATCTGGCGATGGAGCTCTTGAAGGAACAGGCCGGAATTCAGATGACGCACGTGCCTTACCGGGGCGGCGGGCCGGCAGCGATCGGCGTCATGGGCGGCGAGGTAGCGGCCATGTTCGGCGGCGGCTCAGTGACGCCGCTGGTGCAGGCGGGCAAGCTGCGCGCGCTTGCCATCAGCGGCCGCAAGAGGTCGCCGATTTTTCCCGACCTGCCGTCCATTTCGGAAATTTACCCGGCTTACGACGTGACGATATGGCAGGGATTGTTCGTACCCGCGGCAACGCCGCCGGAGGTTGTCGCGCGACTGCGCGCCGCAGCGAATGCGGTGATCGCGCAGCCTGAGTTCGCCGCAAAGCTCGCCGCCGCCGGCTCCGGCGAGCCGTTTGCCACGACGCCCGACGCGATGGCCGCGCTCATCCGTGCCGACGACGAGCGCTTCGGCCGGGTGATCAAAGCAAACGGTCTCAAAGTTGAATAGCCGCCCTAGAACAAGAATGGGAAGTCGCAGTGAACCGGAAGCAGCACGAACACCTTTCCGCGACATGCCGATGCGGCAAGGTGAAATTCGAGGTACTAGGTCCGCCGATTCTGACCTGCTCCTGCTATTGCACGAGCTGCCAAGAAGCCGGACGCCGGTTCGAGCAGCTGACTTCCGCGCCGCCCGTGCTCGATCCCGACAGTGGAACGAGCCTTGTCCTATATCGAAAGGATCGCGTGCAGTGCGTAACGGGGCAGGACTATCTTGAAGAGCATCGGCTCAAACCTGATTCCCCGACCCGACGGGTTGTCGCCACGTGCTGCAATTCAGCAATGTTCCTTGACTTCACCAAAGGGCACTGGCTGTCGATATACCGGAACCGCTTTCCGACAGGCGCACCGCCACTTGAAATGCGGGTCATGACAAAAGAGCGGCGCGTCGGCGTCGAGCTTGGCGATGACCTGCCGAATTATAGTGGTCGCTCCGGCAAGTTTATGTTGAAGCTGATCGCCGCCTGGATTGCGATGGGCCTCCGCAGGCCTGAATTCACCTTGGGAAAGACAACTCGTGCGGCGCAATAGGCATTTGCCATATTGCGCCTTCAGCATTTTATGAGTACGCGCCCTAGAACAAATCGAGCTGCTTCGCGCCCGGCCGCGGCGGACGGAAATGCTCTGTGGTGATCTTATGCTTGGCGGCGTTGAAGCCGAGCTTTTCACAGGCGACTTCGAAGCGGCGGCCGATCATCCAGGCGATCGGGCCGGTCCCGGTCTGACGCTGGCCGAAAGTCGAATCGTAATCCTTGCCGCCGCGCATGTCGCGGATGAGCTTGAAGACGTGGCGGTAACGGTCGGGGAAATTCGTCATCAGCCATTCGCGGAACAGATCCCGCACTTCGAGCGGCAGCCGCAGCAGCACGTAGCCGGCATGGCGCACGCCGGCCGCGGCGACCGCTTCGAGGATCCGCTCGATCTCGTCGTCGTTGAGCGCCGGAATCACCGGCGCCACCATCACCGTCGCCGGCACGCCGGCTTTGACCAATTGCCGCAACGTCTCGAGCCGGCGCGGCGGGGTCGCGGCGCGCGGCTCCATGGTGCGCGCCAATTGCGGATCGAGCGTGGTGACCGAAAGCGCCACCTTGACCAGATTGCGCTCGGCCATGCGCGCCAGAATATCGAGATCGCGCAACACCAGCGCCGATTTGGTCACGATGCCGACCGGATGGCCGGCGCTATCCAAGACTTCCAGGATGCGGCGCATGATCTTGTAGCGCCGTTCGATCGGCTGATACGGATCGGTATTGGTGCCGATGGCGATGACTTTCGGCACATAGCTCGGCGCCGACAATTCGCGCTCCAGCAATTCCGGCGCGTTCGGCTTCATAAACAGCTTTGATTCGAAATCCAGCCCCGGCGACAGGCCGAGATAAGCGTGGGTCGGCCGCGCGAAACAATAGACGCAGCCATGCTCGCAGCCGCGATACGGATTGATCGAGCGGTCGAAGGAAATGTCCGGCGAATCGTTGCGGGTGATGATTTTACGCGTCGTGTCGGCCGTCACCGTGGTCTTGAACGGTGGCAGATCCTCAAGGCCCTGCCAGCCGTCGTCGAAGGCAACCCGCGCCAGCGGCTCATAGCGGCCCGAGGCGTTCGACAGCGTGCCCCGGCCGCGCCGGCGCTCGCGGTCGACCAGACTTCCCAATTCGCCCGCCGGCGCGGAGGGCAGCGGTGCCGGCGGGCGTTTCAAGGCGGACATCGAACTCATGGCTGTAAGCTAATCCTTTCGTTGGAACAAAACAAGAACAACTCGGCGTGAACGGTGGATAGCCTTGGAACCGGCCGCGCCTGGGCCTATGAGCTTGCCCGGATAACGACGAACCCCATGAAAACGATGCAGGCGCGGCTCTTTTTCGCGATACCGCCAATCCATGGCGGACAGCGCAGCACATGCTGAGCATCATCATCGCCACCAGGGATTCGGAGCGCGCCCTGGTACCGACGCTGGCGGCGCTGGTGTCGGGCGCGACTGCCGGCATCATCCGCGAAGTGATGATCGCCGACGGCGGCTCCCGCGACGACACCGCGGAAGTGGCTGAAGTCGCCGGCTGCAATTTCATGGTCATCGACGGCACGACGGCACAGCGGCTGAAAAGCGCGGCCGGCAAAGCGCGCGCTCGCTGGTTGTTGTTCCTGCGGCCGGGAACCATCCTCGATGCGCCATGGACCGGCGACGCGCGACGCTTCGTCGAACTGACGGCGCGGCCGGACTGCGCGGCGGTATTCCGCCGCGGCGCTCCGATGCAGTCCGGATTGCGGGACGCGCTTTCGCTGCTGGCCAGTGCGCTGGGCGCGCGGCCGCGGCCCGAGCAAGGTCTCCTGATCGCGAAAGAGTTCTACACCGCGCTGGGCGGCCATTCCGAGACCGCCGCCGATGCCGAGACCGATCTCATCCGCCGCATCGGCCGGCGGCGGATCGTGCGGCTGCCCAGCATTGCCTATAGCGCGCTGTAGCTAATGCTGTTTGGGATCAAATAGATGTGATGTAAAGTGGC
>JBAUYI010000447.1:0-7570 GCA_049584715.1 Xanthobacteraceae bacterium
GCCGATCCGGACGGCTACACCGTGCTGGCATCGCAGCCGGCGCCGATCACCACCGCTCCGTTTTTGTACAAGTCGCTCAATTACGATCCGATGCTGCTCACGCCGGTCGTGATCATGTCGCATGTCCCGAACGTGCTCCTGGTGCGGCCCGACTTCCCGGCCAACACCGTGCAGGAGCTGATCGCCTACGCCAAGGCCAATCCGGGCAAGCTCAATTATGGCTCGCAGGGCATCGGCACCACCTCGCACCTGACTACGGAACTGTTCGAGACGATCACGCATATCCAGCTCGTTCACGTGCCGTACAAAGGCACCGCGCCGGCGCTCAACGATCTGATCGCAAGCCACGTCGATCTGATGTTCAATGAACTCGCGACATCGATCGAGCTCAACAAGGCGGGTAAGGCGAAAATTCTCGCCGTCGCGACCAGAGAGCGGGTCGCGGCGATCCCTGACGTGCCGACGCTGCAAGAAGCCGGCGTGGCCGGCTGCGAATCCGATACCTGGAACGCGCTGACCGCGCCGCCGAAAACGCCGGCCGGGGCCGTCGCCAAGCTCAACGACGCGGCCAACCAGGTGATGAAGGATCCGGAGCTGCTCGACCGCTACAAACAGCTCAGCCTGTCGCCCGGCGGCGGCACGGTGGCGCAGATGAGCGACTTTCTCAAAGCCGAGACGCAGCGCTGGGGCGCCGTCATCAAAGCTGCCGGCATTCAGCCGGAATAATCGAGGATCGCGGCCGCGGCGTCTGTCCCGCACGCCGGTATGACGATTATATAAATTTCGCTCACGTGCTCTTGCGGCCTCGTAAGCTGCGTCGTATCGATAGGCTATCGCTCGCGCCGGGCGTCGTGCCGATACGATCATGCGTAAAACCTTATTCGGATTGTTCAATGACCGGGATTCCGAGCTTGGCGGCAAGCTTGTCGGCATTTATGGCCTGCTGATCGCCGCCAATGTTCTGGCGTGGGTTTGGGCGCTGATCGCGTTTCGCGATTATCCGGTGCTGATCGGCACCGCCTTCCTGGCTTATGCGTTCGGCCTGCGCCATGCCGTCGACGCCGACCATATCGCGGCGATCGACAACGTGACGCGCAAGCTGATGCAGGAAGGCAAGCGGCCGATCGGCGTCGGCTTGTTCTTCTCGCTCGGGCATTCGACCGTCGTCGTGCTCGCCTCCGCTGTCATCGCGCTGGCCACCAGCGCGCTGCAAGGCCGCTTCGACGGGCTCAAGCTCGTCGGCGGCACCATCGGCACGCTGGTCTCGGCGACTTTTCTGTTTGTCGTCGCCGCCGCCAATTTCGTCATTCTGCTGTCGGTCTATCGCACTTTCCAAGACGTGCGCCGCGGCGGCGCCTTCGTCGAGGAAGACCTCAATCATCTGTTGGCGCAGCGCGGCGTGCTCGGCCGCTTGTTCCGGCCGATGTTCCGCCTGATCTCGCGCAGCTGGCACATGTATCCGCTGGGCTTTTTGTTCGGCCTCGGCTTCGATACCGCAACCGAGATCGGCTTGCTCGGCATCGCCGCGGCGCAAGCTTCGAAAGGCTTGCCGATCTGGTCGATCATGGTTTTTCCCGCGCTGTTCACCGCCGGCATGTCGCTCATCGACACCACCGACGGCGTGCTGATGCTCGGCGCCTATGGCTGGGCCTTCACCAAGCCGATCCGCAAGCTCTATTACAATCTGACCATTACGTTTGTTTCAGTGCTGGTCGCCGTGCTGATCGGCGGCGTCGAAGCGCTCGGCCTCGTGGCCGATCGATGGAACCTCGAAGGGCCGTTCTGGTTTTATATCGGCAGGCTGAACGACAACTTCGGCAGCCTCGGCTATCTCATCATCGCCATCTTCGTCGTGAGCTGGCTGGTCTCGATCGCCGTCTACCGGCTGGCGCGGTTCGACCGCATCGAAAGCCGCGCCAACGCAAGCGCGTGAAAGAAAGAGGGCGGCAAAGCGCCGCTTGTGGCCGCGGCGCCGAAACCTAGATAGAGTGCCGCCCATAACCCACGAGCGGCCGCCATGGCGAACGATCAGGATAAGCCGGAACTGCCTCGGGTCGAGCCCGAGATCATTCCGCCGGACCGCCAAGAACGCGGGCCAGGACGCGGCTCCGACCGGCTGCGAACGGCTTGGCGCGCCTATGGGCCGAACGAGGCGGCCGGCATGCATCGCGTCTATGTGACGCGGATCGGGCCGTTCGGCGTCGCCATGTTGACCTTGGTGTTCGCCATCCTTGCCGCGGCGATCTTGCTGGTGTTCGCCGGCGCGATTCTGCTCTGGCTTCCGGTGGTCGCCTTGCTGATCGTCGTCGGCGCCATCGTCCGCTTTTTGCGCTGACGACGCCCCGTCGGCCGCACAGCAAGCTCGTTATTTTGACGGTCGCGCACGCCGAATACACGCGGCGTTAACCTTAAGTCTTTATGAATTGATTAACCATATCGCGTTGCGTGGTTGTGCCACAGTGGCGTGACCTTGCTGGCGCGTGTGGCGGGCTACCATGTAAGCGGCCGACCGTCCGCGGTGTCGAGATCAGCGTGAATGTTTGAAGCGTCGAGTCATATGCCGTCGGCAGCGGTCGCAAGGCGCGATCTGAGCCTGGGCTTCGCGTCCCTTCCCCCGATCGACGTCCAGAAAATCTGGTCCGTCCTGTGGCGGGGCAAAATCACGATCCTGCTGTCGACGATGATTGCGGTCGGTCTGGCCGCGGCCTTCGTGCTGCTGGTGCCGCACAAATACACGGCGACGACGCAGATCCTCATCGACCCGATGGATTTGCGCGCAGCCCAGAGCGACATCTCGCCGGCCATTCAACAAAGCGATGCTGCCGTGCTCCAGGTCGAGAGCCAGGCGCGCGTGATCGCCTCCGACAATGTGCTGCGCCGCGTCGTCGCTTCGGAAGGCCTCGACCGCGATCCGGAATTCATGCGCGGCGCGATGGCGCAGCAATATGGCGCGCTTGCCGCGTTGAACGAGCTGCAAAAGCGCGTCCAGGTAAAGCGCTCCGAGCGCACCTATGTGGTCGACGTCAGCGTCACCAGTGAAGACCCGGCAAAGGCCGCGCGCATCGCCAACGCCATCGCGCAAACCTATCTCGCCGAGCAGACCGAAGTGCGGTCCAACGCCGCCCGCCAGATCTCGCAAGCGCTGACGGCGCGGCTGAAGGAGCTGCAGACCCGCGTCCGCGACGCCGAGCAAAGGGTCGAGGCCTACAAGGCGAGCCACAATATCGTCGGCGCCAATGGCGAGTTGGTCAACGAGCAGCAGCTTACGGGCCTGAACTCCCAACTCAGCTTGGCGCGCGCACGCACTTCGGAAGCGAAGGCGCGCCTCGACCAGGTCGAAAGCGTGCTGCATTCGAAGACGCCGATCGGCGCCTTCCCGGAAGCGGTGCAGTCGCAGACCATCACTATGTTGCGCAGCCAATATGCCGAGATTATGCGCCGCGACGCCGAGCAAAAATCCTCGCTCGGCGAACGTCACCCCGCGGTCATCGAGATCGAGGCGCAGGGGGCGCGCCTGCAGAAGCTGATCGAAGACGAGGTCAACCGCATCGCGCAGTCCGACCGCGCCGAATACGAGCGCGCCAAGGCCGACGAGGACATGCTGTCGCGCCAGGTCGATGCGCTCAAGAACACCGCGGTCAGCACCAACGAATCGCTGGTCGGCTTGCGCGAGCTCGAGCGCGACGTGCAGGCGAGCCGCGCGGTCTACGAATCGTTTCTGGTCCGCTCCCGCGAAACCGGCGAGCAGGAGCAGGTCGATACCAAGAACATCCGCATCATCTCCAAGGCCGATCGGCCGCTGTACCGCAGCTCGCCGCCGTCGAGCCTCGTTCTCGGCTTGGCGGCGATGTTGCTCGGCTTCGCCTCGGGCGTCGGCATTGTCATCATGCGGGAAGCGGCCGAAGACGCCACGCCGCGGCCGGCCAAGAAGCAAGCAAAGACGCAAGCGAGGGCACCAGCCAATTTCGGCAGACTGGGCGCCTTCGCCAAGAAATTATGGGAGACGCCGGAGCCGCCGCGCGCCATTACGGTGCTGGCGACATTGCCCAACGTCGATATCGCGTTCGGCCTGGATGCGGTGGAAGACCCGCATTCGCGTTTCGCCGGCGAAATCCAGAAAGTGTACGCGGCCGTGCGCGCTAGTCACAAAAAGCGCGGCAATCCGAGCGTTCTCGTCGTCGCCGCCGACGACGAAGACGACACCGCATCGGTGGCGCTGATGCTCGCCGCGGCGGCCGCGGCGACCCAGCGCGTGCTGCTGATCGATACCGACCTCAAGTGCCGGACGCTGTCGGCGATCGACGCCGATGAAGGCGAGGCCGGGCTGGTCGACGTCGCCGTCGGCCGCCGCGAGCTCTCCGAGGTGATCGTTCGCGACCGCGACACCAACGTCAATCTCTTGCCGTTCGTTTCGCCGAACAGCCGCCGCGATCGCCGCATCAGCGACGCCGACATCAAAGAGGCCTTCGACAAGACCAAACGCTTCGACATGGTGATCGTCGCCGCAGTGGACGTGGCCCGCGACCCGAGCGCCCGGTTCTTTGCCGGACTGGTCGATCATATCGTGCTGGTCGCCAGAGCCGACGAGCGCGACGACGACGCCATCGCACTGTTCGTCGCGCGGCTGGGTGCCGATGCGCAAAAAGTCCTGGGCGCGGTGCTGACCGGCGTCGGAGCCGCCTGAGCGGCGGCGCGGCCGCAAGCGGCGCCTCGATCCGGCGCGAGCGAGGAAAGTCGTCGTGGCGAATATCGGCTATCTTCCGCGGCAAGATTTTGCGGTCGAAAGGACCAGTCCCGCCGATATTCTGATCCGCAGCGTGCTGATCGCCGCGGTATTTCTGGCGCTGTGGTTTTCGTTCCACCCCTTTCCCGCTCTGGATGAGCCGATCGAGGTCACCGAGGCCGGCAACCTCGCCAATCAGCTCGGCTATTCGACCTTGTTCGTGCTGCTCGCGGCATGGAACCTGTTTCACCAGCCGCAGCGATTGTTGCTTCTGGTGCGGCCGGTTCTGCTAGTGACGCTGTTTTGGTTCGCTTTGACCGTCGCCACGTCGTGGGATCCTGCCCAGTCCGCCCGCCGACTTGCCTTTGCGCTGGTGACCATCGGCATCGCCGGCATGGTGCTGTTGGTGCCAAAAACCCCCCGGCATTTCGCCGACGTGATGGCCGTGGCGGTGTTGATCGTGCTCGCCGCCTGTTATCTCGGCGTCGCCTTGGTGCCACAGCTGACGATCCACCAGGCTTCGGATGTGATCGAACCGGAGCTTGCCGGCGATTGGCGCGGCATCTTCGGCCATAAGAACGAAGCCAGCGCGGTGATGGTGTTGTTTGTTTTCATCGGTATTTTTGTCGCCCGCGTGCGCAGTCTCGGCCTCGGCGCCGTCATCATCATGCTGGCGCTGCCGTTTCTTTTTTTCACCCATTCGAAGACCGCGATGGCCGCGCTGCCGCTGGCGTTGATCGTTTCCGTCATCATGGCGCGCGCGGCCAAGCCGGCCAACGGCGTCGCAGTCGCGCTGTCGCTTCTGGTCGCCTTGAACCTGCTCTCGATCGGATCGATCTATATCGCGCCGATCCACGCCGTGGTCGATGCGATCATGCCGGACGCGACCTTTACCGGCCGCACCGACATCTGGAAATTCGCCATTGATCACGTGGCGCAACGCCCGATCACGGGCTACGGCTTTGCCACGTTCTGGGGCACCGAGCAGGTCGTCTACGGCATGACCGGCGCGACCTGGGCCAATACCGCGAGCCACGCGCACAACGGCTACGTCGACCTCGCGCTGACCATCGGCATTCCCGGCTCGGCGCTGGTGACGCTGTGGCTCATCGTGCTGCCGCTCGTCGACTATTGCCGGGCGCCGGACGAGCCGGAGAGCGCGGCGCTGAAAATGCTGTTTCTGCGCATCTGCCTGTTCGCGGCTTACGGATCCTGCTTCGATACCGCGTTCACCCAATTGGGCGCACTGTGGCTGATCCTCATCGCGGCCGCCTTTGGGCTGCGCCTTCTGGCGGTCTCGCGGGTCTCGCGCTAGGGCCGTAAGAGACGCTGCCAAAGCCTTAAGCCTAATTTCTAATTAACCTTTATTTTCCATGGCTTAGCTCCTAACTATGGCGCCCAAGGAGCTTAAGCGCCATGCCGGCACAAACCGGCCCTCTCTGCTTTGACGCCGTAGCCGAACCGAAGTGGGAAGTCCCGGTCGCCACGATCGGCGGGCTGCCCATTGCGGTGATCGACCGTGCGCGCTCGGCGACCCTCATGGTCGATACGGCGCTGGCCCGGCGCAACACCGCGCGACGCCCGCTGGTCTTTACCTCCGCCAACGGCCAGGTGCTCTCGATGTGCGCCCGCGATGCACGGATCCGCGATCTCTTCCTCGACGCCGATCTCATCCATGCCGACGGCATGCCGCTGGTCTTCGTCTCGCGCCTTCTCAACAAGACGCCGCTGCCCGAGCGGGTCGCGACCACCGACCTGTTTCATGACACAGCGATCGTCGCGCAGCAGCGCGGCGCCAGCATTTATCTGCTCGGCGCGACCAAGGCGGTCGTCGATCAGGCGGTGCGCCGCACCCGAGAGCTTTATCCCAACCTCAAGATCGCCGGATACAGCAGCGGCTACTTGCGCCGCGACGGCGACGAGGAGCGGATCATCGCCGATATCAATCATGCCCAGCCGGATATTCTTTGGCTCGGTCTCGGCGCACCGGCCGAGCAATCGTTCGCCGCGCGCAATCGCGACCGGCTGCACGGCGTCGGCCTGATCAAAACCTCCGGCGGCCTGTTCGACTTCCTCTCCGGCAAGAATTCGCGCGCGCCGGCCTGGATGCAACGGCTCGGGCTGGAATGGGCCTATCGGATCTATCTCGAGCCGCGGCGTCTCGCCGGCCGCTATCTGATGACCAATCCGCACGCGATTTTTCTGTTGTTGACGCGGACCGGACGGACCGAGAGCGCTCCGCTGATACGAAGTGTCTCCGCGCCATGACCGCGCCGCCGGCGCCTCATGTCTATCTGTGCGTGCCGACGTTCCGCCGCCCCGAGGGCTTGCGCAAGCTGCTCGCCCATGTCGAGCGGCTGGCCTATGCCGGCCAAATCGACGTCATCGTCGTCGACAATGATGCCGAAGGCCGCGCCGGTGCGGCGGTCGTCGAACAGATGGCGCGCACGTTCCGTTTGCCGCTGACCTGCATCGTCGAGCCGCGCCGCGGCCACACCTACGCCTATAACCGCGCCTTTGCCCATGCCTGCTGCGCGACGCCGGCGCCCGATTACGTGGCCGTGCTCGACGACGACGAATATCCCGATCCGAACTGGCTCACCGAGATGATCCGGGTCGCGCGCCAATACGACGTCGATATCGTCGGCGGGCCGGTCTTTCCGGTGTTCGACAATCCCGACCATTGGCTGGCCAAGAGCGGCTTCTACGCGCCGAGCCGCAACGCCACCGGGCCGGTGTCGATGATCTACGGCGCCGGCAATATGCTGATCCGGCGCGACGTGCTGGAACAGTATCTCGACGAGCCTTTTGCCCACGTCTATGCGTTCACCGGCGGCAGCGACTATG
>JBAUYI010000448.1:0-2550 GCA_049584715.1 Xanthobacteraceae bacterium
TGTTGGCGGCGCCGGCTTCGTGCACCAGGAAGCCGAGCGGATCGTCGCTCGCGCCGAGCCACGGCTCGACCAGACCCTTGGCGGCGAGCGCCTTCATCTCGCGGGCGACGCGCGGCGGATCGGCAAAGATGCTGCGCACCGCGAACATCAACAGCGTGCCGATGCCCTTTCGGCGCGTCGCCGGGAACACGTTGACCCGCGCGCCCTGGTGCATCATGTGGAAGCCCACCATGAACACCTCCCAGACGGCATCGTTCGCGGCGCGCTTGAGCGTCTCGTTGGTGTGATCGAGAATCGGATTCTCAGTGAGCCCGATATGCCGGATCTTGCCCTTCGCCTGCTGTTCGACGAGCGCGGGCGCCAGCGTGTCGCGCGCGTATTCGTACATGAACGGATCGACCGCATGCAGATTGAACACGTCGACATAGTCCGTGCCGAGGAGCCGCAGCGAATTGTCGAGGCTCGCGACCACGCGCTCAGGCGTCCACCATTCGTTGTTGCGGTGAACAGTGCTTTTGGTCGCCACCACCACCTTGTCGCGCGGGATCGATTTGAGCGCGCGGCCGACCACGCCCTCAGTGCCATAAGGCGGCGCGGTGTCGATGAAATTGACGCCGAGCTCGACCGCCTCGAGCACAAGCCGCGCGGCCTCGTCCTCGGTCTTGCCGGTCTTCAGCCCCATCCGCGAAAAGCCGCCAGTGCCGAGCCCGGCAACGCTGACGCGCAGGCCGGTGCGGCCGAGGGTGGTGTAGTGCATGGGTGGCTTCCTATCGGAGATCGGCTTGCAGGAAAATTGGGGTCGGCCCCCTAGTGGCAGAAGGATGACAGCAGGCGGTCTTCGCGTATAAATTTTACATATCGTAGTCTCGCGTGCCGATTGTCGGCCTCCTTCCGAGCCGTCTACACGGCTCAAAGGGAATTGACGAGGGAGATCGTGACCAGCATTCAGCGCAGAATCGTAATGATTTCAAGCACAGCGCGCGATCTGCCGGAGCACCGCGAGCAGGTCCGGTTGGCATGTATTCGCGCCGGCTTCGAACCGCGCGAGATGATGGAACACCTCACGGCCGAGGATGCCAGCGCGGTCGAAGTGTCGCTGCAGATGGTTGAGGATGCGGATGTCTATCTCGGTATCCTGGCTTACCGCTATGGGACGATTCCACCGGGCGCCGATATTTCCATCACCGAGATGGAATACGACCAAGCCGTAAAACTAGACAAGCCACGACTTATTTTTTTCATCGACAAAAAACACCCTGTCACGATTGAGGACGTAGACACCAGCCCTTCATCTGCAAAGCTGAAGGCGCTGAAGGAGCGTATCGGCGATCAGCGCGTCGCTGCTTTCTTCAAATCACCGGACGACCTTCGATCACACGTAGTCGAAGCGCTCACCAAACTTCGCGAGAAGCTTGACGCCGCGGAGCCGGGGGATGTTGTCACCAGATCGGCGGCTTCGCTTCATCGCATAACTTCGATTCCCAAACCGCCCGATCCTTACATCGCGCACCCTTATACGCTTCTGCAATCGCGCGATCTCATCGGCCGTCAGGCAGAGCTCAATGCGCTAACAGATTGGATCGCAAATCCATATTCTCAAATATTCGATGCGCACGTGTTCTGCTTCGTCGCCATCGGCGGCATGGGCAAGAGTGCTTTGACCTGGAAGTGGTTCAACCAGATTGCGCCCAACGAAATGAAGCCACTCGCGGGCCGTATGTGGTGGAGCTTCTACGAAAGCGACGCGACGTTCGAAAATTTCATGAACCGTGCGCTCTGCTATATCAGTGGACAGCGCGAGGAAGAGGTTCGGCGCCTGCCCTGGCAGGAGCGGGAGGCACTGCTGTTGCAGCACCTCAACGACAAACCTTACCTCATCGCTCTAGATGGTCTTGAACGCATCCTGATGGCCTACAATCGGATGGATGCGAGCTACCTCGCCGACGATGATTACGACCGGCAGACCGCCAATTGGGTGACTGGCGCCGCCGGCTTGCCGGCGTCGGTCGCGCAATCCTTCATCGGCCAGCATCATTTGCGTCACACGACCGACCCACGAGCTGGGGCCTTTCTACAGAAACTCATGCAGACCGCCAAGTCGCGCGTCCTGACAACCACGCGACTCTATCCGAGCGCGCTACAGTTACCGACTGGGTATCCGCGCCCCGGCTGCTTTGCATATTTCCTGCGTGGATTGAGCGACGACGACGCGCTCGGACTATGGCGGGCCTTGGACGTTTCGGGATCGCGCGCGGAACTGCTGCCAATCTTTCACAGTGTCGGGAGCCATCCATTGCTGCTGCAAGCCCTTGCTGGAGAGGTCGCCAAGTATCGCAACGCGCCCGGCAACTTCGCACAATGGCGCACCGATCACCCGCAGTTCGATCCAACCTCATTGTCGCTTGTGCAGTCGCGCACGCACATTCTTGAATTTGCCTTGCGCAATCTGCCCACGAACGTCCGTGAAGTTTTGAACACAATTGTCACATTTCGCATGCCGGCCAGCTACGCCACGCTGGAGGCTTTACTCGTCGGCACTGACAAGGCTTG
>JBAUYI010000449.1:0-12083 GCA_049584715.1 Xanthobacteraceae bacterium
CATCCCAACCTTCTCCCCGCACGCGGGGAGAAGGAGGAGCAAGCGGCTCACACCGCCACGTAGCGGTCGTCCACGAGATCGTTGAGCATCTGCTTCACGTCGACATTGGCCGGGATCACGCCCGCCTGCTGCAAGGCGAGGCCGGCTTGCAGGATGGAGTCGCGCTGCTCGGGACCGACGCGATTGAATGTCAGCTCGGTGCGCTCCTTGAGCTGGATGTCGACGACCGCGCCGGGCAATTTGGTCACGTCCATGAAGACGCGTTTTCGTCGTCGTAGTTGGCCAGGCTATATTTGCGCGCCTGTTCGTAGACCGCGAGCACGCGCTTGGTCAGGTCGGGATAGTTTTTCAGGAACTCCTCGCTCGAATTGAGGATGCCCCAGGTGTTGGCCGCCTTGTTGCGATAGAACAGCCGCGCGCCGTCTTCGACCTGCGCCGCCGCCATCATCGGATCGAGGCCGGCCCAGGCATCGACGTCGCCGCGGATCAGCGCGATCTTGCCGTCGGGATGCTGCAACAGCACCGGCTGGATATCTTTTTCGCTCATGCCGACCGAGAGCAGCGCCCGCACCAGGAAGATGTGCGGATCGGTGCCGCGGGTCACCGCGACGCGCTTGCCCCGCAAATCCTCGATCTTGTTGATCGGCGTGTCCTTGCGCGTCACCAGCGCGGTCCACTCCGGGCGCGAGAAGACGTAGATCGACTTGATCGGATTGCCGTTGATCTTGGCGAGCAGCGCCGCGGAGCCGGCGGTCGAGCCGAAATCAATCGAGCCGGCATTGAGGAATTCCAGCGCCTTGTTGGAGCCGAGCGACTGCACCCAGCGGATGCCGATGCCATCTTTCTCGAATTCCTTTTCCAGGAGACCCTTGTCCTTGAGCACCATGGAGACCGGATTATAGGTCGCCCAATCGATGCGGATTTCTTTCGGCTTATCGGCGGCGCGCGCGAGCCCGGCCGGCATCAGGGTTGCGGCTGCGGCAGAGACAAGCAAGTGACGGCGTGAAAGCATGACGTCCTCCGTAGGATTTCTTTCTTTAGGAAACTGCAGAGTAAGCGTCAATTGGAATTAATGCCTATAATTGACCATCTATTGGAATAAACTTTCAAGAGAACGGCGATGGCGTACCGGGCGCTGTCGCGCCGGCGCTGAGCCGACGATGACAGCGAACCGCGCCTCCGGTATGCCGATAGAATGATGCTGGACACGCAACGATCGCCGCGCACCGACGTCGAGCTCATCGACAGTCCAGCGATCGTCGCCGATCTCAAAGCGCTGGCCAAGACCCATACCGGCCGCGAGCGCGAATTGCGCACCGCGGTGGCGCTGCGGCTGAAAGCGGCGCTGACGCAAGCGCGCTCACGCGCCGAGCAATTGTTGCTCAAGGACCGCCACGGCCGCCGCTGCGCCGAGCGGCTGTGCCAGCTGCAGGACGAGATCATCCGTATCCTGTTCGAGTTCATCGGCAGCGAACTCTATCCGACGCAGGCGCCATCGGAAGCCGAACACATGGCGGTGGTCGCGACCGGCGGCTATGGCCGCGGCTTGCTGGCGCCGGGCTCCGACATCGATCTGCTGTTCCTGCTGCCGTACAAGCAGACCGCCTGGGGCGAGTCTGTCGCCGAGGCGCTGCTGTATTGCTTGTGGGACATGGGGCTGAAGGTCGGCCATGCGACGCGTTCGGTCGCCGAATGCATCCGCCAGGCCAAGGCCGACATGACCGTTCGCACGACGCTGCTCGAATCGCGCCATCTGCTTGGCGATGCCAAGCTCTACGAGGAACTCACGACGAGGTTCGACAAAGAGGTCGTGCAGGGCACGGCGCCGGAATTCGTCGCCGCAAAACTCGCCGAGCGCGAGGAGCGCCACCGCCGCGCCGGCCAGTCGCGTTATCTGGTCGAGCCCAACGTCAAGGACGGCAAGGGCGGCTTGCGCGACCTGCACACGCTGTTCTGGATCGCCAAATACGTCTACCGCGTGCGCGAGCCCGAAGAGCTGATCAAGCGCGGCGTATTCGACCGCGACGAATACACTTTGTTTCGCCGCTGCGAAGACTTCCTGTGGTCGGTCCGCTGCAACATGCATTTCCTCGCCGGCCGCGCCGAGGAGCGGCTGTCGTTCGACATCCAGCGCGATATCGCGGTGCGGCTCGGCTACACCGAGCATCCCGGCTTGCGCGACGTCGAACGCTTCATGAAGCACTACTTCCTCACCGCCAAGCATGTCGGCGACCTCACCGCCATCCTGTGCGCCGGCCTCGAGGAGCGCCAGGCGATGCCGGCGCCGGTTTTGAGCCGCATCATCGCGCGGCTGCGCCCGGCGCGCAGGCCGCAACGGCTGACCGAGACCGACGATTTCGTCATCGACAACAACCGCATCAACATTGCCGGGCCAAAGGTCTTCGCCCGCGATCCGGTCAACCTGATCCGCCTGTTTTATCTGGCGCAAAAGCACAATCTCGCCATCCATCCGGAAGCCATGCGGCTGGCCACCCATTCGCTGAAGCTGATCGACAGGGATTTGCGCGAGAACAAGGAAGCCAACCGGCTGTTCCTCGAAATCCTGACCTCGAAGAACGACGCCGAGACCGTGCTGCGGCGCATGAACGAGGCCGGCGTGCTCGGCGAATTCGTCCGCGCCTTCGGCCGCATCGTGGCGATGATGCAGTTCAACATGTATCACCACTATACGGTGGACGAGCATCTGTTGCGCTGCATCGGCGTGCTCAACGAGATCGAGCGCGGCGAGAATCGCGAATTCACCCTGGCCAACGATTTGGTGCGCACGATCCAGCCGGAACACCGCACCGTGCTCTATGTCGCGCTGTTCCTGCACGACATCGCCAAGGGGCGGGTCGAGGATCACTCGATCGGCGGCGCCCGCATCGCGCGCCGGCTGTGTCCGAGATTGGGCATGTCGGCGGCCGACACCGAGCTGGTCGCCTGGCTGGTCGAGGTGCATCTGGTGATGTCGACGGTGGCGCAGTCGCGCGATCTGTCCGACCGCAAGACAATAGAGAATTTCGCCGCCGTGGCGCAGTCGCTGGAGCGGCTGAAACTGCTCACCATCCTGACCACGGCGGACATCCGCGCCGTCGGCCCGGGCGTCTGGAACGGCTGGAAGGCGCAGCTCCTGCGCACGCTCTATTACGAGACCGAGCCGGTGCTCACCGGCGGTTTTTCGGAGGTCAACCGCGCGCAGCGCGTCGCCGCCGCGCAGTCGGAATTCCGCGTCGAGATCAAGGATTGGCCGGCGGAAAAACGCGACGCCTATATCGCGCGCCACTATCCGGCCTATTGGCTCAAGGTCGACATGCCGCACAAGCTGGCGCACGCAAACTTCGTGCGCGCCACCGAGGAGACAGGCAAGCGGCTCGCCACCACCGTCGGCTTTGACGCCTCGCGCGGCGTCACCGAGCTCACGGTGTTCGCGCCCGATCATCCGTGGCTGTTGTCGATCATCGCCGGCGCCTGCGCGCTGGCCGGCGCCAATATCGTCGACGCCCAGATCTATACGACCACCGATGGGCTGGCGCTCGACACCATCTCGGTGTCGCGCGAGTTCGAGCGCGACGAGGACGAGGCGCGTCGCGCCGCGCGCATCGGCGACGCCATCGAACGGGCGGTGCGCGGCGAGCTCAAGCTGCCCGACGTGGTGGCCAAGCGCGCGGCGCCGAAGGGCAGGCTCAAGGCCTTCGCCATCGAGCCGGAAGTGACCATCAACAACCAATGGTCAGCCCGCTACACCGTGGTCGAAGTCACCGGCCTCGACCGCCCCGGCCTGCTCTACGAACTGACCGCGACATTGTCGAAGCTCAATCTCAACATCGCCTCGGCCCACGTCGCGACCTTCGGCGAGCGGGTGGTCGACGTGTTCTACGTCACCGATCTCGTCGGCGCGCAAATTTCCGAGCCGACGCGCCAGATGGCCATCAAACGCCCGCTGATCGCGGTGTTCGCGGCGCAGAGCGCCGAGACGAAGCCGGCGAAAGAGGCCGCGGCGGGGTAGCTTTTCCCCTCCCCCTTGTGGGGAGGGGCAGGGGTGGGGTCGACAGGTTTTGCTCAGGCGTCGACGCCGCGCTCCAACCTCCCGACCCCCCACCCTACCCTCCCCCACAAGGGGGGAGGGTTTCTGCCGAGTAACCGCCCCTTAAACCGCGCTCTCTACCGTGGCCGGCAGCGCGTTATCCGCGCTGGGGACGGGACATGGCGCCGCGACAGGCCGGCAAAAAGCGTGATGTCGACGCCGATGCCCGGCCGCGCCCGCAGGATCGCAGTACCGGCACCCCCGCGCCACGCCGCCAGCGCGACGATTCCCCGCCGCGGCAGCCGCGCAAGAAAAAGCGCGCCGGCAAGCAGCGCTCCGGGTTTGGCAAACTGATCTATTGGGGTTCGGTTCTCGCCTTGTGGGCGGTGATCGCCGCCATCGGCCTCTTGGTGTGGATCGGCGCCCACTTGCCGCCGATCCAGTCGCTGGAAATTCCCAAGCGCCCGCCCTCGGTGCTGATCCTCGGCCTAAACGGCGCGACGCTCGCCACCCGCGGCGACATGGGCGGCGCCGAAGTGCCGTTGCGCGAATTGCCGGATTACGCGCCGAAGGCGTTCGTCGCCATCGAGGACCGCCGCTTCTACTCGCATCACGGCATCGATCCATGGGGCATCTTGCGCGCGGGCGTGCGCGACGTGCTGCATCGCGGCGCCACGCAGGGCGGCTCGACCATCACCCAGCAACTCGCCAAGAATTTGTTCCTGACCCAGGAACGCACGGTGACGCGCAAGCTGCAGGAGGCGGTGCTGGCGCTGTGGCTCGAGCACAAATTCTCCAAGGCGCAGATCCTCGAGCTTTATCTCAACCGCGTCTATTTCGGCTCCGGCGCCTACGGCATCGAGGCGGCGGCGCAGCGCTATTTCGGCAAATCGGCGCGGAAACTGACGCTGCCGGAAGCGGCGATGCTGGCCGGCCTGGTGCAATCGCCGTCGCGGCTGGCGCCGAGCCGCAATCCCGACGGCGCCGAGCGCCGCGCCGGCATGGTGATCGCCGCGATGGCGGATTTGAAAATGATCGGCGACGACGCCGCCAAGCGCGCGCTGATCAGTCCGGCACGCGCGATAAAACCGTCTGGCGGCGGCTCGGTCAATTACGTCGCCGACTGGGTGATGGACGCGGTCGACGATCTGATCGGCCATGTCGATCAGGACATTGTCGTAGAAACATCGATCGATCCGGCACTGCAGACCGCGGCGGAGCAATCGCTCGACGATGTCCTGGCGCAAAAAGGCGACAAGCTTAACGTCGGCGAAGGCGCGCTGGTGGCGATGACGCCGGACGGCATCGTGCGCGCGCTGGTCGGCGGCCGCAATTATGCCGAGAGCCAATTCAACCGCGCCATCGCGGCGCGGCGCCAGCCCGGCTCGGCGTTCAAGCCGTTCGTCTATCTCACCGCGCTCGAGCACGGGCTCACCCCCGACACGGTGCGCGAAGACAAGCCGATTTCGGTGCAGGGCTGGCGGCCGGAAAATTTCGAGCATGAATATCTCGGGCCGGTGACGCTGACCCGGGCGCTGGCCAATTCGCTCAATACGGTGTCGGTGCGGCTGACCATGGAAGTCGGGCCGGCTGCCGTGGTGCGCACCGCCTACCGGCTCGGCATTGAGTCAAAGCTCGAGCCCAATGCGTCGATCGCGCTCGGCACCTCGGAAGTTTCCGTCATCGAGTTGGTATCCGCCTATGCCACATTCGCCAACGGCGGTCTCGCCGTGGCGCCGCATGTCGTCGAGCGCATCCGCGGCACCGACGGCAAGACGCTGTACACGCGTTCGACCCAGGCGCTCGGCCGCATCGTCGATCCGCGCACCATCGGCATGATGAACACCATGATGCGCGAGACCTTGGTCAGCGGCACCGCGCGCCGCGCCGACCTGCCGGGCTGGCTCGCCGCCGGCAAGACCGGCACCAGCCAGGATTTCCGCGACGCGTGGTTCATCGGCTACACCTCGCGCCTCGTCACCGGCGTCTGGCTCGGCAACGACGACAATTCGCCGACCAAGAAGGCGGTCGGCGGCGGCTTGCCGGTGGAAATCTGGAGCCGGTTCATGCGGACCGCTCATCAAGGCGTCGCGCCGTCGGCGCTGCCGGGACTGAACGAGGGCGGCTGGTTCACGCCACCGGCGCCAGTCCAGGCGCAAGCGCCGCGCGCTAGCGACGAAACCGGCGCCGGCGCCGGTGCCGAACGCGGCAATCAACGCAATGGCGGCGGCCTGGACTTCTGGCTGCTCGATAAATTGTTCGGCCGGCGCTGAGGCCATCACCGCCAAACGCGTCGGCATAAACGAAAATTTACGCAGTGTAACCGCGCGGCAACTCGCGTCCGCAATCGGCCGTGCGAACCCCACCGCGAGCCTGCCTTAGTCTTGACAAGATATGACCCCGCTCGCACTCTCGTTTGATAGACAACGACTTCTCGTGCTTGCGCGCTGGGGCTGGGATGTGCGCGGGCATTGAGCGCTCTAGGGGCGGGCGCAAGATATGCATGGCACTCTGCATAGCGTTCAGCCGGCAAATCCTCCGACCGCCTCCGGGTCTCGCTATCGTCCGCCTGCGCCGATCCCGCAATCCAAGCCGCTTGGCGTCCTGGGCCTGATTTCGACGCTCAAGCGCAATCCGCTGGAATGCTGGGCGCGGGAGCATTTCGAAAAGCCCGTGGTGGTCGGCGGCCTGCCGTTCAAACACGTTCTGTTGGTCCATGAGCCGGCCGCCATCCGGCGCGTGCTGCTCGACAATGCCGGCAACTACCAGAAGGACTCGATCCAGCGCCGCGTACTCTCAGCCGGGCTTGGCGACGGCCTGCTCAGCGCCGAGAACGAGCAATGGCGCACCCAACGCCGCATCCTGGCGCCGGTGTTCGCCCGCAAGACCATCTTGGATTTCGCGCCGGCGATGATGGACGCCGCCAATGCGCTCACCGCGCGCTGGCGCGCCAAGGACGGCGCCACCATCGACGTCGCCGCCGAAGCATCCCGGTTGACGCTCGACGTGCTGGAACGAACCATCTTCTCCGACGGCTTCGGCCGCGACGCCGAAGAGCTCCGCGAGGCGATGGGCGTCTATTTCAACACCATCGGCAAGATCGATCCGCTCGACCTGATCGGCTTACCGCCGTCGGTGCCGCGGCTGTCGCATTTGCGCGTGCGCTCGACCTTGCGGTTCTTCGAGCGCGCGATCGACGAGATCATCGCCACGCGGCGCCGGCGCCTCAACGGCAAGTCGGGCGATGCCGTCAAAGATATCCTCACCCTCCTCCTCGGCGCGCTCGATCCGGAAACCGGCCAGCGCATGACCGAGGCCGAGGTGCGCTCCAACATCCTCACCTTCATCGCCGCGGGCCACGAGACGACGGCGAACACCATCACCTGGTCGCTGTTCCTCCTGTCGCAATCGCAAGAATGGCGCGCGCGGGTCGAAGCGGAAGCGCAGCGCGAGCTCGGCGGCCCGATCGCAGGCCTCGCCGACCGGCTGGTCGAGACCCGCGCCGTCATCGACGAAGCGATCCGGCTTTATCCGCCGATCGCCGCGATCAGCCGCGTGGCGATGGGGCCGGATGAGCTCGGCGGCGAAAAGGTCAAGCGCGGCTCTATGATCGTGATCGCGCCTTACGTGCTGCACCGGCACGACATGTACTGGCACGAGCCGGATCTGTTCGATCCGAGCCGATTCCTCGGCAAGGCCAAGAGTGAGATCGACCGCTACGCCTATCTGCCGTTCGGCGCCGGCATCCGCACCTGCATCGGCTCGGCCTTCGCGCTGCAGGAGGCGACGCTGATCCTCGCCACCATCGTCAAGAACTTCGACTTCAAGCTCGCGCCGGACAAAAACGTCTGGCCGCTGTTGCGCGTGACCTTGCGCCCGGACGGCGGGCTGCCGCTGACGATCCGCTGCAAGGACGCGGCTGCCTAGCTCCTTCGTTCACTCGTGACGATGCATCGCCGAATCAGCCTTGGTGTCGCGCATGAACAGATAGACCACTAGCGAAATGCCGATCATGCCGGTGAGATAATAATAGAACCACGTCTCGTGGCCGATCGACTTGAACCACAGCGCCACCGAATCGGTGGTGCCGCCGAAGATGGAAACCGTCAGCGCATAGGGCAGACCGACGCCGATGGCGCGGATGTTGGTGGGAAACAACTCGGCTTTCACCACCGCGTTGATCGACGTGTAGCCGGACACGATCATCCACGCCGCCGCGATCAAGAGGAACGCGGCGAACGGGCCTTTGACGGACTGCAGCGTGGTGAGCAGCGGGATGGTGAACAGAACGCCGGTGACGCCGAAGCCGATGAGCAGCCACTTGCGGCCGATGCGGTCGGAGATCGCGCCATAGATCGGCTGCAGGATCATGCCGAAGATGAGCGCACTCAACGTCACCATGGTGGTCTGATCGTCGGTGAGGCCGACCGAGAGCTTGAGGAATTTCTGCATATAGGTGGTGTAGGTATAGAAGGCCGCGGTGCCGCCGGCGGTCAGCCCGACCACGAGCAAAACCTCGCGCGGATATTTCATCAGCGCGCGCAGCGACGACGTCCGTTTCACGACCTGTTTGGCCGCTTCGAAAGCATCGGTCTCCTGCAGGGTCCGCCGCATGACCAGTGCAATCAGCGCCAAGGCAGCGCCGATGAAGAACGGGATGCGCCAGCCCCAGGCGCGGATCTCCTCGCCGGTCAGGAAGACTTTCTGCAGGACCAGAAGTACCAGCAGCGCGCAGATCTGGCCGCCGATCAAGGTGACGTATTGGAAACTGGAATAGAAGCCGCGATGGCGCTGGTCGGCCATTTCGGTGAGGTAGGTCGCACTGGTGCCGTATTCACCGCCGAGGCTGAGACCCTGAACGATGCGCGCGGCCGCGAGCAGGATCGGCGCATAAATGCCGATCGACGCATAGGTCGGCGTCACCGCGATCATCAACGACCCGAAGCACATCAGCGAAACCGAAAGCATCAAGGCGCCGCGCCGGCCGCGATGGTCGGCCAGGTAACCGAACAACCATCCGCCCAGAGGCCGCACCAGGAAGCCCGCCGCGAACAACAGCGCGGCATTGAGCTGCTGCACGACGGGATTCGAATTCGGGAAGAAGGCGGCGGCGAAATAAAGCGCGAAGGCGGCGTAGGCGTAGAAATCGTACCACTCGACCAGATTGCCGATCGAACCGATGAAAATAGCCTTGATCCGCCGCCGCATGTCCGCCAGATCGAGCGGCTCGTCGCCGGATTGGATCGGCATTGTGGTGGTGGTCATGGTGTCCTCCCGATGGCCGGTTTTATTTGCAAGAGTAGCGGGCCGCGAGCTTCTGGAAAAGGCTACCTACTGATCGAGAGGCGGCCTTGATCGCTTTCTGGGCCTGCGTGTATCAACACGCCGAAAGCTGCAGCCTAACAACAAGGCGCTTCGGCGGCCGCTCGCTTCAGATCGAGCGCAGATCGTGGTTCTTCACCGGCAGCGCGCGGATGCGCTGGCCGGTGGCGGCGAAGATCGCGTTGCACAAAGCCGGCGCCAGCGGCGGCACCGGCGGCTCGCCGACGCCGCCCCAGAAATCGCCGCTCGGCACGATCACGCTCACCACTTCCGGCGCCTCGGCCATGCGCAGCATCTCGTAAGTGTTGAAGTTGGATTGCTCGGCGGCGCCGCCCTTGATGGTGATCTCGCCGTACAGCGCCGCCGTCAACGCGTAGACGATAGCGCCTTGGATCTGCATTTCCACCGACAGCGGATTGACCACATAACCGCAGTCGATCGCCGCGATGACCCGACGCACGCGGATGCGGCCGCCGTCGATCGACAGTTCGACCACCTGGGCGCAATAACTGCCGCAGGCGGCATTGACCGCGATGCCGCGGAACACGCCGGGCGGCGGCGGCGCGCTCCAATTCGCTTTCTGCGCCGCGGCGTCGAGCACGGCGAGATTTTTCGGGCTGTCGCGCAACAGGCGGCGGCGGAACTGATAAGGGTCCGCACCGGCGGCATACGCCATCTCGTCGATAAAGCTTTCCCGATAGAAAGCATTCTGGGTGTAGTTGATGCCGCGCCAGGCGCCGAGCGGCACCGATGTCGTGCACATCGCCACATCGAGCAGATAATTCGGCAGGCTGTAAGGCATTTCGTCGTTAAGGCCACTGACGAAGCTGCGGTCGATGATCCCGGGACCGAATGCCGGCACCAGTGAGGCCACGAATGATGGCCCGGTGAGGCGGATGGTCAGCGCGATCGGCATGCCGTCGGCGTCGAGACCTCCGACCAGACGCGCCATACCGCACGGCCGATAGAGGTCGTGGGCGATATCTTCCTCACGGCTCCATATCATCTTGACCGGCTGCTCGACTTCCTTGGCGATCAGCACCGCCTCGCGGACGTATTCCTGCACGGCGTTGCGCCGGCCGAAGCCGCCGCCGAGCATCATGGTATGCACCGTGACCTTGTCGTTCGCGACGCCGGCAGCGACGGCGGCCGTGATCAATGTCGTCATCACATCCTGCGACGGCGCCCAGACCTCGACCCCGTCGGGCTTCACGTGCGCGGTGCAGGTCTGCGGCTCCATGGTCGCATGCGCCAGGAACGGCACGGCATATTCCGCTTCGATGCGCCGAGCCGCGCCCGCCAATGCCGCAGCGGCGTCACCGTTGGCGTGGCTGACTTGCGCCGACGGCGCATGAAGGCCCTCGCGCACCACCTTCTCGATGATGGCGCTCGACATATTGCGATTGCCACGGTCGCCCCAGGCGATGCGCAGCGCTTCCGACGCGCGCTTGGCCTGCCACCAGGATTCGGCGACCACCGCCACCGCATCCGACATCCGCACGATGCGGCGCACGCCCTTTAAGCCCGCGATCGACGTCTCGTCGACCGACTGCAGCACGCCGCCAAACACCGGACAATGGATGACCGCGCCGTACAGCATATCCGGCAGCCGCACGTCGATGGCAAAGACCGGCTGCCCGGTGACCTTGTCGTGCAGGTCGAGACGGCGGCGCGGCGTGCCGGCGAGCTTCCATTCGCGCGGATCCTTCAGCGCGACGTCGGCCGGCGGCTCGATCTTGGCCGCGCCGTCGGCGACGGCGCCGAAGGTCACGCTACGGCCGCTCGCCGTGTGGGTGATGACGCTGTTTTGTGCGCTGCATTGCGATGCCGGCACGTTCCAGCGCAACGCGGCGGCGGCGATCAGCATTTCGCGCGCGGTCGCGCCGGCGCGCCGCAAATAGAGCTGCGATGACGAGACCGAACGGCTGGCGCCGGTCGACATGTCGCCCCAGGCGCGGTTGCGGCGAATATTTTCGCCCGGCGCCACGAATGTGGTGCTCACTTTGTTCCAATCGCATTCGAGCTCTTCGGCAACCAGCATGGCCAGCGCCGTCATGGCGCCCTGGCCCATTTCGGCATGCGCGGTGCGGATGGTCACGGTGTCGTCGGGCGCGACCGACACCCAGCAGTTGATCTCGCAAGGATCTTCGGCAGCGCGCATCCCCGCGCGGCTGAGCGGAATAGCCAGCCCAAGCGCCAAACCGCCTCCCGCGGCGCTGGCGCCAACGAGAAACGAACGGCGATCAACTTCGCCGCCAGAACGCATGACCAACCCCTCCTCGCAGCGTAACGATGCCAGATTTTCCCCGCGCGTAAAGCGGGAAAATTAGTCACGGCTATGATACTGCACGGTTACGGCTGGGCCATAGCAGGGCCGCGTCACATTCAAGGGAACCGTCATGGTCGGCGAGAACCGCACGCTCGAACAACGCATTCGGGCCATCGAAGATCGGCTGGAAATCTATAATCTTATTGCCGGCCATCCGCCGTCCGCCGATACCGGCGCAGACTACTATGCCGAGGCCGTTTACACCGAGGATGGCGTATTCGATCGCGGGTCTGACCTGTCGGGCGCGAGCGGCAACAAGGCGATCGCGGCGAGCCTGAAAAGCCCCGGCCATCAGGCCGCCATCGCCGGCGGGCTCGCCCACTTTACCGGGCTACCGCACATCGCGTTGGACGGCGACCGGGCCATCGTCACGTAGTACCTGCAAATCCTGGCGCCATATAAATC
>JBAUYI010000450.1:0-3224 GCA_049584715.1 Xanthobacteraceae bacterium
CACCTATCCAGAAGATGCAAAGCAATACGGCAATCGCAACCGACAACACCGGACCGGCAAGAATGAGTATCGGCCCAGGATGCAGATCTCCGTCGGAGTATGCGACGGGAGGCAACGTGAAGTACCAGTACCAGAAAGCCGACAGCACAGTAGGCCAGTAGAGGATTCGGTCCTTCACCGGAGGCGGTTCGTTTATGGTCACTTGCGCCCTGCACAATGGATTTTAGCTGAAGAACGTATCATGAACAAAGCGCTCCAGCAAGCACCCGGATGCATCTTATTTTGTCAGCCGAATGCGGCCGGATCGGTACAGCGTGTAGCCCGATTTCGTGTCTTTGACGTCCTGCTCGGCCGAGTGCGTGTAAACGGCGTCCAGTCTTTCCTTGGTACGGAAAATAGAAATCGCCGCGGCATAGTCATCGACCAATTGCAACGCATCTTCCACGCGCATGCCAGCCGCCGCGGCATAAACGCCAATCATGATATTTTGATAGTGGCGATAGTCCCGAACATACGTCCAATCGAATCGTTCGGCATCCAGAACGCCGCCGGGCGCAAGCGGCGCCAGCAGCTTCGTCGCCAGCGCCAGTGTAACCATCATCTCCGCTTCGGTGTCGATGCCTCGACCACTCGGCCAACCCGCATTGATCCGATCGACAAGTCCTTCAGCAGTCGAGCGGGCAGCAAATCCCGCCTGCGCATAAAGCTCCGGCGGCAGCCCTTGCGGACGGAGGAGCGGATTGCCCTGGGCATCACTGATTTGCACGTTGTCGCCATCCACGAAAGGCACCGGCGCTCTAGGATGATCGATCGGAACCTCAGCAGCCCCAATTCTGTTGATGTCGAAATAGCCTGGATCGAAGAATTTTCGTAAGAACCCGCCCAGCGCAGTGTCAGCTCCAACAATCGCATGGTCGAGGCTCCCTAAGAGAGAGTGCCCGGCGGTGACCGCCGCACGATACTCATTGCTCAGGTGATGTTGGGTGTCCTCCAACGTTGTCACGCTGGCATTGCCACTGCTTGTAATGTCCGTAGCTGTATTGGTGTCAGCCTGAGCATATCGCACGCGCGCGCCAGGAACGTCGTTCGTGTTGTCGTCTGAAAGACGTGATGCCTCGCCACTCCCGGCCACACCCTCACCCCCGCTGGCCCACTGCCCGCCGTCGCGATTGCCGGCCGGCACGCGCGGCTGGTCGGGATTGTACTTCTTCGCCAGCGCCGCGCGCAGCTCGGTCTTCGCCAGCGCCAGGCATTCTTCGCCGGCTTTTTGAAAGTCGCGTTTGATCGCCTCGAGCTCGCCGCGTATGGCAGCGATCTCGGCGCGGCGCCGGCGCAGCAGCTCGTCATCATCCGGTGCCATCAGCATGCGCATGGCTTTGGCGATCTCAAGCTGCGCGTGTGGCGCTTGCGGTACGGCACTTTCGCTGTGCGGCAGCGGAGGTTTCATTGGGCCTGCCCCTTTGCGACGCACCGGCGCCGCGATCACTCGAACGCGATATTGATGGCGCGCAGCCCGCGGTGGGTGCGATCGATCTCGAAGCTCACGGGCCGGCCCTCGTAGAGCGCGCCGGCATTCTGCGGCAGGTCCGTGCGATGCACGAACACGTCGCCGGAGCCGTCGTCGCGAGTGAAAAAGCCGTAGCCTTTGGTGTCGTTGAAAAACTTGACCTTGCCGGTGACGCTCACGGTTCATCCTCCGATGTGCTGATGAAACCCGCGCGAATGCGCGCACGACCGCCGGGCGGTGAATGCTTCACGCGCCGGTGCGGCCTCGCGCGTCGTTCGCGAGTTTGCTGGTGATTGACGATTTGGAGAGTTGCGAAGCGCGCCGCACGCAGTTCTGCAAGGCGCGCCCGCACGCGAGGCAATGCCGCAAAAAACCACCGCGCGTCAAGCGCGCGGATCGGAGCTCGTTCTGAAAACTTTCGGTATCGCGTTGAATCTTCGGCGGAAAATTTTTTGCGGGGCGAAAGCACAAAGTCGGCCGCTGAGGCCGGCCGCATCGCTCCACGCCGAAATTTGCGAAAAGATTCGCAAGGAGCGATCATCAAAGATAGCGCAGCGTGGCGGCGAGCTTGCGCACAAGCTCTTCCTTGTAGCCGAGCATCCATTGCGCATAAGGCACGACGCGCTCGCCTTTTGCTGCGGCTTCGCACCGATATGATTGATAGGACTTGTTGACCGGCCGCAAATCCCCGGACTGGCGCAAGTGTTCGAGCTCGTCGTCGATTCTGGCGATGACGGCCGTGGCCTGTTCAAGAATCTCTTCATCGGAGTACAGATCGATATTGCGCTGCTTGGCGGCGCGAACGACCGCCTGGCAGGTCCACAAAGCCGCGCCATCTCGGGTTTCGCGGTTGTGCAGACGGGCGGCGGCGGCTGTCGCGATGGACGCGGCTTCGAAAGCCCGCGGGCACCACCAACGGCAATACACGGTTTCCGCAGGTCCGCAGGCGATTTCAGCGCCCGGCGCTGCCGCCGCGATGCGAACGCCGTCCGGCCCGTCGATGACGGCGATCGCGGCAAGGCCAAAGCCTTCGCGAAACGCCGCGACCAGGCGCGCGCGCGAGGCGTTCACCGCACCGGCACCCGGCGCCGGGCCAGCTCGCGGGCAATGATTCGCAGGCCATGGAGCTTGCGGGTGTGGAAGGCGCGGCGCGTGATCTTGAGCCGCTTCACGCGCGCGTCGATATCGGCGTCGAACGCCGCCCATAGCGCGCCGAGATTGACCGCGCGGGCGAGATGATGGAATTCCGCGCCGGACAGGAACGCCGCCGGCCAGTGCAGGGCTTCCTCCATGCGCGCAATCTCGCCCGGCGACGGCGGAATGCGCACCCGGTTGCGCATGCGCGCCATGCGCTCGAGCTCGTGGGTCTCGAGCTGCGAATTGAGATCGGCGCGGTCGTAAAGATAGACCGGCATGGAGTTGATATAGCCGCGCGGGCGCGTCGGCAGCGGCAGCCGCGACAGCGTGCGAAAGCCCTCCTCCATGCGCGCCATGACGTGAAAGAATGACCAGCGGTCGGGCACGCGACGCGGCCGTGTCAGCGGCGACAGCGTGGAACGCCCGATGGCGCCGAGGATACTCGAGCGTTCGCCGCGCAACTCGGCGTCCGCGGCGGCGGCAGCGCGCTCGGCGAGCGGCACCGCCGCATCGGCGCGTTCGGGCGCGCCGCGATTGGGTCCACCGGCGATCGGTTTGGCGCTCACGATCGCTTCCTCCC
>JBAUYI010000451.1:0-10663 GCA_049584715.1 Xanthobacteraceae bacterium
GCAGCCAGCCCGGCGCCCGCCGCGCCGACGCCGAACGCACCGGCTGCCCGTTAAAAAGCCGGCTGCCCGTTAAAAACAAGAAACGAAAGCTTCGCCAATAGCTGCCAACCGCGACAGCCCCGGCTCATAGCCGGGGCTGTTTGCGTCAGTCTGTAATCTCGCGCGCGATGTCCAGCGGCGCGCGCGTCACCGTCACGCCGCCGGTCTCGCTCAGGCGCACGACATTGACCGTGCCGGCATATTCCGGCGAGCCGGAATAATAGGCCGGCACCACGCCGTTGCCGACGCGCACGGCGCGATTCCAATGGCCGAGCGCCACGTAATCGGCGCCGGTCGCGGCGATGTCGTCGTCGCCGATCAGCCAGGATGGCCGCGGGACGACGCTGCGATCGGGTTTCGGCTGGTAATGGCCGTGCGCCATGGCGATCAGCCAGCGGGTTTGGCGCGCACGCACCATCTCGAACGGAATCATGTCGTCATAGTCGCGGTGCGGCCGGCCCCAGACTTCGAGCGCCAGATCCGGAAAAGCTATCGCTTCGTCGTGGGTGACGCCGATGACGTGCAAGTTTTTCACTGCCGCAAGCGCGCCGTCGCGATAGATCGCGCTGGCGATGGCCGGATCGTGATTGCCGGGCAAGATGACGACCGGCAGCGCCGCGGCACCGATCACCGCCGCCGCTTGCTCGATCAGGTTTTGCGGCACGCGATGGCTGTCAAAAGTATCGCCGGCGAGCAGCACCACGTCGGCCGAGAGATCGCGCGCCGCTTCGAGCACGCAGCTTAGCCCCGCGGTGCCGTCGCCGCCGTGCAACCGCGCGGTGTAATCGTGATCGACGTGCAGGTCGGAGCTATGAACGACGACGACGTCGCGGGCGGGCGGGTGCAGCATGCGGAGTAAAGCGGGCGCTCTGTTGGGCCCCCTGCTTTACTGCACGCGCGGCAAAGATGCCAACGGTTAAGTCCTGGGCCGGACCTCAGCCGTCGCGGCAATGCCGGTGCGCCGCACATGGCCGACGAATTTGGCGCCGATTTCATAGCCGAGCCGCCAGACCACCCGGTAGATGCGCTCCTTGGCGCCGATGTCGTCGCCGGTGAGCAGCAGGATGAAATCGTCGGGCACATCGAAGCCCTCGACATGCAGCCGCACGCCGCCATCGGAAATATCGGTGATCAGGCAATCGCGCGGCAAGGTGCCGCTGCCGAACTGCATCTTTGCCACCCGGTTGATATGGCGGCGCCGCGACCGGCGGCGCTCCTCCACGGACAGCGAGCTTTTCGGCATCAACGCGTTCATGCGCACGACCTTCTGTGTTGCGGTCGCGCGCAAGATTCGGCGACAGCCCCGGCTTCCCTCGGCGACATAGGTAACAGGCGGCGATTGCAGCGCCGCTAAGAGGCTCGCTGGCATTTGCCTCGCATTTTCTTGAAATTTGCGATGTGTCGGCTCTGGCGGCGCGCTATGTCTCGAACGCCGGATCGATCGGTACCCGGTAGCCGTTGGCGAGCCGGTTGGTCTCGTTGGCCATGCCGACCACAGCCATAAGCTCGCCGAACATCGCTTCGGACATGCCGGCCCTGCGGGCTGCTGCGCCATGGCTGGCGATGCAATAGCCGCAGCCGTTGGTCACGCTGACCGCGAGATAGATCATCTCCTTGGTCACTGCATCGAGCGCGCCCGGCGTCATGATCTCCTTGACGCTGTCCCAGGTGCGCTTAAGCGACGCCGGATCGTGCGCCAGATATTTCCAGAAATTGTTCACGTCCTCGACGCGGCGGGTGCGTTTGATGTCGTCGAACACGGCACGGACTGCCGGTATGGCATCGCGGTATTCGATCGGACCGGGTGCGCTCATGATGATGACTCCTATGAATGACCGCGTTGCGGCGACACGTTAACGAGGCTTAGGCCTTGGCGCCACCGAGACGCCAATTGACCAGGAACACGCCGACGACGCAGATCGCCATGCCAAGGAGCGCCAACGGCGCAAGGCGCTCGTCGAACAGGAGCCACGCCATCAGCGCCGTCACCGGCGGGGTCAAATAGAACAGGCTGACGACGCGGGTCGCCGCGGCACGGCGGATCAGAAAATAAAGCAGCCATATGGCGCCGAACGACAATACGACAACAAGCCAGCCCAGCGCGAACACGAACTGCGGCGTCCAGTGCACCACGCGCGTCTCGAAGATGAGCGCCGCCACCATGAACATGACTCCGGCGCTCGCGTATTGCACGCTCAAAGCCGGGCGCCAGTCGATGCCGCCGCCGAACCGCTTCTGGTACAGCGTGCCCACGGTAATGCCGAGGAGCGCCACGATGGCAAACAGCCAGGCCAGCGGCGTGGTCTCGCCGGTCGCGATCTTCTCGTGCACGATCAGATAAACGCCGGCGATGCCGAGCAATAACCCGAGCCATTGCCGCGGCAACACCCGCTCGCCGAGCCAGCGATTGGCCAGCGTCGAGGTCAACACCGGTTGCAGGCTGACCACGAGCGCGATCAGGCCGGCGGACAGCCCGTTCTCGATCGAAGCGAACACGCCGCCAAGATAAAAGCCGTGCACCAGGGTGCCGGTCACGACGCTGTGGAATAGGCCGGTGCGGTCCGGCCACTTCGGCCGGGTGAGCGCAATGACGACGGCGAGCAGCGCCACGACCGCGATCATGCGCAGCGACAAGAACGTCATCGGCTCGGCATAAGCCAGGCCGAATTTGGCGCCGATGAATCCGGACGCCCACAACACGACAAAGACGGCGGGCGCCGAAAAGATGGCAAGATCTTCGAGCGTACGTGGCATTTTTGCTTTGCGGCTTTCTTTGCAGTTTTCTTGGCGGCTTTGCTGCCCCCGTCGTAGCGGCGGCACTGTAACGGCCTGCCGCGTTTTACGGGAGAGGCCCTGACCCTGATTGTAGTCGGCCCTCCGACAAGGCACACTCGGTCCGGCAACAAACCGAGCGAGCGCGACCATGCCGAAGACGCCCGACTATTTCGCCGGCAAGACTATCGTCATCACCGGCGCCGGCAGCGGCATCGGCCGCGCCACAGCGCTTATCTTCGCCCGCGAGCACGCCAATGTGGTGTGCGCCGACATCAACGAAGACGGGGCTCGCGCCACCGCCGAGCAGGTCAACGGCGCCGGCAGCCAGGCGCTGGCGTTGAAGGTCGACGTCACCTCCCGCGCCCAAGTTGACGCCATGGTGACCCGCGCCATCTCGGCCTTCGGCCGCGTGAATTTCCTGTTCAACTCGGCGGGAGCTGCGATCCGCCGCGCCAAGTTCTTGGAGATCGACGACGCACTGCTGCAAAAGACCTTCGATCTCAACGTCAACGGCACGCTCTACGGCATGCAGGCGGTGCTGCCGCACATGCTCAAGAACAAGGAAGGCGTCATCGTCAATATGGCGAGCATGGCGCACCGCCGCGGCGGGCCCGGCTCCTCGGTTCATTACGCCGCGGCCAAGGGCGCGGTGGTGTCGATGACCATGGGCGTGGCGCGCGAATTTGCCAGCCAAGGCATCCGCGCGCTGTCGATCTCGCCCGGACCGATCAAGACGCCGTTCCAGGACGCGGCGCAGTCTTCGCCCGAACTGGTTCAGCGCTTTCTCGAAGACGTGCCGATGAAGCGTTTCGGCGAGCCGGAAGAGATCGGTGAGCTGGTGCTGTTCATGTGCTCGGACGCCTGTTCGTTCATGACCGCGGACACGGTCTATGTGAACGGCGGCGGCGGCTGGCGGTGACAAGGAAGCGCTACGACGCCGCCTTCTCCTCGGCCAGCTCCAGCAGATCGCGCGTGCGGGTGACGCCCTTCGGCCAAGCCTGGTCGAAATCGGCGACCAGTCCCTTGAAGCCCTGCGACTTCATCGCCGCGTCGAGCCGCGCCATGTCGGGAAACTGATAGACCGCGTAGTGCACGGCGGCGTCCACCGCGCTCCAGAATCGCCAGCACTTCTCCGCCTTGAACTCGGCAAGCGCCATCGGCAGGTGGTGGGTCGAGTACCAATGATCGAATGTCTGCCGCAGCGGTTCCTCGACCACCGAGCGGACCATGAAATAGGCTTTGGGCATCGTCCCCCCTACTCGCCGCGGATGCCGGCGGCCTTGATGATCGGCCACCACTTTTCGATTTCGGCCTTGTGGAACGCCGCAAGCCCCGCCGGGGTCTGTTGCGCGCGCGGGGCGATATCGAGCCCGAGCTCGGCAAACCGCATGCGCACTTTCGGATCGGCCAGTGCCTCGACCATCGCGTCGTTGAGTCTCGCGATGATGCCGCGCGGCGTGCCCTTGGGCGCGAACAGGCCGAACCATCCCGACATGTAGAGCCCGGGCACGCCGGCTTCGTCGGAGGTCGGGATGTCCGGGATCGCGCCGGAGCGTTGCGGCGACATGTTGACGATCGCCTTGATGGCGCCGGAACGGATCTGCGGCAGCGTCACGGCACCTTGCGCGACCAGAAGATCGACCTGGCCTGAGATCAGGTCGGTCATGGCGGGACCGGCGCCGCGATAGGGAATGAAAAGGACTTTGGTATCCGTGAGTTTTTGCAGCAACAGCCCGCTCACCTGCGCCGCCGCGTTCTGGTTGACGAATTTGGCGTCGCCGGGATGCGCCTTCATCCAGTCAACGAGCGCCTTGAGGTCGTCCGCCGGCAGCGCCTTGGTGGCGACCAGAAGCTGCGGATTGTTCGAGATCAGCCCGATCGGCTCAAAATCCGTCTCCAAATCGTAGTTGAGATTGTAGATGATGCTGCCGACATGGGTGTCCCATTGGCCGATGTCGATGGTGTAGCCGTCGGGCGTGGCGCGCGCGAGCCGCCCGACGCCGATCGAGCCGCCGGCGCCGCCGACATTCTCGACGATCACCGGCTGGCCGAGGAATGCCCCCATCTTGTCGGCGATGATGCGCCCGGCGACGTCGGTCGAGCCGCCCGGCGGGAATGGCACGATCAGGGTGATCGGGCGGGTGGGAAAATTCTGCGCCTGAACGGGCGCGCTGGCGGCCAAAAACAACGCGATGAACAACGCGATTGGCGCCAGCGCGACGGCAACGATTGATTTTCGCATCATCTGTTACGGCGCCGGCGATGCCAGCGGCTTGCCTTTCTCGACGATGTAGGTACCGACCAGTTTTGTACCGTTCGGACCGCTGCGTCCACCATGGACCGTGCCTTGCGGGATTTCGAAGCTGTCGCCGGCCTTATAGGTCTTCGGCGGCTGGCCCTCGACCACCAAATTCACCTCGCCTTCGATGACGTAATCCACCTCCGGGCCGGGATGAGTGTGACGGGCAACATCCATATTCGGCGGGATCTCGATGAGCGCCGTCACCGTCTCACGGTCGCCGGCCGGCACATCGAATTTCTGCAACACGGTGCGCTTGAGACCCGCCGTCTGCGCGGGCGGCGGTGCCATCTGCTGCGCGACCGCGACTCCGCCGATGGCGAGCGCGGCTATGGCGAAGATGATGGATTTTTTGAGCATGACGTTTCCTCCCGGTTATTATCCAAGGATCATACGCTGAATATAGAGCGTTTTGTAGGGTGGGCTGAGCGGAGCGAAGCCCACGCAATTCAGGCGTCTATTACATTTCATTCGCGTGCCTGCGAAATACTTCGATGAAACGATCGACATCCGCCTCATCGTTATAAACATGCGGGCTGATGCGCAGCCGACCGAGGCGTGGTGCGACGAAAACGTTCTCAGCGGCGAGTTGCGCCACCAGCCCAAGCGGCATGCCTTTCGAAAACGCCAGGCTCAAAATGTGCGGCGCCCGCACCCGCGCGTCCGGGATATCCACGCCCGATCTTCGTAAACCCTCGGCGAGGCGTGCGGTCAGCATGGCCAGCCGCTCGACGATGGCGGGACGGCCCCATTGCGCCATCATCTCCATGCCGATGGCCGCCATTTCCATGGAGATGAAATGATCGCGCTCGCCCATGTCGAAGCGCCGCGCATCGCCGACATAGCTTGTGTCGGTGAAGTAAACGTCCTGCTCGGCGCGCACGGCGCGCCGGCCGTAGCTCGTCTGCTCGAGCGGAATGCCATCTTGATGGCGCTTGGCGACATAGAGAAACGCACGCGCGTAAGGTCCGATGAGCCATTTGTAGGTCGGGAAAACCAAAAAGTCCGGATCGAGTTTTTGCACATCGAGATCGAGCACGCCGGCGCTATGGGTGGCGTCCACCAGCAATGCGGCGCCACGGACGCGCAGCGCGCGAGCGACGCGGCCGAGGTCGACCACGCCGCCATCGGACCAATGCACCGATGAGATCGAGGCAAGCGCGATCGGCGCCGATGCCGGCCGCTCGATTGCGGCCAGCACAGCATGCGTCCAATCGCCGTCTTCCGGCCGGTGCACCGTTTCGACAGTGAAGCCGCCCTCCCCCGTGCGTGTGATCCATTCCAGCACCGCCGACGAATGATCATCTTGCAATACCAGAACGCGCGAGCCGGACGGCACGGCGAAAACCTTCGCCGCGGTCGAGACGCCGTAGCCGACTGACGAAATCAGCGCGACGTCGTCCGGCGCGGCGTTGATCAGTGCCGCCGCGGCTTTACGCACGCGGTCATATTGCTGCGCGGCGAAGTCGTTATCGATCAGCCACGGCCGGCCCTTGCGCGCCACCGCGTTACGGCCGGCCTCGAGCGTTTGCAGCGGCAGCGGGCTATAGGACGCGGCATTGAGATAGCAGATGTCGCGCGGAATATCGAACAATGCGCGTTGCGACGACAGCATATGGCCTTACCTTTTGGTGAAACGATTCCGCACGCTCAAGCCGTCCCGCGCTTCAATTCGAGCAATTGCTTTGATACTCCGACACCGCGGCTTCAAGATCGTCCTGGGCGGAATGCAACGTCGAGAATTCCGAGGAACAGTCGTCGTGACTTTTGCTGTCGGATACGCACCGTCCGTATTGGCGCAGCGCACTGGATACGTCGCTCTTGGCCGATTTGTAGTGCTCCAGGGCTTCCCGGCATTCGTCGGTGTCGCTTCGCGCGACGTTGCCACCCAGCGCCAAGAAAATTCCGCAAGCCACGGCAGTCGCCCAAATACGCATTTTAAGCCTCCCAACGTCGCAGGCGAACGCGCCGCTCATGGCGCAGGCCCGGTGACAATGCCGAGCTGCAGCCAGCCGGCGGGCAAAATTTGCGTGGCGTGGCCGGTCGCCGCATTCTTATCGATGATGCCGGCGACATCCGCGGCCACGCCCATCTGCGTCAAATAAAGCCGGAATTGATCGCCGTAAAACGCCGTTAATCCTTTCTGGCGCTCCTCGGATACATTGGGCGCAAACCGGTCGTGGACGTGCGTCGAACCGATGACGACCTTGGCGTCGGCCGGAAGCGTGCGGTGCACGCCGCCGGCCAGGACCAGCACGCAAGCGAAATCGCATTTGACGGCCGAGATATCGATTCCCGAATCCAGCGATTTGCCGCCGCGCTTGAGCGCGAAGCATGCGGCTTCTGTCGCATCGGCACATCCCGCAACAACCGTCTTACCTGCGCTCACGTCAAGGCCATGGTCGCGAATGATCTTGCCCAATGTCATCGCAACTTTGAGATCGCTCTCGCCCCAGACGTTCAAAATGACAGGAAGTTTGCGTTCACCCAGCCGCGCCGCAAACGCAAACAGCCGCTTGAACGTATCCCATTCGACGACGCCTTCGGCCGCGATCCATTCCGAGCAATTCGGCCTGCAGGCCCCTTCTGGGCCGTGCGCCAGATAGAAAATCATGGCGTCGGCAGGCGAGATGACGCCACCGACCGGCGGCCGCGCCGCGTCCTGGGCGCGCGCGGCAGGTGCAAGCAAAATAGCCATGACCAAATCGGTTATGGCAATAAGCGCGCTGATGAGACCCGATCGCGGCATGTCTACACCGGCAAATTATCGTGCTTTCTTCCCGCCACACTAGCTTTCCCCGAAGCGAGAGGCGAATCCGTCAACACACCGAGTCCGGACCCATCATTCACCGCCATCCAAAAATGCCGCGTTCACGCTGGCGGCAGCACGGCCACCACATCGACCTCGTAAATCGCTTTCTCGTCGGTCAGCGCGCCGACCTGGATCATGGTCGAGGCCGGCATGCGCGACGGATCGAAATATTTGAGCCGTATATCGCGCATCATGCGGAAATGCGCCTGCAGGTCGATGAAATAATGGCAAAGCTTTACGACGTGCTCGAAGCCGCCGCCGGCCGCGCCGAGCGCGCCCTTGATGTTGAGGAACGCCTGCTCCGCCTGCGCCCGGAAATCGCCCGGCGCGCCGACGATCTTATTGTCGATGTCGCGGCCCTGCTGGCCGGCAAGGTAGACGATGCGGCCCGGCCCGATCGCCTCGACCGCGTGATTGAAGCCCGGATTCTTGAAACTGGTCGGCGGATTGAGGAAGCGCAGGTTTCCCGGCGCGCCTTGCGCTAGCGCATCGGCGGTGGCGCTGCCAAGAGCGGCTACCACCGCAGCGCCGGTGACGAGACGGCGGCGGGAGAGGTCGTCGTTGGGGGCCGCGATCATTTGCAGACCCGAATTCGGTTGCTCCGGCATTTCAATACTCCTTCGCCGATGAGGCGCGTCCCGATCATTCGGGTTTTCCTTTCCTGCGCCACGCTGGAGTTTACATACGAATATTGTGACGCAAGAGTGCTTTATTTAGACGCTCTTTTAAATGAGCCGGCGTTGCACCGGGCGCTTTGGGTTGTTGATCGTCGCGCCGCAAGACTTCAATTTCGTCGGCGAATCTCCTTTCTTTCGCATAAATTACAGCGAGTTGTTCATAATACCACGGAGCTACGCCGCATCCGTTAGCTAGCGCTTGAGCTTCTTGACGATCCAACTCTTGAAGTAGTTCCGTTTCCGCGTCGACCAAACGGCCGTCGCGTTTAGCAAGCTTAACAGATTCAACCAACGCAGAAATTCGTCGGGCTTCCGGCGTGGACCCAGCGGCACTTAACCCTGTATTTAAAGCCGGCCGCAAATTTTCCGGGCGATCTTGCACGGGATGCAGATTGAAAGGCTGGACGTACTTCCCAATATCGGAGAAAGGTCGCAAGCATGGCCTACCGTGAAGCCACAGATAAACAATCATTGCGAGCCACGAATCTTCCAATGCGCCATGCCGCCGGGTTGATCTGCGAATGCCTATTTGCTGACAAACGTTATCGAGACCCGCCCTGGCGAAACGGCGTTCGCGACAAGCCTCCATGGTACAATAAATTGGGCTACTTAAGGCGCTCTCACCGGCGTGCCGTAACTCTCGATTGATAAATGAAATATCGAAGCTTGCATTGTGTGCAACGATTAGCTCTGCGCAATTCAAATAATGGCTCAGGAACTCCGCTCTTGCTGAGAATGTCTCCTGTTGAGAGAGCAGTTCGTCGGAATAACCGTGTACCTTAGCTGCCTCAGGATGGCAGCTTCTTTCAGGATTAAAAATTAAATGAACAAAACTGACGGGAAACGGACCGCTCCCGATGCTCGCAGTAGAAAGCCAAACCGCCCCCAAGCTGACAACACGGTCATGGCTGGTCAGCCCAGTCGTTTCAACATCCACAAATACAATTGATGATGGCACCTCACCGCGCCGACTCATCGCTCACACACCCCCGCAACTCCCTCAACGACCCGCATCCGCTATTATTATGTACAATATTCGGGGCTACCCGGCCAATTATGTTTGCTTCCTTCTCGGCATCTCCGCCATCTGCCCCGCGGCATCGCTGCCACCTGCATCGATGCGCGACCGCTAAGCGCACCCCTCGCCCCTTGCGGGAGAGGACAGATCGCGCGGAGCGCGATCAGGTGAGGGCCAAGGAATCCCTGCGGCGCACGGCCCTCACCCGGCGTGCTGCGCACGCCGCCCTCTCCCGCGAGGGGAGAGGGCAAAATGCGAGCACCGTCTGCCTACACCGGCAAATTGTCGTGCTTCCGCCCCGGCATCTCCACCGTCTTCCCCCGCAGCATCGCCAGCGCGCGCGCAATGCGCGGCCGCGTCGCCTGCGGCATGATCACGTCGTCGATATAGCCGCGCTCGGCGGCGATGAAGGGGGACAGGAAGCGCTCCTCGTATTCCTTGGTGCGCGCGGCGATTTTTTCGGCGTCGCCGATGTCGGCGCGGAAGATGATCTCGACCGCGCCCTTGGCGCCCATCACCGCGATCTGCGCGGTCGGCCAAGCGTAGTTGACATCGCCGCCGATGTGTTTTGAGGCCATCACGTCGTAGGCGCCGCCGAACGCTTTTCGCGTGATCACGGTGACCAATGGCACCGATGCCTGCGAATAGGCGAACAGCAGTTTCGCGCCGTGCTTGATCAGGCCGCCGTATTCCTGTGCGGTGCCGGGCAGAAAGCCCGGCACATCGACGAAGGTGACGATCGGGATGTTGAAGGCGTCGCAGAACCGCACGAAGCGCGCCGCCTTGCGGCTGGCGTCGGAGTCGAGCACGCCCGCCAAAACCATCGGCTGGTTGGCGACGACGCCGACGGTGCGGCCGGCGATGCGGCCGAGGCCGATGACGATGTTGCGGGCAAAAGCTTCGGACAGCTCGAAGAAGTCGCCTTCGTCCAGAACTTTGAGGATCAGTTCCTTGATGTCGTAGGGCTTGTTGGGATTGTCGGGGATGAGCGTATCCAGCGACGGATCGATGCGCTCGGCATCGTCGAACGACGGCCATTCGGG
>JBAUYI010000452.1:0-2619 GCA_049584715.1 Xanthobacteraceae bacterium
CGGAAGGACCGTCATGACCAGTGATGAAATGAATAAGCTCGGCAAAGACAGCATGGAAACGGCCATGAACTCGTTCGGTGCATGGTCCAAGAGCGGCCAAGCCATCGTGGCCGAGGTCGTGGATTACTCGAAAAAGTCGGTCGAGGGCTCCGCTGCCGCCTGGGAGAAGCTCTTGGGCGCGAAAAGCCTGGAAAAGGCCATGGAAGTGCAGACCGAATACCTGAAGTCGTCCTACGAGGGGTTCGTTGCCGAGGCGACCAAGCTGGGCGAGCTTTATGTCGATTTCGCCAAGGAAGCCTACAAGCCGTTCGAGAGCGCTTACACTAAAGCGTCGGCAATGAAGTAAAGCCGGCGCGCTGCGCGCCAGGTCTTCAGGCTTTGGCTAAAAGGGCCTCGATCGCGCTGGCGATCTTGGCCAAGCTTTCGTCGATTCTTCCGATCCGAAAGGCGATGTGTTCAAGCGCGTAAGCGGCACGCTTGTCGGCCGACGGCATGTTCAAGGCATCGTAATCAGGGACGAATTCCTGCTCGAGCTCGCGCAGGAGCTTTGCCCGGCGTGCCGGGTCAGTCATGGCCGCCTCCCATCGCTTTGCGCGATCAATAACCGAGTCGTCGAACCGCACCAATCCAGGCCTGCGGCCGGGATCGGTGCTGCTTCATCGAACTGGAACGCGGCCGGCTCCAACTCTATTATAGGGTTTCGTGGTGCGGGGAGACGGCGGGCGGAAGCCTTCCGGAATGTTCTTCCTCTCACTACTTAGGAGCTTGGAAGACAGACGAAGCAATGCCGCCGCTCGACGCCAATCCCAAAACGCAGCCGCCGCGCATGGCGGACGACGACCGCAAGCGCAAAAGCGACCAGAACGGTCCGGGCACCGCGGTCATCACCAAGACGAAGCCGCAGACCAAGCGGCCGAACCTCTATCGGGTGCTGCTGCTCAACGACGACTACACGCCGATGGAATTCGTGGTCCACGTGCTTGAGCGCTTCTTCAACAAGGACCATGAGGCGGCGCACCTGATCATGATGCATGTGCACCAGCACGGCATCGGCGAATGCGGGGTTTTCACCTACGAGGTGGCCGAAACCAAAGTGACGCAGGTTATGGACTTTGCCCGAAAACATCAGCATCCTTTGCAGTGCATCATGGAGAAGAAGTGATTCCGGGGGGAAGCGGTCAATACAAGTGAAGAGAAACTGAAATGCCCACGTTCTCGCGCAGTCTCGAACAGTCGCTCCACCGCGCTCTGGCGCTCGCCAATGAGCGGCACCATGAGTATGCGACGCTGGAGCACCTCCTGCTGGCGCTGATCGAAGATCAGGACGCCGCCGCGGTGATGCGGGCGTGCAACGTCGATTTGGAGAAACTGCGCCGCAGCCTCGTGGCTTATCTCGAATCCGAGCTCGATAACCTGGTCACCGACGGCGCCGAGGACTCAAAACCCACAGCGGGCTTCCAGCGCGTCATCCAGCGCGCGGTCATCCATGTGCAATCGTCGGGTCGCGAGGAAGTGACTGGAGCCAACGTCCTGGTGGCGATCTTCGCCGAGCGCGAGAGCCACGCCGCCTATTTCCTGCAAGAGCAGGACATGACCCGTTACGACGCGGTCAATTATATCAGCCACGGTATCGCCAAGCGGCCGGGCATGTCGGAAGCGCGCCCGGTGCGCGGCGCCGACGAGGAGAACGACGCCAAAACCGGCGACGAGCAGAAGAAGAAGGGCGATGCGCTCGACGCCTATTGCGTCAACCTCAACAAGAAAGCCCGCGAGGGCAAGATCGATCCGTTGATCGGCCGCGAGTCCGAGATCAACCGCACCATCCAGGTGCTATGCCGGCGGCAGAAGAACAATCCGCTGTTCGTCGGCGAGGCCGGCGTCGGCAAGACCGCCATCGCGGAAGGTTTGGCGCGGCGCATCGTCCACGGCGAGGTGCCCGACGTGCTGCGCAACGCCACGGTGTTCGCCCTCGATATGGGTACGCTGCTGGCCGGCACGCGTTACCGCGGCGACTTCGAGGAGCGGCTCAAGCAGGTCATCAAGGAGCTCGAGGCCTATCCCGGCGCGATCCTCTTCATCGACGAAATCCATACCGTGATCGGCGCTGGCGCCACCTCCGGCGGCGCCATGGATGCATCGAACCTGCTCAAGCCGGCCCTGGCATCGGGCACGGTGCGCTGCATCGGCTCGACTACCTACAAGGAATACCGGCAGTATTTCGAGAAGGATCGGGCGCTGGTACGCCGCTTCCAAAAGATCGATGTCAACGAGCCGACGATCCCCGATGCCATCGAAATCCTCAAAGGCCTGAAGCCTTATTTCGAGGAGTATCACAAGCTTCGCTACACCAGCGAGGCGATCAAGGCGGCGGTCGAATTGTCGTCGCGTTACATTCACGACCGCAAGCTGCCGGACAAGGCGATCGACGTCATCGACGAGTCGGGCGCGGCGCAGATGCTTCTGCCGGAAGGCAAGCGCAAGCGGACCATCGGCATCAAGGAGATCGAGACCACGATCGCGACCATGGCGCGCATCCCGCCGAAGGCGGTATCGAAAGACGACGCCGAGGTGCTCCGACATTTGCAAGAGACGCTCAAGCGCGTGGTCTACGGCCAGGAC
>JBAUYI010000453.1:0-2226 GCA_049584715.1 Xanthobacteraceae bacterium
GAGGGGAAAAAGAGCCTCGACGCGCTGCAATTGCTGAGCGCCAAGCCGATGCTCTACATCGCCAATGTCGAGGAGGCGAATGCCGCCTCGGGCAATGCCGAAAGCCGCCGCCTCGCCGAATTTGCCGCCGGCCGCGGCGCCCGCACGGTGGTGATCTCGGCGGCGATCGAGGCCGAGCTGGCCCAGCTCGGCGATGCTGATGAGAGGGGCGAATTCCTGGCCTCGCTCGGGCTCGCCGAAGCCGGCCTCGCCCGGGTCATCCACGCCGGCTATGCGCTCCTCGACCTGATCACCTTCCTGACCGTCGGCCCCAAGGAGGCGCGTGCCTGGACGGTTCCGCGCGGCACCAAGGCGCCGCAGGCCGCGGGCCGCATCCACACCGATTTCGAAAAGGGCTTTATCCGCGCCGAGACCATCTCCTACGAGGATTTTGTCGCCCATGGCGGCGAGCAGGGCGCCAAGGACGCCGGCCGCATGCGCCTCGAAGGCGCCGACTACGTGGTCCGCGACGGCGACATCATGCACTTCCGGTTCAATGTGTGAGCGCGCTTAACTTTGAATTATAAAGTGTGGGTTAAGGTCGTTGGCGCGATGATGTCCTCGATATCTATTCTGTTGGATGATGATATATTGCAAACGTTGGAAGCAGAGGCACACGCGCGCATGGCACCGGATTCTCCATATCTGCGCCCAATCTTCATCGAGGCCGCGCTGAGCCTGCGGCGCGAACGGATCCGGGCGCAAAGCCGCGCCGTTGGCGAATACGTCGCAGCTACACCCGAGGCGGCCGCCTTCTATCGGGAATGGGGCACGCCAGGAGCCGAGGGGAAATGAAGCGTTCTCGGCGACGCTCGATCCGGTCTATCCGAACGATCATAGCAGCTCGTCTGAATGCAAATACGGCCACTCATAGAGCGCCGTATCCTCATTATCTTCGGCCCATTCTTCCTCCAGGCGCTCCCGTCTCTGTCGCCGCTTCTGATCGACCTCGGCAACGAGCGACCCGAACGATCCCCAATCGACGATCCATTCCAATTTGCTGAGCCCGATCCATCCGGCTCGAGCCTCGGCGCGATGCACATCGAACGCGTCCCGTCCAACCTGATTAAGTCGACAGAAATGTTCGATCGTGTCCTCGATCGCCTGGGCCGTCAGCTCTCCCGAGAGAACCATGTTCTGGGTCGCGCCAAAGTGCTCAACCGCGTGGCAGTGCCAGCAACTCAGCACAAGCGCCTTTAGATGGGCCACGGCAGGCGAGGACGTCGTCACGTACTCCCATTCTTCATGGGCGAAGATATGCTTGCTCTCCGTCTCGGTCTTGCCGCAAGTCTGACATCGGAGGCCGCGTTCCTGGATCAAACCCTGTCGTATTTTTCGCCATCGGGACTTCGGCAACCTGCCACGGAGGTTCATCCCCCATAGAGGAGCGGGCACCATGCAGATGGACGGCTTATAGGACATCCGGAAACGATCACCAGCCTAGACACCGCACTGTTGCGATAGCCTGGACATTCTTCTCATAAGGATATTGACGGAGCATTAACGAGGCCGCTTCGTCTCCGTTTGCGACCGGGACCGCGAAGTGCCACAAGGCAGGTTCGTGAAACTGCTCGACTATAATCCGCACAAGCTACTACATCATTTGGTGTGTATTGGACCACAATACGGTTTCAGCCGTGCGGGAGACCGGCGATGGGCACGGGACGGCTCGAGGCCTTCACCGATGGCGTGATCGCGATCGTCATCACGATCATGGTGGTCGATATGAAGGTGCCGCGGGGATCGGACTGGGCCGCCCTGTTCTCCGGTCTGCCGATCTTTCTCGTTTATGCCTGAGCTACGTGAATGTCGGCATCTTTTGGAACAATCACCATCACATGCTGCACGCGACCGAGCGGGTCGACGGCAAGGTGCTATGGGCCAATTTGTTCCTGTTGTTCTGGATCTCCCTCGTACCCTTTGTAATCCGGTGGATGGACGACACTTTTCGCGGCATTGCCGACCGCCGCCTGTGGCGCGGTTGCTGTTTCTAGCCGCGGTCGGCTATTGGTTGCTGCAAAAGGCGATCATCGCGCGCAACGGCCAAAGCTCCAAGCTGGCCACCGCGGTGGCCAGCGATTTGAAGGGCAAATTGACGTTTTCAATTTACGCGGCCGCGATGCCGCTGGCCTTTCTGCGGCCATGGATCGCAATCCTGCTCTATGTCGCGGTCGCGCTCCTATGGTT
>JBAUYI010000454.1:0-3040 GCA_049584715.1 Xanthobacteraceae bacterium
TCATCGCCTCGCGTCAGGCGCGGAGCTGACGGTTCTCCGGCTCGCCGCGCGCGGCCGCTGCGACGTAATCCGCCAGCGTACGCCCGATCATCACGATGACCGGCCCAGACAACGCTTCGGCCGCAAGCCGCGCCGGCAGATCGGCGATCGTCGCGGCGATCACGCGCTCATCGGCCCGCGTGGCGCGCTCGACGGCGACGGCGGGTGTCGCCGGATCGAGGCCGGCCTGCACGGCATTGGCGACGAGCTCGGGCAGCGTTTTGGTCGGCATATAGACCACGGTGGTCACCGCCGGATCGGCCACGCTCGCCCAGTCGATATCGGCGGGGAGTTTTCCATCGCGCCCGTGGCCGGTGAGATATTGCACGCGGCGGGCTTTGCCGCGGTGTGTCAGCGAGACCAATAGCCGGCTCGCGGCGCCTTGCGCCGTGGTAATGCCGGGCACCACTTCGACCGTAATTGACGCCGCGCGGCAGGCGGCGATCTCCTCGTCGGCGCGGCCAAAAATCATCGGGTCGCCGCCTTTGAGCCGCACCACGCGGCGGCCGGCTTTGGCGAGCGCGATCATCAGCGCGTTGATGTCGTCCTGCTTGCACGACGGCGCGTGGCCGGTCTTGCCGACCAGCATTTTCTTGGCTTCGCGGCGGGCGAAATCGAGGATGTCCGGCGCCACCAGATCGTCGAACAGGATCACATCGGCGGATTGCAGCGCGCGCACCGCGCGCAACGTCAATAGTTCCGGATCGCCGGGGCCGGCGCCGACCAGAATCACCGAGCCGACGGTCTGCGCCGCGGTCGGCTCGAGCAGCGCATCGAGATCCGATTCCGTGGGCGCTGCGTTCGGCGCAGCGACCGCGCGCTCGGTAAATCTTTCCCAGAAATTGCGCCGGCCGCGGAACGGCAGCGCCAGCGTTTGCACCCGCGGGCGCCAGGCGCGCGCGGCGTCGGCCCAGCGCGCAAAGCCTTTCGGAATTAGCGCTTCGATCTTGGCGCGGATCGCCTGGCCGAAGACCGGCGAAGCGCCGTCGGTCGAAATGCCGATGACCAGCGGCGAGCGATTGACGATGGCGCCGAAGGAGAAATCGCAGAATGCCGGACGGTCGATGACATTGACCGGCACGCCCGCGGTGCGCGCCGCCGCGGCAAACGCTGCGGCTTCGTTGTCGTCCGCACAATCGGCAACGGCGATTGCGGCGGCGGTGAAATCGCCCGCACGCCAAGCTCGCTCATGCACGATGACTGTGCCGCGCGGCGGAGTGGCGGCGAGCGCCAGCATCTCCTCGCTGGGTGCCGCGGCAAAAACCTCGACCCGCGCACCGGCCGCCGAGAGCAATTCGGCTTTCCACGTCGCCGCCTGACTGCCGCCGGCAACAACCGCGCGCTTGTTTTCAAGCGCGAAGAACGCCGGCAGCCGCGCCAGGGCGCCGATGCGGGTCGTGCGGATCTCGGCCGGGGTACGGGTCATGCGGACAGGCTCCACATACGGAAGGAAATAGAATTTTGTACCTCCAACAGCAATCGGAGTGCCTCATATTGCAATAACTGCATTGTTCCAAGCATTTTCATAGAAAATTCGTCCGAAACGCGCCTCGGAACGGCAAGTTCGCACCTCGCTGTCCTCCTTCTTTTTCATTCAAATGGCGTGCCAACCGGACGCCCAAAATTGGCGGGCGCCCGGCGGGGTTTCCGCCGGGCGCCCTTAGTCACACGTCAGCCGGCCTATAAGCCGGGTTCTGGATGGCATGCAGGCGTACCCGCATACGTGACGGCCATTCCTCTGGGACGCCGGTTACCCGGCGCCTCCAGCAACCTACCCGAACGGCCAGATCTAGACACGATCCCGAAGCGCTTCGTGCTTGCGCACAAAACCTTCGCGCCGTTCCTATTCGGTCTTGCTCCCGGTGGGGTTTGCCGTGCCGCCGGCGTTACCGCCAGCGCGGTGCGCTCTTACCGCACCGTTTCACCCTTACCGTCTCCTCCCGTTGCCGGGCGGAGCAGGCGGTCTGTTCTCTGTGGCACTTTCCCTGGGCTCGCACCCGCCGGACGTTATCCGGCACCGTTTGTCCATGGAGCCCGGACTTTCCCTCCCCGGCAACCTTTCGGTTTTGCCGGAGCGGCCGTCCGGCCGACTGACGCATGAAGGGATGGGGTCGTTAGACGCCGCGGTCAAGAGGTCGAGCTTTAAGAAGCGACCACGAGGCGATCGAAGTTAATAACCCGCGCCGCCACGGTGCGCGGCCGATTCCGGTGGGCGGTCAAATCCTGCAAGGTGGCTCGGGTCGATGCATCCCAAACGCCGTCGATGCGCTCGGGGCGGAAATGCCGCTGGAACGCCGTCACCACTTCATGGGTGGTGGAATCGTAAGTGCCGTTTTCCGTAATCCCATAACCGTATTCGGCGAGCGACCGCTGCATCGCCACGACGGCATCGCCGCGGTCGCCGAGCGCCTGCAGCGGGCCGTCGGTGATCTTGGCCGGCTTGACCCAGTGGCCGACGCCGGAATCGTGCAGGATGCGCCAGGGAAACTTTTCGCCCGGGTCCTGCTTGCGCGCCGGCGCCACATCGGAGTGACCGAGCACGCGCGCCGGCACAATCGTGTTGCGCGTGAGGATGCCGCGGCACAGCGCCGTCACCGCCGCGATCTGGCGCTTGGGAAAATCGCGATAGCCGAACTCATGGCCGGGATTGGCGATCTCGATGCCGATCGAGCAGGAATTGATGTCGGTCTCGCCGGCCCATGACGCAATGCCGGCGTGCCAGGCGCGCTTGCTCTCCTGCACCATTTGAATGACGCGGCCGTCTTCGAACACGAAATAATGGGAGGAGACTTGGCTCGCCGGCGTGCGCAGACGTTCAAGCGCTTCCGCGGCATCCAACATGCCGGTGTAGTGCAGCACAAGCATATCCGGCCGCCGGCCGTCCTTGCGCTCGCCGAAATTCGGCGACGGCATGACGTCGGCAACAACGCACGACTCGGACGGAAACGCACGACGTGACATAGGCTGAAACACACCACGTGACAGTGCGATGACACTAGGC
>JBAUYI010000455.1:0-9437 GCA_049584715.1 Xanthobacteraceae bacterium
ATATAACTCTTGCTTCGGCAGGCCTCTCGTCATAGCCCGCAAACTGCCAGAAAATCGGCGCGCATAAGTTTGCCGTGCTGCAATAGTGCCGCAGCTACTTTGTCCACGAGGTGCCAGTTTTGCTTGAGCAAAGCTACTCCGTCCTGTCTCGTACGCTCTAGATATTCTTCGTGATCTTCCCAGCTGACATTTCCGCCTACGAGGTCCCTTGCCCAGTAATCGTCATGCTTATCGCCCTCGTCATGGTCTCGCTCGGGAAATTTGAGATCATGGGCTATCGTTCCGGCGACGTCGATCAGGACCCGGCTTCGAATGTCCCGTTTTTTCTCCGCCGTGTCATCGAAGTAGCGGTATCCCCCTGGTGGGGCATATTTCTCGAATTCCGTCTTGCCGACGGCGCCGGTTCCGTCGGGGATAATCGTTACCAACAGCGGAAACCGCTGTAGGACGTAGCCCATGACAGCGTGTCCAGCCTCATGGTACGCCGTGTCTTCTCGTTGCTGTCCGGTTATTTCCGACATCGTTGGCGGCCGAGGTAATTCGTCGATCGGTCGTACGGCTTTAATGCGGCATTGCCCTTTCGCACATAGTTGACTGCTTTCCACGAGCGCTTTTTCTCTTGGCATGCGCCTTAGGCTCAACGGCCGGCTGCCACATGTTCAAAACAACGCCGGCACCTCACCCAGCGGCACCATGCCCAGCGAGACAAAACCGTCGGAAAAATTCAGCGGCAGCACGATAGCCGGTTTTTTGTCGATCTCGGTCGGCTGGCCCATTTTGTTGAGGCTGTCGATGACGCTTGCGGTGGCGCTGTCGCGCACCGCGCCGCCCAGGCCCGGCAACAGGCGATCGAGCGCGTTGAGTCCTTGCTGGGCCTGGCCGGAGCCGCCGTTGAGCTTGTCGAGGCCGCGTCCGATCAGGCGATCGATGCCGAGTTTCGGCACGATGTTCTCCAGCCCCGCGATGCCGACGCGGATGAGGCCGTTGAGCTTGCCGTTGGCGTTCACCGTGAGCGTGCCGGCGCCGACGATGATGGCGTCGGATCGCTCCAGGCGCAGGCGGGTGATCTCGATATTGCCGCCGGACGCCTGCATCTCGCGGAAGCGCTGCGGCCACGGTCTTGGCGTGAGGTCCTTGAAACCGCGGAACACGACATCGACTTCGCCTTGCACCGGATCGGCAAGCAGCGGATGCAGCGTCGGCGTCGTTGCCGCGGCGAACGTCAGGAGCGCATCGATCACCGGATTGTTGGCGGCCGAACCGCCGACGAGGCGGCCGACGAATTCGGCGTGGTCGGCCGCGAATATCGTGGTGCCATTGGCGGCGACGATCTGATCGACGTGGGGGTGATCCAAGGTGACGGAAACACTGTCGGGCTCGGGCGGCAGTCCGCTGACGCTGCCGCGCGCGCGCGACCAATTGGCGACAAAACGCGGCGGCTGGCCGGGCTCGGCGACGGTCAGAGGGCTTGAGATTTCGCCGACCAGCAGCGTCGGACGATAGACCTGCGCCGCGACGCTGACGTCCTTGGCGCTGACGGCGAATGGCGGCTGGGTGCTGCTGATCGTGGCGCCGGCCGTGGTGCAATCGGCTTCGATGCGGAATGGGAATCCGCCGATGGTTTGGCTGCCGCAGGTATAGACCCGGCCGGCCGAGGCTTCGCGCGCGATCCAACCGGACATGGTGCGGTCGGCAATGCCGGCGGCGTAGTACCACAGCCCACACCAGACCGCCGCGAGCCCGATGACGACGCAGACTGGCAGCACGACCGGCCATAGCCGGCGGCGGCGCAGCGGGGCGTCGGCGTCGGGATAACGGCGCGGTCGCTGGCGCCGCGGCTGCATCATGCTGAGTGGAGATTCGCCTGGCATGGTTCCTATTCGCCCGCCGGATGCGGCGTTTCCAAGACTATCAAATCCAACATACTAGATTGGCGCCCGAGATTGGCGCCATTGTGCCGCCCGCATCGTCCTGTTAGGCGAGCGAACCGGCTCAGGAGTTAGCGCGCAAGATGAACGCAAGCAACGAGCATGAAACGGGGGACCTGTGGGTGTTCGGCTACGGCTCGCTGATGTGGCGGCCGGGTTTTGACGTGCTGGAGCGGGTGCCGGCGCGGCTCATTGGGCTGCACCGGGCGCTCTGCGTCTTTTCTTATGTCCATCGCGGCACTCCGGAGAAGCCCGGCCTGGTTCTGGGCCTCGACCGCGGCGGCATGTGCCGCGGCATCGCCTTCCGCGTCGCCGCCGCCAAGCGCGAGGGCACCATCGCCTATCTGCGCGGCCGCGAGCAGGTCACCTCCGTCTATCTCGAAACGGTACGGCGGATCGAGCTCGAGGACGAGGCGCGCCGCCAAGTGCGGGCGCTCACCTACATCGTCGACCGCGGCCACGTCCAATATGCCGGCCGGCTCTCGGTCGAGCAAAGCGTGCACTATGTGCGGCAAGGCCACGGCCGCTCGGGCAACAATCGCGATTACGTCATCGAGACGGTTCGCGCACTCGAAGCGCTCGGCTATCGCGAGACCGACCTGCATCGAATCGCTGAACAGCTCGGGAATCAGGAATCAGGTATCAGGCATCAAGATGAGGCTGTCACTGATCCCTGATTCTTGATCCCTGATTACTGATCCCTGATCCCCCTGCCTCCGCGACCAGGTGCGCGGTTGCGTCTTCGAGAACGCTTTCCAGCCGCGCGGCAAAGATCTTGCGGTCGAGGCCGGGCACGATCGGGTCGAGCGCCTCGACAACAATCGTGCCGGGAATACGGCGCAACGACCGGCGCGGCCAGAACAGCCCGGAATTGAGCGCCAGTGGCACACAAGCGACGTCGGCCTTGCTGTAGAGATAAGCGATGCCGGGTTTGTAGACCGGTTCGGCGCCCGGCGGGCGCCGGGTACCCTCCGGAAAAATAACGACCTGGCGCGCGCGCCCGAGTTCTAGCCGCGCGCGCGCGGTCATGCGCGACAGCGCTGCCAGTCCGGCTTCGCGATTGACCGGAATGAGCCCCGCCTTCCAGGTGTACCAGCCGAACAGCGGAATCCACATCAATTCGCGCTTGAGGATGTAGGCCGGATCGCGCAGCACGGCATAAAGCGCGAACGTCTCCCAGGCCGATTGGTGCTTGCAGGCGATGATGCAGGCGCCGCGCGGAATTTTCTCCATGCCGCGCCACTCGACCTTGATGCCGCAGACCATGCGCAGCAGCCAAAGGCTGCTTTTGGCATAGGAGCGGATGAAGGCGAGCAGAACCCGGGACGGCAGGAAAAAAGTCGGCAGCGCCACCACCATATGAATGGTGAGGTTCGCGTAGAACAACGCGTTGAAGAGCAGCGAACGAATGAGAAGGGACGTTGATCGAGCCAAAGCGGACCTGTGGAAGAGTGGCTAATCGGACGCGGGCGCTATTATAAACCGCGCGCCTCGGCAACGCGGTGAATACCGTCGCCTTCGGCCACGGTGTCGAACCGCATGCGCACCTTGGCGAAAAGGTATTTGAGATATTCCGACAGCACCAGCTTCGTCGTTTCGCTGTTCGACCACCATGGCTCGATGCGCAGGCGGTCGGACACCACCGGGAACGGGATGAGGGCGGCGTCGGGAAGCTGATGGGCGAGCTCGGCCAGCGCACGCGGCATGTGGTAGGCCGACGTCACGACGATGAGCGACTTGAAATCGTGGTCGATCGCCCAGCGCCGCGCCTGGACCGCATTGCCCAGCGTATTGAGCGCGGAATAATCGAGATCGACGCAGCAGTTCAGCAGGCGGCCATAGTCGACGGTCTGGCGCGCGATGTCGCCGGTCGTCGTGCCCGGATTGACGCCGGTGATGAGCAGGCGCTTGCCGCGGCCGGCGGCGAGCAATTCGAGCGCGTCGGTAACGCGCGAGGTGCCGCCGGTCAGTACCACGATGCCGTCGGCGTTGCGATCGAGTGCGACTTCCTGGCTCGGCAACAGCCAGACGAAACCGGCAAAACCGAGCACGAGCGCGAGGACGCCGACAACGGCGAGCTTGATGGTCATCGCCGTGATGCGCCGCCGCCTGACGGCGGACTTAAGGCCCGGCATCGCTGTCCCTCACGCCGAATTTCGCCCCGGCGGCCGGCGTTCGAGCGATGCCGATCATAGCCGCATTCAATCGATGGTCTCCAGGGTCCGGTTCACCGTGTACCGGGACACCAAAGCCGTCACCACGGCCATGACGACGATCTGGATGACGATGGCCACATAGCCTTTGACGCCGATGGACAGACTGCCGAACAGCGCCGCCGCCTCGTCGCCCGAGGGCGTGCCGGCAAGCCAGGCGCGCGCCGCTTCCGCGCAACCGAACAGGACGATCGCCGCGCCGCCGCCGATGGCGCCGCCTTTGAGCCCGAGCAGGAGAAAATGGTGCTGGAATTGGCTGGCGACAAAACTGTCGGTGGCGCCGACATAGTGCAGCACTTCGACGATCGGCCGGTTGGTCGCCATGGCGCCGCGCGTGGCAAAGGTGACCGACAGCATGGTCACGGCGACGACGAGGCCGAGCACCGCCAGCCCGCAAATCACCGCCGTGCCGGCCATGGCGCGCATCCGCTCCATCCAGCCGCGATGATCGTCGAGGCTTGCGGTCGGCACCTGGTTCGCCAGCGCCTGGCGCAGCGCGACGAAATTCGGCGTCACGCCGGGCGAAAGCTTGATGACGATCAGGCGCGGGATCGGCAGATCGTCGAGGCGGAGGCCAGCGCCGAGCCACGGCTCGACCAGTTTTTCGGACTCCTCCTTCGAATAGGCGCGGACGTCGGCGATGCCGGCGGCGGCGCGCGCGGCGGCGACGGCTTTGCTCACGTCGGCCTCGATGTCGCGCCCGGCGGCGGGACGGACCTGAACGGTGACTTCGCGCCCGACGTCGGCCTGCCAATCGTTCGCCGTGCTCACCACCAGCATCGCGGCGCCGGTGGTCAACGCGGCCAAGAATGTCATGATGGCAACGACGGCGGTAAGCGAGCGGCCGGCGATCGAGCTCGACGGCACGATCGAGGCTGAGCCGCGCGGCGCGCGATCGAGCGCCGCCGTGGGATCGATATCGTCCCATGGCTCGATCATGGTCTCGATCGGGTTAGTCGTAGACATGCAATCGTCCTTCATGCAGCACCAGGCGGCGCGCATCGAACTCGTCCATCAAGGCGATATCGTGGGTGGCGATGACCACCGACGTGCCCGATTTGTTGAGCTCGATGAACAGCCGCAGCAGGCGCTGACCGAGATTGGGATCGACGTTGCCGGTGGGCTCGTCGGCGAGCAACAGTTGCGGCCGCGCGATCACCGCGCGCGCAATCGCCGCGCGCTGCTTCTCGCCGCCGGACAGGATCGGCGGCAGCGCCCCCATGCGATCGCCGAGCCCGACCCATTGCAACAGCTCGACCACCTCCGCCCGGTATTCGGCTTCGTCCTTGCCGATGACGCGCAACGGCAGCGCCACGTTCTCGTAGGTGGTCATATGGTCGAGCAGCCGGAAATCCTGGAACACCAGGCCGATGCGGCGGCGTAGCGTGGCGCGGCCGTCCTTGGACAGCGTCGCCGCATCCTGGTCGAACATGGTGACCAGGCCGCGGGTCGGCTTGAGCGACAGGAACAGCATGCGCAACAGCGAGGTCTTGCCGGCGCCCGAGGGGCCGGTGAGGAACTGGAACGACTTTGGGTCGATGCGGAAGGTCAGGTCGCGCAGAATCTCGGGGCCTCGCCCATAGCGCAAGCCGACATTTTCGAAGCGGATCACGCCGTCCTCCGCAATGCCGGGGCGGGTCGCCACCTGATTCGCCCGTCCCGCCTATTTAGCACCATGTCGGGCGGGGCGGGCCGGCCGGCTTGGTTTCCAATCCGTTAACGGATCGGGTGCTACGGTCGCTCGAACACTGCCGACTGTCCTGATTCGCCAATGCTGATCGTCTGCCCGACCTGCGCTACATCCTACGATGTCGAGCTGGCAAGCCTGCAGCCGAACGGCCGCCAGGTGCGCTGCGTGCGCTGTCGCGCGGTCTGGCACGCTGCGCCGAGCCATGCCGACAAGCTTTTGGCCGCGGCCGAGGCGCTTGGGCCCGAGCCGCACATGGCGCAAGCCCCAGCCGGCGCTTTTGCCGAGGAATCGGCGTTGCAGTCGGCAGATGAGCCGCCGGCTGACGACGTCGCGTGGGCGGCGCCGGACGAATTGCCGGCCGCTGCGCCGGCGGCGGCCGAGATGGATGCCGGCGAGCCAGGCGCTGCGATCGAGGTCGAGGCTCCGTCCATCGCGCCGGTCGATCTCGATGCGGGGCAGCCGCCGATCATGGTGGAGCAAGCCGCGGACGAGGACGCCGAGCCGCTCGAGGACATCGAGACCTATGCGGCGCGGCATAACAAGCGCGGCTTTCGGCGGCCGTCGTTGCATTGGCCGCTGTCCAACCTGCAGAGCGCCGTTCTCGCGCTGATCATTGTCGACGCCGTCCTGGTCGGCTGGCGCAACGACTTCGTACGCATCCTGCCGCAGACCGCTTCGTTCTATTCGACGCTCGGCCTGTCGGTGAACCTGCGCGGGCTGGCGCTCGATGCCGTCACCACGACCACGGAGCAGCACGAGGGCGTGCCGATCCTCGTGGTCGAAGGCAGCATCGTCAACAACACGCGCAAGATCGTCGACGTGCCGCGGCTGAAATTCGTGGTCCGCAACTCAGCCAACGAGGAAGTCTATTCCTGGACCGCGGTGGCGCCGCGCGCGACCTTGCCGCCCGGCGAAACGGTGGCGTTCCGCAGCCGTCTCGCCTCGCCGCCAACCGACGGGCGCGACGTGCTGGTGCGTTTCGTCACCCGCCACGACATCATCGCCGGGACACGGTGACCGCCAAAAAAAGCAAAACCTGAAGAAGCAAAATGTCGCGCATCCTGATCGCCGAAGACGAGGAAGCCTTATGCGCCATGTGCGCGCGGGCGCTGACGATGGACGGCCACGAGGTCAAGACCGCGGCCGACGGCAGCGAAGCGCTCGATGTGCTGACGCGCGAGGAGGGACGTTTCGATCTCCTGCTCACCGACGTGCGCATGCCGATCATGGACGGCATTGCGCTCGCGCTCAACGTCGCGCGCGATTTTCCCAACATGACGATCCTGTTGATGACCGGCTATGCCGATCAGCGTGAGCGTGCGCAGGGCCTCGACGCGCTGATCCACGACGTGATCACAAAACCGTTCACGCTGGCAAGCTTGCGCGCCGCGGTGAATGAAGCGCTCACGGTCAAGACGCGCGGCTGACTCGGTTCCGTCACCCTGAGGTGCGAGCGCAGCGAGCCTCGAAGGGCGACGGCAACCAGGTCGGCTGTTGCCGACCTGGACAATTAAGCGATTCTGATTTCGGGCTGAGCCCGAAATCAGTTGGCCGTGCATCCTTCGAGGGCCGATTCGCGGCCACCTCAGGATGACGGTGGAGATTCAGTCGTCGTCCAGCGCCGCGTAGGGCCGCGGCATCGGGTCGGGTTTCGGCGTGCCGTCGGCTTTTTGAAAATCCGGCGCCGGCCCGCCGAGATTGAGCGGTGCCATGCCGCGACGGATGGCGCGGCGCTCGGCGAAGACATTGTATAATGTGTCGGCGTCGCCGTTGCGCACGGCGCGCGTCAGGGTCGAGAGATCCTCGTTGAAGCGGCCGAGTACTTCCAGCACCGCCTCCTTGTTGTTCATGAAAATGTCGCGCCACATGGTCGGATCGGACGCGGCGATCCGCGTGAAATCGCGAAAACCGCCGGCGGAATATTTGAGGACCTCCGACTCGGTGACGTGGCGCAGATCAAATGCGGTGCCGACGATGTTGTAGGCGATCAGGTGCGGGACATGGCTGGTGACGGCGAGCACGAGGTCGTGATGCCCTGGCGACATGATTTCGACGCTCGAGCCGAACGCCTTCCAGAATTGCACCAGCCGCTCGACGGCAGCCGGGTCGGCGTCCTTCGGCGGCGTGAGGATGCACCAGCGGTTGATGAACAGCTCGGCGAAGCCGGAGTCCGGTCCGGAATCTTCCGTGCCGGCGACGGGATGGCCTGGGATAAAATTCACGCCGGCCGGAATGTGGGGCGCCATGTCGCGCACCACCGCGGCCTTGACCGAGCCGACGTCGGAGACGGTCGCGCCCGGTTTCAGGTGCGGGCCGATGTCTTTCGCCACCGCGCCGCAGGCGCCGATCGGAACGCAGACGATCACCAGGTCGGCGCCGGCAACCGCCGCGGCGCTGGTCTCCACCACCGCGTCGGCCAAACCCAGTTCGCGGATGCGCTGCCGTGTCGGCTCGGATCGCGACGTCGCCACGATGGTGCGCACGAGGCCGAGCGCGCGCGCCGCGCGCGCGATCGAGCCGCCGATCAGGCCGACGCCGATCAGCGCCAGGCGGTCATAGAGGACTGGCGAAGCCATCACTGCCGTCCCAAAAAATCCTTCAGCGCCGCGACCACGAGCCGGTTGGCCTCCTCGGTGCCGACGCTCAAGCGTAGCGCACGCGGCAGCTTGTAGGCCGTGGTCTGCCGCAGGATCAGCCCGCGCTTCATCAGGAAGGCGTTGGCCTCTTCGGCGGTGCGGCCTTGAACTTGCGGAAAATGGATCAGCACGAAATTGGCCACGCTCGGCGTCACTTCAAGCCCGAGCTTGCCGATCTCATCGATCAGCCACTTGAGCCACCGCGTATTGTGCTCGCGCGAACGTTCCTGGTGCCCGATATCCTCGATCGCGGCGATGCCGGCGACGATTGCCGGCCCGTTGACGTTGAACGGGCCGCGGATGCGGTTGACGGCGTCGACGATGTGGGTGGGCGCGAACATCCAGCCGAGCCGCAGCGCGGCGAGGCCGTGGATTTTCGAGAACGTGCGCAGCATGACGACGTTCTCCGACGTCGCCACGAGCTCGATGCCGGCTTCGTAATCGTTGCGCCGGACATATTCCGCATAGGCACCGTCGAGCACCAGCAGCACGTGCGGCGGCAACCCGCGATGCAGCCGCTTGACCTCGTCGAACGGCACCGCCGTGCCGGTCGGATTGTTCGGGTTGGCGAGGAAGACGATCTTGGTCTTACTCGTCACCGCGCCGAGGATGGCGTCGACATCGGCGGTGTAATCGGTTTCCGGCACGACCACCGGCCGTGCGCCGGCGGCGAGCGTGGCGATCGGAAAGATCAGGAAGCCGTGTTTGGTGTAGATCGCCTCGTCGCCGTCGACGAGATACGCCTGCGCCAACAGATGCAGGAAATCGTCGGAGCCGGCGCCGCAGACGATGCGCTCGGGATCGAGGCCGAACGCATGTCCGATCGCCTCGCGCAGATCGCTCGCCGAACCGTCCGGATAATCCTCGAGATGATCGGCGGCGGCCTTGTAGGCCGCGATCGCGCGCGGGCTCGGCCCCAGCGGCGTCTCGTTCGACGACAGCTTGAATATCTTGGCCACGCCCGGTGCGC
>JBAUYI010000456.1:0-4798 GCA_049584715.1 Xanthobacteraceae bacterium
GCAATCGGGAGAGGGGAACTGCGGCTGTGGATCGACGCCGGAATCCGATCCGAAGAGCGCCACGCCGGTCTCCTATGTTTACGCCATCGGCCGCGTGGAGGCGCGTTTTCCGAATCTTGCCGCGGAAAAGGAATTCGCACAGGCAACCGGGCGAACGGATTCTGCCGGGAAAACCGACCAGCAGACCTTTCATGCGGTCCTGTCCAAGCGCGAGAACCGCTACCTGGTGCGTCAGCTATGCTGGGTGCTGACGGTTCAAGGACTGGAAACCTATCTGCTGCTGCCGCGCGATCCGGCGGATATCGATCTGTTGGTGGAAGCCATCCGTCCGGCCCCGACCGCCAATGACATCGACGTCGTCATCGGCATGCGCGGCCCCAACGCGCCGCCGACGATGTGCAACGGCCTGATGGTGCCGATCGTCGTCTTCGACCAGATTTACTCGTTCGAACGCGACGCGCTCATAAAAGCCATTCCGAGACCGGAGAAGATTACCGCCGCGCACTTCGCCCCGGCAGCCGAGGAACTGTTCGGCAGGATCATGCAACTGACGGACAATGCCGGCGCGACGGACGAGCACCGCGCCTTGAACTATCTCGCCATGCGCTATCCCGCCATTTACGAGAAGGCGGCGGATGGGTTTGCGCGAGACTTTTCGCTGACCGGGGTGGACGTGCGACCCTCGCTGTTGAGTGGCACGCGCAAAATTCTGGACGTCATTTTCGCCTACACCAACCGCAACACCGATTTCACCGAGAAATTTTTTGTGCGGGTCGATGTGACCGAGGAGTTCCCATTCCTGGTGACGAAAATGTCGCCCTACTATGACCGTTAAGCTTAAATAACCAGAAGGAGTTAAGAAATGAACACCATGAATACGCCCGGATTCACTGCTGAAGCATCGGCTTACCGGTCAAGTCAGACCTACTTTTTCACAGGCAGCTTTGCCACGTCGCACAACAGATCGTTTCTTTCTCCGGCCTTACGGATCGGAGGGAGCGGGTTAGGTTTCTGGTGCGAGGCGGGGTGCGTCTTGGCAGCCTCAGTATGCTATGATGCCGCTCTACTGTCGCTAGACCCACTTGCGGGCGCGGCTTGCGCCGCCGCTGAAATCGCATGCCTGGACAGATGCAGCGCGTTTTCTGTTGGTAGTGGCGGGATATTTATTGGATAGCCCGTGTACGTTTCGCCTCGCACTGCATCAGTGCATACTTACGGCGGTTAAATAAAGGAGATACGCTATGAACACCCCCGGATTTACCGCAGGTTCCTCTCTATGCAAGACGAGAGGGAACTACCCGTCAGCAGTCCCTCAAAGTTACAGCTCTGCACAACAACGGGTTGTTTCGCAAATGCGGCCGGATGGTTTTGGCAGGCCGGACGAACCATCCTTCGTTTGGTGCCACCCTTACGGACAAGGGCTTTTCTGTTGCACGTGGTGTTATTTTGAATTTTGTGGTGTTCACTGCTGGCGAGTAGGTCAAATTGACCCGCCCACATTCAAATCGCTGTAATAGGAGCAGCTGTCGTTGTGTTATGATCGGTAACCGTGCCAAGCAGGAGGGTAGAATGAGCATCCCCGAATTTACAGCGGAGAGAGCACTCTTTGCATTGGGAAGTTATAGAATTCATCACGTTAAACAAGCAACGACCGAACGTTCACAGGATACATCTGCGAATAATATCGTTCCGGCTGTTCCTATGGTATACTGCAAATATGTAAGGGTGATGGTTCCATGTGGCTCCCCTCTTCCAGGCTATCCTACACCTATGTGCCCTAGTTGGGAACAGCAATGCTGGATACATGATAGCGGCTCATACGTCAATGCTGGATACATGCTGGTTGGCCATGGCGTATAGGAACGGCGGTAGATGCCGGTCGGGCTCGCGCCGCATTCGCGGCGACATGAGCGCCGGCGGCGAGGAGGTTTCGCCCCGTGCGACGCCTCCCTTTGCGGTATCGACCACGATATCTGATGAGTTAGCGGCTATGCAACAGGAGAACATTCATTCCTTGTGACGACAATGTCGTCATATGATGACCGTTGAATCAAACGACCGAAAGGAGAAATGCAATGACTACGACGAATATGCCCGGATATACAGCAGACGCTTCGCTTTACAAAATGACTGGTTTCGGCAGGGCGACAATTACGTTATCTCAAGATACTGCAGAAAGCGTTCAGCCCGCTATGAGAGCTTCCTGTGTAATCCTTGATCGTTTGTTAGCGAATTCCATAGTGTATGGGAATCCTTATCAGCAAGCTTTTTTTACAGGCGCCATGCTTGGCGCGGGATGTTTCGGGTAGGTCTCATCCGGCCTGCGCGGGTTAAGGCTCAATTGCGGGCGTCGGGTGTTACAAACCCCAGATAATGGCTGATCGAACTTCGCGCGTCGGCTCTCATGAAGAGCGGACGCGCGAGCGCGAGATAGAGAATGTTGCGGAGGAGGTTTCGCCGCGTGCGACGTGTCCCTTTGCGGTATCGACCACGATATCTGACGAGTTAACGGCTGGGCAACAAGAGAACAGTCATTCACAGGAGGCGACGATATGAAAATTCCGGGATTTAGTGCGGAATCATCACTCCACAAGACAAAAGGTTACTACCAGTCCGTAACCACTCAACGATCCGGCAGTGGGAAGGAGGGAGTCATTCCTCAAATGCGCGCTGGCTGGCCCTTCTCGGGATCGTGTGGTTGCGGCCCAGGCTATTGCTGCTGCGAACTTTGCTGGTTCGATCGTTGTACTTTTTGGTGCTGGTCAACCGTAAGCTTACGGCTATGATAGCCGGCAGTAGCCCGTACAGGTTGTGGCTCGCGCTGCGTCAGCGAATACTCTACGGGGTTATTGATCTCTAAATAAAGGAGATACGCTATCCCAGGGCGGCGCGAGCGCATAATATAGTCCGTCACGGGGCTGTCGAGGCGAGGGTGCGTTGGGGGACCGCCGGTTCGTCGTCGAATTAGTGAAGCCGTCGCATTACGACGATGACGGCTACGTGATCCAGTGGTGGAAATCCTGGATCCCGTCGAACTCGCTCGCTTGCCTCTACGGGCTCGCCACCGACATCGCCGCGCGTCGCGCGCTCGGCGCCGATGTCGCGGTCGAAATCCACGCCTATGACGAATGCCACACCGTGATCCCGGTGAGCCGGATCATCCGCCGCTTCAAGGCCGCCGATGCCGGGCTCGTCTGCCTCGTCTGCGTGCAGTCGAACCAGTTCCCTCGGGCGATGGACCTGGCGGCCCGGTTCCGCGCGGCGGGCATCGCGGTCGCCATCGGCGGGTTCATGTGTCGGGGTGCATGGCGATGCTGCCACGGCTCCCGCCCGATCTCGAAATGGCGCGCGAGATCGGGGTCACGCTGTTCGCCGGCGAGGCCGAGGGCCGGCTCGAGGGCCTTCTCGCCGATGCGCTCGCCGGCCGGTTGCAGCCGATCTACAACTACATGGATGATCTGCCGGGATTGCAGCGGCAGGCGACGACGTTTCTGCCGGCCGGCATCGTGCGCCGCTATGGCGAGAGCCTGGGCGCCTTCGACGCCGGGCGCGGCTGCCCGTTCCAGTGCAGCTTTTGCACAATCATCAACGTCCAGGGTAGGAAGTCGCGCTGGCGCGACGCCGACGACGTCGAGCGCCTGGTGCGCGCCAATCCCGCCCAGGGCGTGTTCCGGTTTTTCATCACCGACGACAATTTCGCCCGCAACCGCAACTGGGAAGCGATTTTCGACCGGCTGATTTAAATGCGCGAGCAGGAGGGGCTCGGCCTGCAATTCATCATCCAGGTCGACACGCTGTGCCACCGCATCCCGAATTTCGTCGACAAGGCGGCCCGCGCCGGCTGCAAGCGGGTCTTTATCGGCCTCGAAAACATCAACCCCGACAACCCTTTGTCGGCCAAGAAGAAACAGAACCGGGTGCCCGAATACCGGCTGATGTTTCATGCCTGGCGGGCGCAGCGGGTGATCACCTATGCCGGCTACATCCTGGGCTTCCCCGGCGACACGCCGGAGCGGATCGCGCAGGACATCAGGACCGTGCAGCAGGAGCTGCCGGTGGCCTGCTCGAATTCTTCATCCTGACCCCGTTGCCGGGCTCCGCCGACCACCAGGCGCTCGATGCCAAAGGGGTGTGGATGGACCCGACATGAACAAATACGACCTCGAGCACGTCACCACCGGCCATCCGGTCATGACCACGCGCGAGTGGCAGCAGGTCTATCGCCAAGCCTGGGATCTATATTATTCAAAGGAGCGCATCGAAACCATCTTCCGCCGCGCCAAGGCTAGCGGCATCAAGCCGGTGCGTCTCCTCAACCACATCCTGCAATTCTATTTCACCTTTATTGGGCCTTCCGCACGAAAACTCGCTCCTCTTCTACCCGCATCGGGTTCGCGAAGTGGCGCAGACCCACGCCAAGCTCGCCGCCTTCTATCTCTACCTGCACAAGATCCGCCGCCGTGTCGAACGCGACCCGCGCCCCTACATCGACCCCGCGCTAACCCCGCTCGTCAACCCTGACCTCCTGACCCGCCGCGACCCCGCGTCCCTGACCGGCGCCGCCGCCTGACCCACGGCCCGCGGCTGGGCTGGTCCGCGGCGAAATTGCCCGTTGACAGCGGAGCAGGTTTCGGCAGTGACAAGATCACCCAATCATGTTAAACTTAAAGTGTTATGAAATTCGGGTGATCGGGATGGACGACGTCCATCTGAGGCGCAGGTTGACCGCCGTCCTGCTGGCGGACGTGGTCGGCTACAGTCGATTGATGAGCGTCGATGAGGAAGGCACGCACCTTCG
>JBAUYI010000457.1:0-4045 GCA_049584715.1 Xanthobacteraceae bacterium
GTATAAGATCGGCTCCGAGCAGCCGCTTTCGGGCGCCGGCGCTGCCGGTGGCAAGACCGCGGTGGTCGGCCTACAGATGGCTGCCGACCGCATCAATAATTCTGGCGGCGTCAACGGCCGTCCCATCGAGCTCGTGATCGCCGATGACGAGAGCTCGCCGGCCGTGGCGCGGCAAAAGACCTCAAAACTGGTGCAGGAGGACAATATCGACCTCCACGTCGGCGGCTTCCTGTCCAACATCTGCCTCGCCTGCATGCCGGTGTGGGAAGACGCCAAGATCGTCAACATGATCAGCGTGTGCCTCGACACCACGCTGACCACCACGAAGTGCAACCGCTACAGCTTCCGGCCCTACGACTACGCGCCGGCGCAAGCGGTCGCCTTCGCGCCGACGCTGGCGAAGATGGGCAAAAAGTGGCACATCGCCTTTGCCGATTATTCCTGGGGTCAGTCGACCCGCGACGCCTATGTCAACGAAATCAAAAAGGCCGGCGGCGAAGTGGTCGGCACCACCGGCATTCCACTCGGCACGCCCGACATGACGCCGTTCCTGTCGAAAATCTCCGGCGATTTCGACGGCCTGTTCGGCATCTTCTTCGGCAAGGATGGCGTCACGCTGGTGACGCAGGCCTATGACCTCGGACTGACCAAGAAATACAAGTTTGCCGGCGACGGCTCGATCTCGGAATCGACCAACCTAATCGCCATCGGCAACAAGATCGATGGCTTCATCGGCATCAATCGCTACATTCCGGTGTTCCAGGGCCCGCTCGACACGCCGTATCATCACAAGTTCTTCGACGAAGCGAAGGCGCGGCTGGCCAAGATCGATCCGTCCGGTCCGCTGCCCGACAAATACGTGCAGTCGAACTACGAGGCCATCAACTGCGTCAAGATCGGCATGGAGAAGTCGAAATTCCAAGGCCGCGACGACACCATGAAGCTGATCGAGGCGCTCGAAGGCCTGCAGATGAAGGAAGGCGACGACTTCCCGCAAGGCGACAAGACGCTGCGCAAGGAAGATCATCAGGCCTTCCCGCGCGAATTCATCTTCGAGGTCAGCGGTGGGACCTATCACCTCAAAGAGACGGTGGCCGGCGACAAGACCATGGCGCCGCCGGCCTGCAACTTCACCGCCTAAGTGAGCGCGGAACCGTCGATCGACATACGCTCCCCGGCGAGTGACCGGGGAGCGGCGTCGGTCCCTATCCTCAAGACCGAACAGCTATCCGTCCGTTTCGGCGGCCTCGCGGCGCTGTCCCAGATCAATTTTGAAGTCGCGCGCAACGAAATCCGCGCCATCATCGGGCCCAATGGCGCGGGCAAGAGCACGTTCTTCAATTGCCTGACCGGCGTGCTGCGGCCGACCTCTGGCCGCATCATCTTCAATGGCGAGGATATTACCGGGTTGCGCTCCAACCTGATCTCGCAGAAGGGCATCGCCCGCTCCTACCAGATCACCAACATCCTGCCGAACGCCACTGCGCTGGAAAACGTGCGCATCGCCGCGCAGTCGCGCCGACATGCCTGGAATATGGTCGCGCACCACAGCGGCTTTGCCGATATCAACGACAAGGCCGAAGCCGCGCTTGCCTCGGTCGGCTTGCTCGACAAGGCCTATGAGCTCGCCTCCAACCTATCTCACGGCGAGCAACGCAATCTCGAGATCGGCATCGCGCTCGCGACCGAACCGCAGCTGCTTTGCCTCGACGAGCCGACCGCGGGCATGAGCCAGGTCGAGACCAACGAGACCATGGAGCTGGTGCAGCGCATCGGCAAAAATCTCACCATCCTGATCGTCGAGCACGACATGAAAGTGGTGATGGAGCTTTGCCACCGCATCACCGTGCTGCATTACGGCGCCATTCTGGCCGATGGAACGCCGGCGGAAATCCAGCAAAACCCCAAGGTGCTGGAGGTCTATCTCAAGACATGAGCGCCACCGACGATAGCGTGCCGCTGGTCCTGGTCGAGGACGTGCACACCTATTATGGCAAGAGCCACATCCTGCACGGCGTCACGCTCAGGGTCGGCGCCGGCGAAGTCGTCGGCCTCCTCGGCCGCAACGGCGTCGGCAAGAGCACGACGTTGAAGACCATCATGGGCCTGGTGCGGCCGAGCCACGGCGCGGTGCTGCTCGACGGCAATGCCATCACCGGGCTGGCGCCGCACAAGCTAGCCCGCCTCGGCATCGGCTATGTGCCGGAAGACCGCCGCATCTTCCGCCTGCTCACCGTCATGGAAAACCTGCGCACCGGCCTCGACCGCGTTGGCGTGACCGAAGACAGGCGCCGCGCTTTGCTCGACAAGGTGTTCACCTATTTTCCGGTGCTGGCGGAACGGCGCCATCAGGCAGGCGGCACGCTTTCGGGCGGCGAGCAGCAAATGCTCGCCATCGCGCGTGCCATGATGCTGGAGCCGAAAATCATTCTGCTCGACGAGCCGACCGAGGGTTTGATGCCGCGCATGGTGTCGCAAATCGGCCAGATCATCGAAGTGCTGCACAACGAAGGCGTCGCCATTCTTCTGGTCGAGCAGAACGTGCCGTTGACGCTCGCCGCCAGCCAGCGCGTCTATATCATGGAGAAAGGCAGCGTACGGCACCATTGCGCGGCGAGCGAGATCAACATCAACGACGCGCTTATCAAGCAATATCTGGGCGTGTGAATCATGGACGCGGTAGCCCATTTTTTCCATAGTATTCCCATCGACCTGATCATCATCCAGACGGTGAACGGCATCGTCACCGGCATGATCCTGGCGCTGATCGCGTCGGGACTGACGCTGATCTTCGGCATCATGGACGTGGTGAATTTCGCCCATGGCGAGCTGTTCATGCTCGGCGCCTATATCGGCTTCGTCATCTTCGCGACCACCGGCAGTTTCTGGCTGGCGCTGATCGGCTCGGCGCTGGTCGTCGCCATCCTCGGCGCGGCGATGCAGATCGTGACGCTGCGGCCGCTGATCGGGCGCGATCCGCTGAACACGATTCTCGTCACCTTCGGTATTTCGCTGATGCTGCAGAACTACGCGCTGTGGCAATTCGGACCGGTGGTGCGCAAAATCCCCGAGCCGATCACCAGTCACTTCACGTTGTTCTATCTGCAATATCCCTGGTACCGCATCGTCATTGCGGTGCTGTCGGCGGCCATCATCGGCGGCTTCTGGCTGTTCCTCAAATACGGAAAATTCGGCGTCTGGATCAGGGCCACCGCGCAGGATCGCGTGATGGCGCAAGCCATGGGCATTCCGGTGCCGCTGGTTTACACCGGCGTGTTCGCCATCGGCGCCGCCATGGCGGCGGCGAGCGGCGTGCTGTTCGCGCCGATGGCCGGCGTCAATCACACCATGGGGCTCGACTGGGTGCTTAAGGCCTTCATCGTCGTGGTGGTCGGCGGCATGGGCAATCTCGGCGGTTCGATCGCCGCCGCCATCTTCATCAGCCTGCTTGAAGCCTACGCCACGGTCTGGCTCGACCCGTCGCAGGCCGTGATCGTGTCGTTCGTCGTCCTGATCCTCACGCTGTTGTTCCGTCCCACCGGCCTGTTCGTACCGACACCGAAATGACCACCGCCCCGCTCGATAAACCGATGCCGCTCGGTAAAACGAAACTCAGCCATACCGCCGTTTACTGGATCGGCTTTTGCGTGGTCATGGCGGTTTTGATCGTGGCGCCATTGGTGCTGACGGAATTCTGGCGCCGGTTCCTCACCGAAGTTCTGATCTGGGGCCTGTTGGCGATGTCGTCCGATCTTCTGATCGGCTACACCGGCATGATCTCGTTCGGCCATTCGGCGTTTTTCGGCCTGGGTATGTACGGTGCCGCGGGCGCGCTTCTGCTCGCGAGCACGCCTAATCTATGGCTCGCCATGCTGGCCGGGCTCGCCGGCGCCGCCGGCGCGGCGCTGTTCGTGGCCTATTTCTCGACCCGGCTGCGCGACATCTATTTTGCCATCACGACGCTGATCTTCAGCCAGATCTTCTACGTCATCATCTTCACCTGGACGCAGGTCACCGGCGGCGAGAACGGCCTGATCTTCACCCG
>JBAUYI010000458.1:0-23092 GCA_049584715.1 Xanthobacteraceae bacterium
TTCGATCCGCAGACCGGCCGTTACACCGTCTATGCCGGCAACGGCGGCGCGGTGCGGCTGAAGAACGATCTCGCCACCATGCTCGACGTGCCGCCGGAAAAAGTCCGGGTGCTGATGGGGGACGTCGGCGGCAATTTCGGCACGCGCGGCATGATCTATGCCGAATTCGCCGTGGTGGCGTGGGCGGCGAAAAAGCTCGGCCGGCCGGTGAAATGGATCATCGAGCGCCACGAATCGTTCCTGAGCGACTACCAGGCGCGCGACCTTGCCGTCGAAGCGGAGCTCGCGCTCGACGACAAAGGCAAGTTTCTGGCGATGCGCGGCTCCAACCTCGGCAATCTCGGCGCCCACACCACCAACTTCGCCATGGTGCAGAAGGGCGTGCAGATGATGTCGAGCATCTACCGCATGCCGGCGGCCTATTTCCGCGCCCGCGCCACCTTGAGCCACACCTCGCCGACGCGGCCCTATCGCAGCGCCGGGCGCCCCGAAGTCATCTTCGTCATGGAGCGGCTGATCGATCTCGCCGCGCGCGAATGCGGCTACGATCGCGTGTCCTTGCGCCGGCGCAATTTGGTGACCGAGAAGGAATTGCCGTACAAAAATCCGTTCGGCGTCGAATACGACAACGGCGATTATATCGGCGGCATGGATCTGGCGCTCAAGCTCGGCGACTGGCAAGGTTTTAAGCGCCGCCGCGCCGAGGCAAAAAAGCGCGGCAAGTGTCGCGGCATCGGCGTCGGCAATTACGTCGATATCTCGACCGGCGTGCCGCGCGAGAAAGCCGAGATCACCGTTTCGCCCGAGGGTTTTGTCGAGCTGATCATCGGCGTCACCTCGCAAGGCCAGGGCCACGAGACGAGCTTTGCCCAACTGATCGTCGAATGGCTCGGCGTGCCGATCGAAAGCGTGCGCTTCGTCACCGGCGATACCGATCGCGTCACCGTCGGCGGCGGCGCCCATTCCGGCCGCGGCATGCGGCTTGGCTCGATCGTCATCAAGAAATCCACCGACGGCATCGTCGAGAAAGCCTTGCGCATCGCCGAGCATGTGCTCGAGACCGCAGCCGCCGATATCGAGTTCAAGGACGGCCGCTTCGCCGTGAAGGGCACCAACCACGCCGTCGGCTTGTTCGACGTGGCGCGCGCCGCGCTGGAGCGCACCGATTTGCCCGAAGATTTGCGCGGGCCATTATATGCCGCTTGCGACGAGACCGTCGCCGAAGCCAGCTACCCTTACGGCGCCCATGTCTGCGAAGTCGAAGTCGATCCCGACACCGGTGCGGTCAAGGTGATCACCTACGTCGCCGTCGACGACGTCGGCCGCGCCGTGAACCCGCTCATCATTCACGGCCAGGTCCACGGCGGCATCGCCCAGGGAATCGGGCAAGCGTTGCTGGAACACGCGCACTACGATCCGGAGAGCGGTCAGATGCTCGCCGGCTCGTTCATGGACTATGCCATGCCGCGCGCTTCCGATTTGCCGTTCTACATCACCGAGCTGAGCGAGGTGCCCTCCTCCACCCACCCGCTCGGCATCCGCCCCGCCGGCGAGGGCGGCACGGTGCCGGCGCTGGCCGTGGTCATCAATGCCGTCGTCGATGCGCTGTGGGATTTCGGCGTGCGCCACGTCGAAATGCCGGCGACGCCGCAGAAGGTGTGGCAGGCGATCCAGGACGCGAAAGCCGCGCAGCCCCATTGATTTTCAAGCGATTCGCGCTTGGCCTAACAAAAGCCGGCGTGGGCGCGCTAAGTGTGCGCCAAGGGGGCCAAGGTGCCTGACGATCTGCGCAGCCGCGATTTTCGCAAGATCCTGCTGATCAAGCTGTCGGCAGTCGGCGACGTGGTGCACACGTTTCCGCTTCTGAACAAGCTGCGGCGGCGCTATCCGGCGGCGCGATTGGATTGGCTGGTGACGGCGCCGATCGCCGAGCTGTTGCAGCACAATCCGGCGATCAGCAATGTCATCGAATTTGCCCGCGATGAACGCTCGGCGCCGTGGCGCTTTGCGCCGTATGTCGCCGCCGCGCGCCTGGTCGCGCAACTGCGCGCCGTCGAATACGATCTGGTTATCGACCTGCAAGGCCAATTGCGCAGCGGCTTTTTTGCCTTCACCTCGGGCGCCGCGGTGCGGATCGGTTTCGACAAGCCGCGCGCCGATATCTGGAAAACCCTGGCGCGAAAAATCCCCGAAGAAGCGCGCAAGCACGCCTGGCAAGGCGCGCGCGAAGGCAGCTGGCTCGCTTATACCGATTACATCGCGTTGCCGACGCTCGATATCCATCCGGTCGAACGCTATCTCGGCATCGGCCCGATGCTCGGCCTCGACGACGGGCCTGCGGATTTTTCATTTCCCATCCCGCACGAAGCGCGCGCTCGGATCGATGCGCTTGCCGACTATTACGACATCGCCAAGGCCAAGCTCCTGGTGATGGCGCCCGGCACCAATTGGGAGACCAAGGAGTGGCGGCGCGAAGCGTTCGCCGAGGTGGCGCGGCATTTTATGAAGAACAGCTTTGCCGTGACGCTGATCGGCTCGGAGCGCGAGCGGGCGCTTTGCGAAGACGTTGCGAAACTCGCGCCCGGCGCCATCAACCTCGCCGGCGAAACGACGCTCAGCGAACTGGCGGCGCTGATTTCCCGCGCGACCATCTGCCTGACCAACGATTCCGGGCCGATGCATCTCGCCGTCGCGCTCGGCCGCCCCGTCGTCAGCATTTTCGGCCCGACCGATCCGGTCTGGGCCGGACCGTATCGGCGCGACGGCGCAGTGCTGCGGGCGGAACTGCCCTGTTCGCCATGCTATCTACGTCTGCTCAGCCGCTGCCGGTACGGCCATGCCTGCATGCAAAATGTCACGGCAACGGGAGTTATTGAGCGCGTCGATGGTATTCTCGCAAAACTGCCCATCCGCGCAAGGACCACCGCACCGCCGACGAGCCCGAGATAATAATACTGGACGATCGAAAATGATTGTCGGAGTTGTCAACATGAGGACCAACCCGGCGTGCGCACACGAACTCGGGTCTAATGGCTTTTCGCCCCGGCTTTCTTTTCCGTAGCCAGCCTGGGTCGAAGGTCCAGTCCTTTGGCCATAAGCTTGGCCGCACCGCCAAGCTCCTCCGACAACCGCTCAGCCTCGTCACTTAAAAGAGCCATCAGTGCCTCAAAATCGAGTTTCTTGCCGGTACTAGGATGGTCCCATTCTCGATCCTTCGCGATGGTGACGAGAAGACAACCGGCACGACACTCGTCCGGCGCCATGTATTTGGTGAGCAGTTGATCCTTGATCGTATTGAAAAGGTCGGCTCCCGGGCGATTGTCACCGAGCTTGAGCTCGATTGTCGCTTGGTGCTTGGAGCCCGTCGACCTCAAGCGTATGTCGGTCTCTTTCTCATCCGCAGTGACGGACTCCTGATCGACGGTATAATTCTGATTTGCTGCGTCCTTTAGCGCGCGCGCCAACTCGCGCCGCATGATGTGCTCGTCGGTGATGTTCGACCATGCCTCGCGAGGAGATACGTCTTGCAGCAGGAGATCGTCGATATCGTCGAGCCGGTCCCGCAGGAGTGCGAAAATGGCCTCGTTTGTCGCGGGTGGCGCTTCTCCACTTTTATCCAAAATGGCAAACTCGGCCTCCGTAAAGGCCACACCGTCAACTTCCTCGGCAGCCCTCTCCTGCGCGAGAGCGATTGCCCGATCCTTGAAATGGGCAAATAACGGATCGTTCGCCATTTCAAGTTTCGCAGCCCAGCCTTCGGGGCCGGTTGTGGACAGTAACGCGCTAAGGACAGCGTTCCGGCCTCTCTCGGCATTGTCGCGTGTATCGGGCGAATAACTTCCTTCGTGATGCACGTCGTCTCCGATCCGGACATGCTGGTACGCGAGGCGAACCAGCCGAAGCAAGAGCGGAGGTGTGAACCCTGACGCGCTTAAGTCGAAGCCGCCGTGATCGCCGCTGAAAAGCTGTGCGAACATTTGCACACCCGCGCCCGTTGTCGAAACGACGCAATCCTTAAGCGCTTGCTCAAGAACCTCGACGCCGGCGATGGGATTGAGGCGAAGAAGAGCGGGAAGCCATACCCCCGCGAACGGTATCGCCAAGCCATTGTCCAGCCGTTGCCTCGCGGTCGACTCCATGAAGCGCCGATCATCTTCATTTCCAAATTTCAGCAAGATTCCGGCAGCTTGACGGAAATTCTGCTCGGATTGCGGGTCGTTGGGTTTAGCCTCAGCCTTCGCTACTTCCGTGAGCCATGCGCGAATCCGGGGAACGAAAAGTGCCGCTACAATCGCGGACGCGTGACTAATATTCTGAAGGAAAAATGAATACGCGTTTGCGTCCACGGCCTCGCGCAGGGAAAGGGTCAGTTGTTCTCCAAGGACGTGATCCACGGCCGCCGGATGCTCGATGGCAAGGCTTTCAAGCCAGGACGGAAAGCCGTTAAGCTCCATGGGTGCATAGCGGCAGGCGAGTTCCGCGTCTTGCTCTGTCAGCCGTTTCGCCCAGTTTGGGTCTTCTGCCTCAGCGGAAATACCGGCCAAGCCAAATTGCCACCTGACTAGGAAGGAATTCTTTTCTTTGTCGGGACGTTCGCTGCGAAGCGTGGGCTTGTCTTTGCGCCACGCCGCCGTCATTGTTTCCCGAAGCCGATCGGCCACATCCTTCCCGAATTGCGCTTCAATGAACCGCCTATTCCAACCCGACGCGCGGCTCTCGTTGCCCGAGCGCTCAACCGCCTGCCAAAGATTCCACGCCGTGTTCTGAGCGCGATCTACACCGAAAACTTTGTCGGGGTCTCGCGCAATTTCGCGCCAAAACATGACCCAACTTGCGTGCGCCTTGGCGGTGCGCCTTTCAGCCTGCTTGGCACGTTTTTCGTTTTGGGCCTCCAGCCGACGCAATTCCCCGGACCCCGGCTGCGGTTTCAACCGATTGTCGATGATGGACACGAGACTTGGCGCATCGGAGACAGCTGGCTTGAGACCTTCTAGCAGCGCTCGATGATCGTTCTCGGCATAGTTGAGTAGCACCATCTCGACCCACAACATCATCTCCCGATGTTCCAGCGGCTCATTCATGTCGGATAGTCGCCTTCGAACCCAACCGGCGTCTTTTTCATTGTTCAACTGGATGCCGCCATGGCGGGAAAGATCGTAGACCCGGTGCCACGCATCTTTTTGATTGTGTAACTGGGCAAAAAAAGCATCTTCTTTCCAAAAGGCTGCTTCTCGGACGTCAGCAGGAAGATCTGAGAGTGCCCGTCTCAGTTCTTTCATTGGTTCCGTTTGACTATGCTCGTTGCCGGAAAGACGCACAGCGAGCAAGCTCGACGAAACCCACGAATTTGTTCTTATGCCTTGAACGTATTGTCGATGACAGGCGGCAATAAGCGCCGCTATCAGGTCGGGCCGTTTCGTTCTGAGGTGAGGAATCTTGTCGCGTGCCCACGTTGCGCCGTCGACGAGCAATGCCGTCAATCCATCGCGTAGCTGATCGAGATATTCCGGCGATAGGTCAGCAGCTTCGATCTCGCGAGGAAAACTATAATTCAGCTCGCCGGCTCCACGCCTACTCTCCTTCACACGCCGCAGGATATTTAACAGGAGATAAACTGGTAGATGTTCGGGAAATAAGTCGAGTACCGCATGGCGCGCCATCGCCTCAGGCCACTGAGTGGCATCCGTCTCAAGCGAGACTGCGATGGCCCGAAGTCGCGGATCGTTCAACTGCAATAGTGCACCGAGTGCGATTCTACGCTCGCTCAGGGTTCGGGAGCTATCCGTCGTAACCTCGTGAGCAATGTCAGCGCATCCAACCATTTTTCCGGCGCCGATCATCCGCAGCAAAAGGCTGCGAACCTCCGGATTTTCAATTCCGTTGCGCCACAGGCGCTTCACGGCATCGCTGAGTTCCGGCGAAGCGAACCGATGTACCTGAATGCTCGGGGTGCTCAATCCGCGCCATCCCCCACCACCATAACGACCGACGTAGGCTTCCAGCGCCCTGATCCGCTGAGCCGGGCGGAGAGACTGCGGGTCCCCGTAATCCAGAACGACAGCCGGATCGATAGCGACAATGTCGTCAAATACAGTATCGCGAGATAGCGCGAGCCATGCCGCGACCGGGCGCGTTGAGGGTCGAACCGTTCGCGCGCCTTGCACGGTTTCGGCAAACAACAGTCGTTTGATAGCCTTGATTGAGACGCCGCGGGCGAGCAGCCCATCAAGGCGCCTCGCGGCAAGAAATTCCACAACGGACCGATGGTGGAAGCGAACGCGGCCATAGCTCGCAAAGCCGAAGAGGGGACGCTCGAGGAGGGTTGCCCTTTCTTCGGCCCCCCAATCCGGCAAAATCTTGGAAACATCCAGCGCGGCTTCGCTCGCGTTAACGCTGTCGGACGCCGCGCTATGCCGCAACGTAAGCTTGCGGGTCAGCATCGCAGCCAGCGCCAGACGGCTTGCACCCCCGATGGCCTTATCTTGGGGCAGCGCCGCCCTCTCCTTCCGTTCGGTGCTTGGCTTTAGCTTCGTTGCGATGTTCGTCTCTACTTGCTTGCTGTGCGTACGAATTCGCTGGTGCTCACGCCAGTCCGCGCACAGCTCGATCAAATCCTGTGGACGCTCGGCGAATTCTTCGGCATCTCGCCTGATGATGTCCGCAAGAAGGACATTGGGGTCAGGAACGCGCTGGATCACAGCAAATTCGCGCATCTGCTCCCGCGAAAGCGGCATAAGGCCGACATTGCGCCACGCCTTGGGTTTGGAATTGTCAGGCGGTTCTTTCTTGCCGCGATCCATCACCATGTCGGCAAAGGCTTCCGCCGTGGGCCCAGCCTCCTCCGAAGCCGGAATTGGCAAGTGCCTCGCGATCAGCTCTCGATCAACGGGAACCGGCCGGGTCGTGATCACGATGCGCGCACGCCCAAGCTGGCCCGCAAGCGCCTTGTTAAGCCGCTTCAATGCTTGGTCGAACTTGCCGAGGGTGAGTTTCAACTCGTCGATTGAGTCCAGGAAGAAGGTTGCGACCTCAGATTGAGACCGAAGCCAAGCTTCAAAACGCTCCTCTTCTTCCTGGCTGAGCATTTCTCGGACCGAACTTCCGGCCAGCGTGGCAAGGTCCAGAAAGAAGGCGGGTTCGCCAGCCTTCCAGAGCCTGTTTTGTTGCGCCTGGCACTCGTAGGTTTTTCCGGCACCCGCCTCAGAAACGATCAGAACGCGATCCGACCGCAGGAGTTCTTCCCAGCCGAAACTTCCTCGCCAGCCAACCCGGGCGAGGGCCGAGGCCTTCTCGATGTCAGCGACCTCTTCAGCGGAAAGATCGCGAAATGAGCGCCGGATAGAAGGTGGCAGTAGTGGGCTCTCTGTCATTGGCAATACGGCGTGAGGCGCTTTGCGATGTTGCTTTCTCTAATGAGGCGCCAACGCTGAAGATAGCAAGCCGGACTCAATGCCAATACGGTGGATAGCCTGGACTCTTCTCGGTCGCGGCGAGCATCCGCAGCATGACCAACCGTTCCAGCACCACGTACGGCCGGCGCGTGCCGGGCTGCGGGACGTGGCGGCTGGAGCCATGATCAAGCGGATTGAAACAGTGCTTCGCGTCGCCGCCGGGGATGGCCGCGGCGACGCGCGCGCCCTCAATCCCGCTTCGCGGGGTTCCCCTCCCCCGCTTCGCGGCGGCGGGTGATTTTCTGCTCGCGTGTCGCGAGCCAAGCTTTCATGTAGCGGTAATAGCTGCCTTCGGCGTTGGCGACGGCGAGCAGAAATCCCTCGGCGCCGTCGAGGAAGCCCAGGCGCAGCACATAGGCGCGCAGGAATGAAAAAAAGCCGTGGCCGATGCCGGCGAGGAACGACACCTTGCGGCCTGATGCCACGAGCGCCTCGGCGCTTGCGGTCGAATAGCGGTCCATGCGCGATAATGCGTCTTCGAGTCTGAGCACCGGATAATGGAGCAGCGGCTGGTCGAGCCGCTTTACGGGGCCGTCGCAGATCACGCGCTCATGGACCAGCGCGTCGTCGAATTTTGCTTTGCCGCGGCGGAACAGGCGCAACACATAATCGGGCGACCAGCCCGAATGCCGCATCTCGCGGCCGCAAAAACTGGAACGGCGCGGCAGCTCCCAGCCATCGACGCTTAAGTCCGCAAGCACTGCCTTGATCGCGCCGGCAAGTTTTGGCGTCGCCCGCTCGTCGGCATCGATCGACAGCACCCAAGTACCGGTCGCCAGTGAGAGCGCATAATTCTTCTGCGGCCCAAACCCGCGCCATGCGTGAAACTCCACGCGGGCGCCTTTCGCCTTGGCGATATCCACGGTGCCGTCGCTGCTGCCGCAATCGACCACGATCCGCTCGTCGCAAAACGCGACGCTGTCGAGGCAGGCGCCGATATTCGCCGCTTCGTTGCGGGTGATGACGATAGCGGACAGTTGCGGCACGGCCGGCGCTCAGTGCCAGTACGGCGGGTAGCCCGAACTTTTCTCGGTGGCGGCGAGGAGCCGCAGCATGGCCGGCCATTCCAGCACGCCGTAAGGCCGCCGCGTGCCCGGCTGGTAGAGATGCGCGGTGTGCGCCAGCACGTTCTCGCCCGGCATGGTCAGCTCGGTGCGCGCCGCCATGGCGTCGACCTGGGAGCGGCACGACAGTTCGAGCTGATACATCGTATTGAAGGCCTGCTGGACGGTGGCGCCGCAGGTCAGCAGGCCGTGATTGCGCATGATCAAGGCGTCGTGCGCCCCGAGATCGCTCACGATGCGCTCGCGCTCGTCGTTGTCGATGGCCGGCCCCTCGTAGTCGTGCTGGCCGATATGGCCGACGAAACGGATCGAAGTCTGCGACAGCGGCAACAGCCCGCAGGTCATGGCCGAGACCGCCATGCCGGCGCGGGTGTGGGTGTGCAGCACGCAGGCGACGTCGGGCCGCGCCTTGTGGATGGCGCCGTGGATGACATAGCCGGAGACGTTGATGCCGTAGTCGGTGTCGGGCTTCCAGACGATGTTGCCCTCGACGTCGATCTTGACCAGGCTCGACGCCGTGATCTCCTTGTACAGCAGGCCGTAGAGGTTGATCAAAAGGTGCTCGGTACCGGGGATGCGCGCGGTGATATGGTTGTAGATGAGGTCGGCCATGCCGTATTGATCGACCAGGCGGTAGCAGGCAGCCAGATCAATTCTGGCCTGCCACTCTTGCGCCGACACGTCGTTGCGGATTGATTGAAAGTCGGTCGAGTAGTTCACGGCACCTCTCCTGTTCGCCCGACAATAGCGCTTGGGGCAAGCCATGTCAGTCGGGGTAGTGTGCTAATTTGACGTTCTTTGCGGGGCTGCATTTACCGCCGGCTGCGTCGCCGGCAGAGAGGGTGCGGGCGACTGTTGTGGCGGAGGCTAGAGCGGAGAAATGACAGAAAAGCTGTTGTCAGGCACAATTGAAGAAGTCGCCGAGCAAGCGCAACGCCTGCTCGCATCGGAAGCCCCCGACGCTTGGTGCCAGGCGCAAGAATGGGATAGCCGGATAGATTGTGAAATTAAGTTGCCGGACGGCAGCGTGGTCGGAGAAATGGTTCTGCTTAGTGAGGCAACGGAGGCCAGAATTAGGGCAGCCGGGGAGCGACTCATGAAGCGGAAAATGGGCATACCCGTCGCCCTGCAAGACGAATTGAAGCCGCCAATCTTGCTGGTCCGAACGCCGCCAAAATAAGCCGCCGTCAAATCAGGACACGACCCAGTCGGGGATTTGAACCACCATGCCAGCCAAGATCAGTGACGTTCTGCGCAACCATGTGAAGGAAAAACTCGCCCGCGGCGAGGTCGTGGCGTCGATGACGGTGCGGCTCGTTCGCGGCATCGAGATCGCGCGCATCGCCAAGAGCGCCGGTTTCGACAGCCTTTATGTCGACATGGAGCATTCGAGCTTTTCGCTGGAAACCATGGGCCAGATCTGCATCGCCGGGCTCGAAGTCGGCATCACGCCCTTGGTGCGGGTGCCCGGCTTAGCCGACGTGCAGCGCATCCTCGACGCCGGCGCGCTCGGCATTATCGCGCCCCATGTCAGCTCCGCCGCGGAGGCGCGCGACTACGTCAAGGCGGCAAAATATCCGCCGCTCGGCGAGCGCTCCAATGCCGGCAACCTGCCCCATCTGCAATATCGCTCGTTCCCCGCCGCGGAAGCCTATGCGGCGGTCGATGCCGCGACCATGGTCATCGTGCAGTTCGAAAGCGCGGCTGCGATCGACAACGCCGACGCCATCATGGCCGTCGACGGTGTCGACATGGTGCTGATCGGCACCAACGATCTGTTGGCCGACTATGGGCTGCCCGGGCAATACGACCATCCGCGCGTCCACGAGGCCTACATCAAAACACTGGCGGCGTGCCAAAAGCACGGCAAGCATCTCGCCGTCGGCGGCTTTGCCACCCGCGCCGACTTGGCGGCCAAATATGTCCGCATGGGCGCGCGCTATGTTTCGACCGGCACCGATTTGGGTTTCCTGCTCGCGGCCTGCACCGCCAAGGCGAAGGAAGTCCAGGACATGGCGTCGCAATGACGGCTCCGACGGATTGGTATAAGAAACGCGGACAGAATTGGGGAGACTATTGATGGCGAGATTTCGCCCGATTGCGATCGGCACATTTTTCTGCGCGCTTGTACTCACGCTGCCGCTATTCGCTCAGCCTGCCGCCGCGGACGATTATCCGAGCCGCTCGATCCGCATGATCATCCCGTTCCCACCGGGCGGCAGCAACGACGTGGTCGGTCGCATTGTCGCCAATCAGCTCGGCGAAAAACTCGGCAAGCAGGTTTTCGTCGATAACCGCAGCGGCGCCGGCGGCGTGGTCGGCTCCGACCTTGCTGCAAAAGCGACGCCCGACGGCTACACGCTTTTGATCGTGTCCATCGCCCACTCGGTCGATCCCTGGCTCTACAAGGAGCCGTTCGATCCGGTGAGGGATTTCGTACCCGTCAGCATTATCGCCACCGGCACCAATGTGCTGACCGTCAATCCGACCGTGCCGGTGCATTCGGTCAAGGATTTGCTCGCGCTCGCCAAGGAAAAGCCGGGCGTGCTCAACTATGCCTCGGCCGGCATCGGCAGCTTCCAGCATTTGAGCGGCGAACTGTTCAAGCTGACGGCCGACGTCGATATTCAACACGTGCCTTACAAAGGCGGTGGACCGGCCATGCTCGCCGTCATCGCCGGCGAAGCCCAGGTGATGTTCTCCTCGATCGTGCAGACGGTGCCGAACATCCAGGGCGGCCAGTTGCGCGCGCTCGCCACCGGCGGCGCGCAGCGCAGCCCGATCCTGCCGGATCTGCCGACCATCGCCGAGGCCGGCGTGCCCGGCTACGTGGCGACCAATTGGTGGGGCATCGTTGCGCCGGCCGGCACGCCGCAGCCGATCGTCGATAAGCTGCACGACACGATCGCGGAACTGCTCAATTCCGAGACGACCAAAAAATTTCTCGACAATGAAGGCGCCGCGCCCGTGCATATGAGCTCGGCCGAATTCGGCAAGTTCATCGAGGCGGAAATCGCCAAGTGGGGACCGGTGGTCAAAAAAGCCGGCATGAAGGCCGAGTAAAGCCGACATGTCGCCCATGACCGGCTGCTTCACCTATCATTCCGATCCGGTGCGCATCGTGTTCGGCGCTGGCGCCATCGCTGCGCTGCCGGCGGAAGCCGACTTGCACAAAATGTCGCGGCTGATGGTGCTGTGCTCGACATCGCGCGCCGATTTCGCCCGCCGCGTCACCGCACCGATCGCCGATCGCTGCGTCACGCTTTGCGATGGCTCGGCGCCCAATATGCCGCGCGAGGTGTTCGAGCGCATCGTCGATGACATCAAGCGGCTCAAACTCGACGGCTTCGTCGTCATCGGCGGCGGCTCGCCGATCGGGCTGGCCAAGGCCGCCGCGGCGACGACCAAAATTCCCTACATCGCCGTCGTCACCACCTATTCCGGTTCCGAGATGGCGGCACGGTGGCGCATCGGCATCGCCGACGATCGCATCTGCGGCGAAGGGCCGGCGGCGTTGCCCGCGACCGCGATCTACGATCCCGAATTGACGCTCGATCTGCCGTCGCGCTTTTCGGCGGCGAGCGGCATGAATGCCATGGCGCACGCGGTGGAGAGCCTCTACGGCATCGACACCAATCCGATCGTACAGGCGATGGCGGAGGAAGCGATCCGAAGGCTAGGAGCAAGCCTGCCGCGCCTGGTGCAAAATCCGCGCGATCTCGAAGCTCGCAGCGATGTGCTCTACGGCGCCTGGCTGGCGGCGAATTTCCGCGCCGAGGTCGGGCTCGAGCACGCCATCGCGCAACGGGTGCGGCAATGGTTCAACCTCGACCACGCCCACACCCACGCCGTCGCCACACCCTACGCCATCGGCTTCAACGGCGCCGCGGCGCCCGAGGCCATGGAACGCATCAAGCGCGCGCTCGGCGTGAGCGACGCGGCGCGCGGCCTTTACGATCTCAATGTGCGGCTGGGACTGCCGACCGGTCTCAAGGGCCTCGGCATGCGCGAGGAGGATCTCGCCAAGGCGGTCGACGTGGTCGCGGCCGTCAAGATCGATCACCCGCGGCCGGTCACCAAAGCCGACCTCGCCGACATCATTCGCCAGGCGTTTTTCGGCGAGCCGCCGCGATTTTGAAAAGCCATGACAGGCGCAACCGCCGGCTCCGGAATGAAATGGGTTGGCCGCGCCATCCGCCGGCTGGAAGACCCGGCGCTCGTCGCCGGCCGCGGTCGCTTCACCGGCGATCTCAACTCAGCCCTTTGGGTGCGTTTCATCCGCAGTCCCATTGCGTCGGGCCGCATCGTCGGCATCACCGCGCCTGACGGAGCGCGCATTTATCGCGCCGTCGATCTCGACGGCGTGCGGCCGATCCGGCCGATGCTGCACAAGTTCAACTACCAGCCGGTCGAGCAGCCGATCTTGGCGGTTGACGTGGTGCGCTTCGCCGGCGAGCCGATCGCGGCCGTCGTCGCGTCATCGCCCGCGGAGGCTGAAGACATCGCCGAAGCGGTTGAGATCGAGATCGCGGACCTGCCGTCGGTCGTCGACGCGCAAGAGGCGCTAAAACCCGGCGCGCCGCGCGTCCATGACAACTGCCCTGCCAATGTCGTGGTCGAAGGCCGCTTCAAGACCGCAGATTTCGATACGGCGACTGGTAAGGCGTACCGCCGTGTCCGCGTCGTTGTCCGCTCCCGCCGCCAGAATGCGACGCCGCTCGAAGCGCGCGCGGCGCATGCGGCGTTCGACCCGGCGTCGGGCCGCGTGACGCTGACTTGCACGACGCAGATGCCGCACGTCACCCGCACCGCGATCGCCGACAGCTTGCGATTTCCGGAATCCGATCTGCGCGTCGTGGCGCCCGACGTCGGCGGTGGTTTCGGCCAGAAGATGTCGCTGCCGACCGAATACGTTTTCCTGGTTTGGCTCGCGCAAAAACTTCGCGCCACAGTCGCCTGGAGCGAGGACCGGCGGGAAAACCTGATCGCCGCATTCCACAGCCGCGATCAGCATGTGCAGCTCGAAGGCGCCTTCGACGAAACCGGCAAGCTGATCGCGCTGTCGGCCGAGGTCGTCGCCAATATCGGCGCCTATTCGTGCTTTCCGACCACCTGCGGTGTCGAGCCCTTGATGGCCATGGCTGAATTGCCGGGGCCTTACGACATTCGCGCCTATGCCTGCGTGGCGCGCGGCGTCGCCACCCATACCTGCACCATGGCGCCCTATCGCGGCGTCTCGCGCCCGGTCATCACCTTTGCCATCGAACGGCTGATGGACAAGGCGGCCGCCGCGTTCGATCTCGGCCCGGACGAAATTCGGCGGCGCAATCTGATCAGGAAATTTCCGTACACGTCCGCCACGGGGCTCGTGTTCGACGAAGGTAGCTATATCGAGACGATGGAACAAGCGATCGCGCACGTGGACCTGAAAAGCTTCCGCGCGCAGCAAAGTGACGCGCGCACGCGCGGCCGCTATCGCGGCATCGGCTTTGCGACCTTTTCCGAGCGCACCGGCTACGGCAGCCCGGCCTTCGCCGCGCGCGGCATGGAGATCACGCCGGGCTGGGAGACCGTCGAAATCACCATGGACCCGTCCGGCGCCGTCGAAGCGCGCATCGGCGCCAGCCCGCACGGACAGGGACTGCGCACCACGCTTGCCCAAATCATCGCCGACCAAGTCGGCGTCGCGCCGCAGCAGGTGCGCATCGTGCACGGCGACACCGACCGCACGCCCTATGGCTGGGGCACGTTTGCCAGCCGCTCACTGGTCATCGCCGGCGGCGCGTCGCTGTTGGCGGCGCAAAAGATCCGCAAAAAACTGCTGACCATCGCCAGCCATGTTTTGGAGGCTGCAAACGATGACATCGTGCTCGAAGACGGCCACGCCAAAGTTTTGGGAACCGACCGCACAGCGCCGATCGCGACACTGGCCCGCGCCGCCTATCATCAAACTCATCAGTTCAAAGGCGAGATTACGCCAGGCTTGAGCGAAAGCGCCGATTACGATCCGCCCGGCACCTTCTCCAATGCCTGCCACGTCGCCATCGTCGAAGTCGATATCGAGACCGGCCGCGTCAAAATCGAAAAATTTCTCGCGGTGGAGGATGCCGGGCGCATCATCAATCCGATGATCGCGGACGGCCAGGTGCACGGCGGTATCGCCCAAGGCATCGGCAATGCGCTGTTCGAGGAGATCGTCTACGATCAGTCCGGCAATCCGCAAACCGCGACGCTCGCCGACTACACGCCGCCAACAGCGTGCGAAATCCCGTCGATCGAATTGCACCACATCGAATCGCCCGCGGCGTCCTCCATCACCGGCGCCAAAGGCCTGGGCGAAGGCGGCACCATCGGCGCCCCGGCCGCAATCCTCAACGCCGTCAACGATGCGCTATCGCCGTTCGGCGTTTCGATCGACGAAATCCCGGCGACACCGCAGCGGATCCGGGCGGCGCTACGCGCTTCAGGAATCGGGCATCAGGGATCAAGATTGGAGCAAGTTAAGCTGATGAGCACTTCTACCCGGCTCCTGATTACTGATCCCTGATTACTGATCCCTGATCCCCGTCACGCCGGATGCTCGCGCGCCGACACGATCGCCAGCCACAGATAAACGCCGAGCAGCGTCATCTCGACCAGCGCGATAAAAATGCTGCCGCCGAAGACGTTGGGAAAAAAGATTTCGACCACGGCCATCGATACGACCGAGCTGAGCCACACCACCGCGCCCCAGGCCGCCGCCAGCCACAGCCCGACCGCGGCGACGAGATCGAGCACGGCGAAAAATACCGTCGCCGACCGCCACGCCACCGAATGCGCCAAGAAGCCGTCGTCCGGGGCGGCGCCGACGCCGCACACCTGAGCCCAGTGATAGAGGCCTTTGACCAGCGACACCGCCGCCATCAGGCGCAGGAACAGGACGAGGTACTCGGTCCACGACCCGGCCGCGCTCAAACCCTTGCCGGCGCGGACGGGCTCGAGCATGTCGCTCGGCCGGGTCGGTCGCTTGTCCGATTGATCGGTCATCCCGCAGGATCGATAGAGACGCCTTGGTAAGGCGTCAACGCTACCGGAAAATGGCCTGCCGTGGCCCATTTGTGGCTGTGGCGGGGCCGGGGCGGACGGAGTAAAAGAAGGCGACGCCGGCACCGCCTGGCGCCTGCGGAGCGCATTTATGGCGATCAAATTCGGCCGGCCGCTCGAAAGGAACCGCTTGGCGCCCGTCGAGGCGGAAAAGCCCGCGGAACGGCTGGATTTGGCCATTCGGCCGCGCCGCAACCGCCGCGCCGAATGGACCCGGCGGCTGGTGCGCGAGAACGTGCTCACCACCGACGACCTGATCTGGCCGCTGTTCCTGGTCGATGGGACCAAAGTCCGCGCGCCGGTCGACTCCATGCCCGATGTCGAGCGCCTTTCGGTCGACGAGGCAGTGCGGGCCGCGGAGCGGGCGGCGAAGCTGACGATCCCCTGCCTGGCGCTGTTTCCCTATACCGAGCCGGGGCGGCGCGATGACGACGGCTCCGAAGCGCTCAATCCCGACAATCTGGTCTGCCGCGCCATTCGCGCCATCAAGAAAGAGGTTCCGGAGATCGGCGTGCTCTGCGACGTCGCGCTCGATCCCTATACCAGCCACGGCCACGACGGACTGCTGCGTGATGGTGTGATCCTCAACGACGAGACCGTCGGCATCCTGGTCCGCCAGGCGCTGGTCGAGGCCGAAGCCGGCTGCGACATCATCGCGCCGTCCGACATGATGGATGGCAGGGTCGGCGCCATCCGCGCGGGCCTCGATGCCGCGGGCTTCCACGACGTACAGATCATGGCCTATGCGGCCAAATATGCCTCCGCCTTCTACGGCCCGTTCCGCGATGCGGTCGGCTCGAGTGTCACGCTGATCGGCGACAAGCGGACCTATCAGATGGACCCGGCGAACACCGACGAAGCGTTGCGCGAGGTCGAGCTCGACATCGCCGAAGGCGCCGACATGGTCATGGTCAAGCCCGGCCTGCCCTATCTGGACATTTTGAGCCGGGTCAAAGCCACCTTCGGCATGCCGACCTTCGCCTACCAAGTGTCGGGTGAATATGCGATGATCATGGCTGCCGCGGGCAACGGTTGGCTCGACGGCGACAAGGCCATGACCGAAAGCCTTATCGCCTTCAAGCGCGCCGGCGCTGATGGCGTGCTGACTTATTTCGCCGCGCGCGTCGCGGAGAAATTGAAGAAAGGCGAAGTTTAGCTGAAAGCGGCCGCTGGGGGCGGCGGTAGCGGGACGGGTGTCATGCGTGAATACGACGACGACAGCAATATCCAGCACTACGCCCCGGTGTTGCGGCGGATCATCATTCTTGTCGCCGTGATCACGGCGGTTCCGGTGATGCTGTGGACCATCACCGCTTTCATGCACACCTACATTGCGCAGCCCACCATACCAGCGCCTCGGCCGCTCGCGACTGCCACTGCAACGCCGAGCCCTGCTGCGGACACGGCCAATCCTCCAGCACCCTCTCAACCGGCGCCGGCGGCCGCCGATGCAACGGATGACGGCCGGGGCGACCGGATACGCGACAGCGCCGGCAACAACGCCGCGCCGAATGTCCAAGTTGCCTCTACCGCCGCTATTTCGCCGGCACCGTCCGCCGCTCCGCCGAGTCCAGCCGCGGTGACAGCGCAGGCAGCGCCCCCACCCGCGCCGAGTGTTTTCCCGAACCCGCCATTCGTCACGCAACCGCAGCCGTCGCCCGCCGCGTCGGACGCTGCAAATGATGCCGATACTTTGCCGCCGCCGGACCCGATCACCGGCACGGTCCCCTTGCCGCGGCATCGTCCCAGCGTGCTGGCGCTTGCGGACACCGACATACCGTTGCCGCGAGCCCGTCCGAGCGACGCTCCCGAACCTGCGAGCCCGACGCCCGACGCGCCGCCGTCCGGCTACGATCCCGGCATCGGGCACTAACGGCTCAAGAAGCCTTCACTCCAGCACGGCGCCGCTGGCCAAGCGCATCGGCCGGTAGCCGTCGTCGGTCAGCGCGCGGAAAATTTCCTCGGCGTGAACGCCGTCGCGCGTCTCCATGGTGACGTCGAGCTTGGCGCCCTTGGCCGGCACGTCGAGGAACAGGCGGTGGTGATCGACGGCCAGGATATTGGCGCCGAGATCGCCGAGGCGGCTTGCGATCTGGCCCAAGATTCCCGGCCGGTCAGGAATGGTCAGGCGGAACGATACGATGCGGTCCTCCCGTTCCAGCTCGCGCACCATGACGGAAGCCAGAATGCGCGGATCGATATTGCCGCCGCACAGAATCAAGCCGACCTTGCGGCCGGCAAAGCGCTTCGGGTCAGCCAACATGGCGGCGAGGCCCGCGGCGCCTGCCCCTTCGGCCATGGCTTTTTGCAACGTCAAAAACGCGTTGACCGCGCTCTCGATCAGCGGCTCGTCGACCAAAATGATGTCGCTCACCAATTGACGCACGATCGGCAGCGTCAGCGCGCCGACATTCTTCACCGCAATACCTTCCGCCAGCGTCGCGCCGCCGCACGGCAGGTTGCCGCCATGGATCGCGTTCCACATCGCCGGATAGAGCGTACATTGGACGCCGACAATCTCGATCGACGGCTTTTTCGCCCGCGCGGCGATGGCGTTGCCAGCGATCAGACCGCCGCCGCCGATCGGGATGACGAGCGTATCGAGATCGGGCGCGTCCTCCAGCATCTCCAGCGCGATGGTGCCTTGGCCGGCGATGATGTGCGGATCGTCGTAAGGATGCACCCAGACAAGATCGCGCTCTGCCGCGATCGCCTCGGCGCGCGCCTGCGCCTCCACCAGCGTCTCGCCGTCGAGCACGACCATGGCGCCGAGCGCCTCGGTGGCTTTGATTTTTACGAACGGCGTCGTCTCCGGCATGACGATGGTCGCCGGTATGGCAAGACGGCGGGCGTGATAGGCGACCGCCTGGGCATGATTGCCGGCGGACATCGCGATGACGCCGCGGCGGCGCTGCTCGGCGCTCAGGGCTGCAAGCTTGACGCAGGCGCCGCGCTCCTTGAACGAATTGGTGACCTGCAAATTCTCGTACTTGACGAAAATCTCGGCGCCGGTGAGCGCCGACAGCGGCGGCGACGGCAACAGCGGCGTGCGCAGCACATGGCCGGCGATGGTGCGCCGGGCGGCTTCGATGTCGGCAAGCGTTACCATCGCCGGAACAGCCCCTTGCATTGGCGAACACGTTTCCCCATTTGGGGTGGCGTCCTAAGTGCGTTGGCGTCCTGAGATCGAGGGCTCATCATGGCAGATTCTGGACCGGCACGGATCGGCATCTCGCTCGACATCAAGCCGCACGCTTACGATCCGGCGGCCAATCCGGAGCTGTTCGAGGGCGTTTTGTCGCGGCGCCTGGTCGCCTTTTTCATCGATGTCCTCATCATCACGGTTCCGGTCATGGCGGCGGCGATATTCATCTTCCTGTTCGGTATCGTGACGCTCGGCCTCGGCTGGATGCTGTTCTGGCTGTTGTCGCCGGCTTCGGTCATTTGGGCTCTGATGTATTACGGCCTGACCATCGGCAGCGCGGCGTCGGCTACCATCGGGATGCGCGCCATGGAGATTGAAATCCGCACCTGGTACGGCGCGCCGGCCTATTTCCTGCTCGGCGCCGTGCACGCCGTCGTCTATTGGGTCAGTGTCAGCGTTTTGACGCCGCTGATCCTCCTGGTCGGCTTGTTCAACACCCGGCGGCGCCTGCTGCATGACATCCTGGTCGGCACGGTGCTCATCAACAACCCGGCACGGGCGGCCTCGTTGCGCGCCCGGATGCGGCGCTGACGGTCCATTTCGCCTTTGACGCGCGGGCGCTGCCGGGCGATCCTAGGCCGCGGCCGGATTCGTGGCTGGCCGCGACGCAACGCCGAACCGCCCCGTGACGCAGCACTCGCGTGATACGCCGCAGTTCTACCTGACCGCTCCGTCGCCGTGCCCCTATCTCGGCGGCAAGGAGGAGCGCAAGGTATTCACTCACCTCGTCGGCGAGCGCGCCGGCGACCTCAACAATATCCTCACCCATGGCGGCTTCCGCCGCAGCCAATCGATCGCCTACCGGCCGGCTTGCGAGGGCTGCCGCGCCTGCGTGTCGGTGCGCGTTGTCGCCGACGATTTCCGCCCGACCCGCGGCATGCGCCGCATCGTCAAGCGCAACGAGGATATCACCGGCGAGATGCGCGTCGCCGTGCCGACCTCCGAGCAATATTCCGTGTTCCGCGCCTATCTCGATTCCCGGCATCGCGACGGCGGCATGGCCGACATGACCGTGCTCGATTACGCCATGATGGTCGAGGACAGCCATATCGAGACCCGCATCATCGAATATCGCAGACGCCAGCCGGACGCAGCCGACAAGCGCGGCGATCTTCTCGCCGTGGCGCTGACCGATGTGCTCGGCGACGGGCTGTCCATGGTCTATTCGTTTTTCGAGCCCGACGAAGCGGCGCGCTCGCTCGGCACGCTGATGGTACTCGATCACATCGCGCGTGCTCGCAACATGGGCCTCGCTTACGTCTATCTCGGCTATTGGGTGCGCGGCTCGCGCAAGATGGACTACAAGAGCCGCTTCCTGCCCCAGGAGCGCCTGACGCCGGATGGCTGGGCGCGGGCCGAATAACCGTAGCCCGGATTGAGCGGAGCGAAATCCAGGCTACTACTCTCAACCCAATTTGATATTGGCGTCTTTCACGACGCGGCTCCACAGTTCCATCTGCGCCTCGATGTAAGCGCCGAATTCCGCCGGCGTATTCTGCCGCGACTCGACGTTGAGGTCGGCAAAGCGCGTGCTCACCAGCGGCGAAGCCAGCGCTTTGTTGAGGCCGGCATTGAGTTTTTGCACGATCGGTGCCGGCGTGCCGTGGGGCACGAACACGCCGTTCCAGTCATAGCCTTCGAATCCGGGCAGCGTGTCGGACATGGCCGGAATGTCCGGCAGGCTGGCGAGACGCCCCTTCCCGGTCTGCGCGATCGCTTTCACCTTGCCGGACTTGACCAATCCGACCACCGCCGAGCCGTTGGAGAAAACGAATTTCACCTGCCCCGCCATGACGTCGGTAATCGCCAGCCCGCCGCCGCGATACGGGATGTGATTGATCTTGATGCCGGCGGTGCGCTTGAACAATTCGAGCAGCAGATGTTGCAAGGTGCCGTTGCCCGACGACGCCATGTCGATGCCGTCGGGCGCCGCCTTGGCATAGGCGATGACGTCGGCCACGGTATTGACCGGCAGCGACGGCGTGCAGACCAAAATGTTCGCCACCAGCCCGACCAGGAAAACCGGATCGAAATCCTTGCGGTAGTCGAACGACAAGTCGGGATAGAGCGAGCCGTTCACCGAGAACGCGGTGGCATCGTGCAGGATCGTGTAGCCGTCGGGATCGGCCTTGGCGACCACGGCCTCGGCGATGGTGCCGCCGGCACCGCCACGATTTTCGATGGCAAATGGCTGGCCGAGATCTTCGCCAAGTTTGGCGTAGATAATGCGTGCCGTGGTATCGGCGCCGCCGGCCGGCGGATAGGGCACCATGACCCGCACCGGCCGGCTCGGCCAGGCGGGTTGCGCGCGCGCTTTTCCGACAAAAGGCGCCGCCGCCATTGCGGCCAGCATCGTGCGGCGTGTGAGAGCAGTCCCCGGCATAGCTCGCTCCGTCGGTTTCGACGGCAATCTAGCACCGGATCGGGGCTGAGAAAGGCCGCTACGACTCGTTTGCGTCCTTGCCGTTTTCCTTGCCGCTGCCGTTCTCCACGCGACGGCCGAATTTCAGGTTAGTGAGGAAACGTTCCGGCTTGACCCTGCCGGCATCGCCGCGATTGCCGCGCCAGGCGGCGAGCTCTTTGCTCGATTGATTGAAGCTGCGGCCGGCGGAATCGATCCAGGTCAGGCCGTCGGCGGCCTTGAAGGTCGTGATGTCGGACAGTCCGCCGTCCTTGTAGCGCTGCAGCCGCACGCCGCGGCCGCGGCCCATTTCCGGCACCTGGTCGAGCGCGAAACACACCATCTTGCGGTTCTCGCCAACCGCGGCCACGAGCTCCCCCTCGACCGGCGCGATGGCGCGCGCTTCGTCGGGCGGCTTGACGTTGAGCACCTGCTTGCCCTTGCGGGTATTGCCGAGGCACTCGTCCTCGGGCACGACAAATCCCCTGCCCGCTTTGCTCGCGACCAAAAGCTTGCGGCCGCCCTGATAGCGGAACACAGAAACGATATCGGCTTCCTGCTCCAGCTCGATGAACAGCCGGACCGGCTCGCCGTGGCCGCGGCCACCCGGCAGCTTGGACGCTTCGATGGTGTAGCAGCGGCCGTTGGTGGCGAAGACCAGAAGTTTTGACGTGGTCTCGGCAAAGAATGCGAGGTTCGGACCGTCGTCGGCCTTGAAGGCGAGGCTGGACAGATCGGCGACCTGGCCGCGCAGCGCCCGGATCCAGCCCTTCTCCGACACCACAACGGTGATCGGCTCGCGCTCGACCAAAGCCTCTTCGATCGCGGCCTCGTCGTGTTCGGGCGCCACGGCAAATGTGGTGCGGCGCTTGCCGAGCGGCGTCTTTGGACCGAAAGTTGTGCGCACCTCGCGGATTTCTTCGGCAATCTTCTTCCACTGCGCCTTTTCCGATCGCAGCAACTCTTCGATCGATTTCTTCTCCGTACGCAGGTCTTTGTCTTCCTGGCGGATCTCCATCTCCTCAAGGCGGCGCAGATTGCGCAGCCGCATGTTGAGAATGGCGTCGGCCTGGACCTCGGAAAGCTTGAACGTCTTCATCAACACCGCCTTCGGCTCATCCTCGTTGCGGATGATTTTTATGACCTTGTCGATGTTGAGATAGGCGACCAGATAGCCGCCCAAGACTTCGAGCCGGTGCTCGATCTGCGCCAGCCGATGGCGCGAGCGGCGCAGCAGGACGTCGCGGCGGTGCGCCAGCCACTCGCTCAGCGCCTCAGCCAGGCCGAGCACCTTCGGAATGCGGCCATTGACCAGCACGTTCATGTTGAGCGGCACGCGGCTTTCAAGCTCGGTGAGCTTGAACAGGCTCTCCATCAACAGCGCCGGATCGACCGCGCGCGAGCGCGGCTCTAGCACGACGCGCACGTCTTCGGCCGACTCGTCGCGCATGTCGGCAAGGAGCGGCAGCTTCTTTTCGTTGATCAGTTCGGCGATGCGCTCGACGAGCCGCATCTTCTGCACTTGCCACGGGATTTCCGTGATCACGATCTGATAGGTGCCGCGCCCGGTATCTTCGGTGGTCCAGCGCGCGCGCACGCGGAACGAGCCGCGCCCGGTATGGTAGGCTTCGGCGATGGCTTCGGGCGGATCGACGACGATGCCGCCGGTCGGAAAATCCGGGCCCGGCACGTATTTGAGCAGCGTCTTGGTGCGCGCGTTCGGCTGCTCGATCAGGTGCAGCGCCGCGTCGCACAGCTCGGCCATGTTGTGCGGCGGGATCGAGGTCGCCATGCCGACCGCAATGCCCTGCGAGCCGTTGGCGAGCAAATTGGGAATGGCCGCCGGCAGCACCACCGGCTCTTCCTCGCTGCCGTCGTAGGTCGGGCG
>JBAUYI010000459.1:0-3009 GCA_049584715.1 Xanthobacteraceae bacterium
TTGCTCAACTGAAGACAGCAGCAACGCATTGCCGGCCTCCAATGCCGTATCAATGAGATCAGCCACATAGTCACTCAGCGTGTATTTGGCGCGTGTCGGTCCGGCCGGAATGACCAAGTCGAAGGCGATGATCGGTTTACGCCTTATTTTGCGCTCATCGTCGAACAGGAACACTGGGAGGTTACTGGCGAGACCACCGTCCACGAAGTACGCGTCATCCTGTCCGCTCTGGACCGGGCGAAACACAAATGGGTAACAGGTGGAGGCACGGATCGCGCTGATTACCGATTGTCCATGCTCGACATTGGTCGCCGAAAATATTGCGGCTCGGCGATTTTTGAGATCCGACGCAATAATCTTTAGAGGTTTGGCACCCCGGTCGTGCAGGTCCTTAATGGCTTATCCCCTTGGTTCCGGTAGCACAGGATATGGTTTTGACGGGGCTGGCAAGCGGCGGCGCGGAAGAGGGCGGAGATTGCGGGCTCGTTGGCGCGCGCGGGTTTTGCCGAGCATGCGGGGTGGGTTCGGCGGGGCCGGCGGTGTGACCAACTTGCCCCGGGTTAAATCCGGGGTGTGCCGGGCGGTCGTCGGCGGTCGTCGGCGGCTGTGCGGTGCCGAAGCGCCCCCGGCCTCCGCCGGGGCGGGCTCTGCGGTCGGTCAGACGCGCTGGTCGACGAAGTCGCGGTAGGAAGCGTGGGTCAGGCGCATCGTCAGGCCGGCAAGCGTATCGAAGGCGGCCCGGGTGTGCCGTCGCCGGTTCCAGCGGAAGACGAACTCGTCGAGATAGCGTCGCAGGTGGGCCTTGCGCAGGCCATGGAAGGTACCCAGGCCCCAGCGCTTGAGGTTGGCGAACACCCGGTGCACCCAGGGCAACAGGATATGGGCGGCCATGCTGCCGACCACCTTGCGACGGTGCTTGTGTTGCTTGAGGCTGAGATAGGAGGCCAACCCGTCGCTGACGATCGTGGCGCCGGGCGCGACGACACGACCGATGAAACCGGTGATGCTGGTCGCCGAGAAGTCGCGCAGCCGGTCGAGCCGGATGCGCCGCGGCTGGCCCTCGTTCGACAGCTCGACCGCGCCGATCACCAGCAGCTTGCCGATGTGGCTGCGGCCTTGGCCGCCGGCCGGCGGATCCTCCTTGGTCCGGTAGGGGAGTTCGCTCTCGTCCACCTCGACCAGATCGACCAGCGCGGTGCGATCGGGATCGACCATGGCGCGGCGCAGCTTGTGCAGCAGCAACCAGGCGGTCTTGTAGCTGCGCAGCCCGAACTGGGCCTGAAGCTGCAGGGCCGAGATCCCGTTCGAATGACTGCTGAGGAGATGGATGGCGGCAAACCACAGGGTCAGCGGCAGCTTGCTGCGGTGCATTGCGGTTCCGGCCGTCACCGAGGTCTGCCGGCCGCACCCGGCGCACTCCCAGGTGAACCGCTTGGCGGACAGTTCCCAGCCCTTCGCCCCACCGCAGGCGGGGCAAACAAAACCCTTCGGCCAGCGCTTCTCGAACAGGTGGCGAGCGCAGGCCGCGTCATCGGGAAATCGCCGCGCCAGCTCGGCACGTGACATCGGACGGTCATGCTTCCAGCGGCTCGCCACCAGAACATAATAGGAACTCCCGGCCCACCGCGTCAACCATTTTTCTCAGGCCTGGACACCACCCCTGGCGGTACCGGAACCAAAGGGATAAGCCGTTATTCTCATATCAGAACGAGTATAGGATTTGCGTGGATACACATACAAAGGGGGAGGATGCCGTAGTGATCAACATCGGTGTATCGGCGATCTCGCTGCCAAGATGCCTGCCGCTAACGTGAATGCAAACTACCAGATACGATTCACAAGCCCCGCCGTTGCCCCCGCCAACGGAGCGGGCAGGGTGAGGGGCACCGATTAAGGGCGGCGCTTCGCGATGGTAAGCGGTAGCAACATTACGCCGGCGCTCGCCGCCGAGCACGGCCTGACCGGCGCGGAGCTTGAGCGCGTGGTCGCGATCCTCGGCCGTACCCCGAACCTGACCGAGCTCGGCATCTTTTCGGTGATGTGGAGCGAGCACTGCTCGTACAAATCGTCGAAAATCTGGCTCAAGACACTCCCGACCACCGGCAGCCGGGTGATCTGCGGGCCGGGCGAGAATGCCGGGGTCGTTGATATCGGCGACGGCGACGCGGTGGTCTTCAAAATCGAGAGCCACAACCACCCGTCTTTCATCGAGCCTTATCAGGGGGCGGCGACCGGGGTCGGCGGCATCCTGCGCGACGTGTTCACGATGGGGGCACGACCGGTGGCGATCCTCGATTCATTGCGCTTCGGCAGCCCGGACCACCCGCGCACCCGGCATCTGGTCGCCGGCGTCGTCGCCGGGATCGGCGGCTATGGCAATTGCGTCGGCGTGCCGACGGTCGGCGGCGAGTGCGAGTTCGACCCCGCCTACAACGGCAACATTCTGGTCAATGCGATGTGCGTCGGGTTGGCCCGCGCCAACCGGATCTTTTATTCGACCGCCGCAGGGCCGGGAAACGCGGTCGTCTATGTCGGCGCCAAGACCGGGCGCGACGGCATCCACGGGGCGACGATGGCCTCGGCCGAGTTCGGCGGCGATGCCGGCGAGAAAAGGCCGACAGTGCAGGTCGGCGACCCGTTCACCGAGAAACTGTTGATCGAAGCTTGTCTCGAGCTGATGCAGGGCGACGCGATCGTCGCGATCCAGGACATGGGTGCCGCCGGGCTGACCTCGTCCTCGGTCGAGATGGCCGGCAAGGGCGGGCTCGGCATTATGCTCGACCTTGACCACGTGCCGGTGCGCGAGACCGGTATGACCCCTTACGAGATCATGCTGAGCGAAAGCCAGGAGCGGATGCTGATGGTGCTGCGGTCAGGCAGCGAAGCTGAGGCGCGGCGCATCTTCGAGAAATGGGAGCTCGACTTCGCGGTGATCGGCCACGTCACCGACAGCGGCCGGCTGTTGCTTCAAATGAATGACGAAACCGTAGCTGACATCCCGGTCGGGCC
>JBAUYI010000460.1:0-8229 GCA_049584715.1 Xanthobacteraceae bacterium
TCGCTGCCGAAGTCGCTGCGGTTTTTCGCCAGCTCCGCTTCCGACAGCGTGTCCGGCCCGCACACCAGTTCGCCGTGCACGCGGCTCCGCTTGCCGCGCTCGCCGGCGCCGTATTGCACGGTCTTGACCTGCATGTCGTACCAGTTTTCCCAGAACGTGCAGAGAATGCCGCCGTGGTGCGTCATGTCGCGATACCAGTCGGCGGCGCCTTCCCAGATGCACATGGCGGCGAGATGCGGCGGCTCCAGCGACGCCACGTGCCACTGATTGATGCCGTAATAGGAAATGCCGTTGAGCCCGACCTTGCCGTTCGACCACGGCTGCACGCCGGCCCATTCGATGCACTGGTAAAAATCTTTTGTCTCGCGCGGCGAGAAATGATCGATCACGCCGGGCGAGCAGCCGGCGCCGCGGGAATCGACGCGCACGCAGGCATAGTCGTGCGGCACCCATTTCTCCGGATCGACCACTTCCCAGCTCTGATAGAGATTGCTCGAGCCCGCCGTGACGTCGGGATGCTTCTCCGCCATGCGCTGCCACGCGCTCGGATAGCCGTCCTGGAAGGCGAGGCCTTTGGCGTAGGGGCCGTAGCTCAGGATCACCGGATAGCGGCCGTCCTTGACCGGGCGAAACACATCGGCGCGCAGCACGAGGCCGTCATCCATCGCGATCGGCACATCCCAATCGATGCGCATGCCGTCGCGGGTCTCGCTGCGTTGCTGGTGCGTTTTGCCCTGCGCCGCTGCGCCCATTCGCGCTTCGCCTTCGAGCGATGACATGATTTCCTCCGGGACATTTGCCGGGCACAGCTTAGCGGCTTGGCCCTTTGGATCAATCTATGGCGCACTCAGGAGGCAGAGGACGTCGCTTCCCCGATCCACGGATGGCCGCGCTTAACGGCGGCGTCGATCAGGGAAAAATCGATGCTGCCGGTGTCGCGATAGCGTTGCAGCACCGGATCGATGAACGTTCCTTCCGCCCTCTCGTTGCCCGACAACAGATGATAGATGCGCGCCCCTTCGGCGAATTCCGGAGATACGCCGACACGCGCGTTGAACGCGTCGTCCATGATCTTGGGCTCGATGCCCAAGGCGTCGATGCTGTGATTGAAGGCCGGCTGATCCGCGGGATTGTCGACGGTGGCGTGGTAGCGCAGCCAGTTCTCATGCCACAGCCGGCCCAGGGCATGAGCCGCCTTGCAGTCCTTCCAAAAAAGAATTCCGGAATTGAGGTAGAGTTTGGTCGGGTGCCGCCAGCCCAAACGTTCGAAATCGGGCACCACCCATGCCGGAAATCCGCCGTATGGATCGACGCGGTTGCGATCGATTGCGGCCGAGAAAGCGGCCTCGCATTCAAACAGCGCGCCGAATTCGCACACCGGCGCGGTATCGGCGTCAAGGTAAAGAAAATCACCCTCGATCACATTGCGCGCCTGGGTCTTCACGAAGCGGCTGCGCAGGCGCGGACTGCCCTTGAATTTGCCCACCGACCGGATCTTCGATGCGACGTCGGACAGGCGGCGCTGTGCGCGGGCAAAATTTTTCCGGCTGTCATCGTCCGTCAAGATCGTGATTTTGCAGGTCGGATAAATCCGCTTCACGCAGGACGCCGAAATAGCAAGGAGATCGGCATAGACGAGATCGTCGTCCATCGCCAAAGCGTAACAAACGTGCAAATTGCCCGAAGAGCCCGTCACGGCCCGCCCCACAGCCCGCGTCCTACGGTGTGAAGTATAGGGAATTGTCAGCGAAGCCGTTACTACCCAGGCTTGCCGAAACACACTGCACGCACGCTGTAGCCAGCCGGTTGTCGGCGCCGAGCACGAAAATCGCCTGTTCAACGCTTCCTGCGCGACTTGCTCCGCTTCACGCCCGCCATCTTTTCCAGCACCGCGCAGACCGCCGCGGTGTCTTGGTCGTCGTAGCCACTCTTGCGCGCTTTAGTGTAGATCGCGCTACTAGCGTCGAACATCGGCGTCGGCACGCCGATCTTGCGGGCGTAGCCGCCGATGACGTCCATGTCCTTCTGCCAGACTGAAATTTTCATCGTGGCATTGCCGTAGTCGTTCGCCACCATCATCGGCGCGCGCAATTCGAAGATGCGCGAATTGCCGGCGCCGGTCTTGATCAGGTCGAAAATCAGTTGCGGCGGCAGGCCGGCTTTGATGCCCAACACCATGGCCTCGGCGCTGGCCACGTTGTGGATGGCGACCAACAGGTTGGCGACGTATTTCATCCGGCTGCCGTTGCCGAAGGCGCCGACGTCGTGCACGGCGCGGGTGAAGCCGGCGAACATAGCTTTGAGCTTCTTGATCTCGGCGGTGTCGCCCGATGCATAGACCACGAGGTCTTTGACCTTGGCCTGGGCGCCGGTGCCGCTCATCGGGCAGTCGAGCATGACGTGGCCGGCCTTGCGCAGCTTGGCTTCGGCTGCGGTCTTGTCTTCCAGCGTGAAGGTCGAGGCCTCGACGATGACGCGGCGCGGCACCTTGGCTTTGACGATGGTCTCGACCGTCGCGGCCAGTGCCTTCGGGCTCGGCAGGCTGGTGATGATGGTTTTGGCCTTGCGCGCCACGTCACCGGCATCGGCGGCGATCTCGACGCCGGCGCGCGCCATGGCGCGGCGTCGCTCAGGCGCAATATCGAAACCGATCGCGCGCCAGCCGGCGGCTACGAGGTTTTGCGCAAATGAACCGCCCATGATGCCGAGGCCGACGATGCCGACGGCACCTTTGTTTCCCGAAACCATTCCATTCCTCATTGTCGCTTTGCGTGGCGAGGCGATATGGCATCCGCCCGCCCCGCGCAAGCGGCTTTCTCGCCGCCCACCGATCGCATAATGTCCGCGCCGGGACGGAAGCGTCAGGAGCGTGCGTATGCAGATCGGAGTCGCGGGGCTGGGTGCCATGGGCAGCGCCATTGCGGCCCGGCTCATGGAAGTCGGGCACCAGGTGACCGTCTGGAATCGCACGGCGGAAAAAACCAAGCCGCTTGCCGAGGCCGGCGCCAAGGTCGTCGGCAGTCCTGCCGCGGTTGCGGCCGCGAGCGAAGCGGTCATCACCATCCTGACCGACGGCGCAGCGATCGATGCGGTTTATCATGGACCGTCGGGCCTGTTGGCGGGCGACGTGACCGGCAAGCTGTTCATCGAGATGAGCACCGTGCCGCCGAGCGTGGAAACCACGCTGGCGCCGAAGGTGCGCGGCAAAGGCGGCACGTTCGTGGAGTGTCCGGTCGGCGGCTCGACCGCGCCGGCACGGCAAGGCAAGCTGCTCGGGCTGATGGGCGCCGAGCCCGCCGACGCGACACGCGCCAAGCCGATCCTCGACCAGCTGTGCCGCAAGGTCGAGCATTGCGGTGCGGTCGGTGCGGGCGCCTCGATGAAGCTCGCCATCAACCTGCCGCTGATGGTCGGTTGGCAGGCTTACGCCGAGGCCTTTACGCTAGCGCGCGACGTCGGCTGGGAGCCGAAGCGGCTCCTTGATTTGTTCGTCGAGAGCAACGGCGCCAATAACGGATTCAAAATGCGCGCCGACATGATCGTCGCCATGATGGAAAACCGCGATCCCGGCCCGACCACGTTCAGCATCGCCAATGCGGTGAAGGACCTCAAAACCATGATCGCCACCGGCGCCGCCAAGGGCGCCGACATGCCGGCGGCGAAAGCGGCGCTGGCGGCGCTCGAGGAATCCAACGACAAGGGATTCGGCCCCCGCGACGCGTCGCGCCAAACGGTCTATTGGCCGAGCCGCGGCAAGCCATAAAAATTTCTCACATCAAAATCGGAGCGAACATGTCAGTCACTCTTGCGCAAGCTTCCACCATCGTCGACGTCGCCTTGAAAAAAGCGCGCGACAATAATCTCGCGCCGCTCACCGTCGCCGTGCTTGACCCCGGCGGCCATCTGGTCGCGTTCAAGCGCGAGGACAAATCCGGCATTTTGCGGTTCGACATTGCGTTCGGCAAAGCCTGGGGCGCGCTCGGCATGGGTTTCGGCTCGCGCACGCTTGCGAGCCGCGCGGCCAAGACGCCGCAATTCTTCACCATGCTGGCGGCGGCAAGCGGCGGCCGCATGGTCACCAATCCGGGCGGCGTGCTGATCAAGGATGCTTCCGGCACCATTGTCGGCGCCTGCGGCATTTCCGGCGACACCTCGGACAAGGACGAAATGTGCGCCGTCGCCGGCATCGAGGCGGCCGGGCTGAAGGCCGATCCGGGAGCGGATTAAGTCTTTCTTTCCTCCCCCGCTTGCGGGGGAGGTGGCGAGCAAAGCTCGCCGGTAGGGGCAAGTATCGGCTCGCACCGAGCAAGCCAGCCCCCTCCACCACGCTTCGCGTGGTCCCCCTCCCCCGCTTCGCGGGGGCGGAAAACTCAACAAGGAGATTTGCAATGAAGCTGTTTTCATTCTGGCGCTCGCTCGCGACCTATCGCGTGCGCATTGCGCTCAATCTCAAAGGCATCACGCCGGACGAGGTGGTGGACGTGAACCTGATGAAGGGCGCGCAACGCAAGCAGGCCTACCGCGCCGTCAATCCGATGATGGCGCTGCCCGCTCTGGTCGACGGCGACGGGCCGGCCATGTTCGAGTCGCTGGCGATCATCGAATATCTCGACGAGACCCACCCCAATCCGCCGCTGTTGCCCCGCGATCCCAAAGGCCGCGCCCGGGTGCGCGGCTTGGCGCAGATCGTCGCCTGCGATTCCCATCCGCTGATCGTGCCGCGGGTGCGCGAATATCTCGAGCACGAGTTCAAGCTCGACGAGCCCACGCGCACCAAATGGTGCCAGCATTGGCACCTGATGGCGCTGAGCGCGCTCGAAACCAATCTCGGCGACACGTCAACCGGCCGCTATTGCCACGGCGATACGATCACGCTCGCCGATATCTGCCTGGCGAGCCAGGCTGCCGGCGCAAAATTCTTTGCGGTGGATACTGCGCCATTTGCGAATTTTTCCCGGATCGCCAACGCGCTGTCGCAGATCGACGCGTTCGCCCGCGCCCATCCGCTCAAGCAGCCCGGCGCGCCGGCAAGTTGATCGACGAACGGATAGCGTACTGTTCACTGTCCCTTTGTCAGCACGGCGACCAACGATAGCGGCAGCGTCGTGCTCTGGTTGACGATGCTTTTGGTGGCCGCCTGATACGCCTTGTAATGGTCGCTCGCCTGATTTGCGGCGAGCGCTGCCGCGTCGTCGAAGGCCGAAAACAGCATGACGTGGCTGCCCTTGGTCTGCGACACGGCGACATCGAACTCGCGGCAGCCGGGATCCTGCGCCGACGCCACCGCATGGGCCGTCGCTGCGTCGGTGAATTTATCGATCTGCCCGTCGGCGACGTCGATTTCATCGACATTGATCACGAGCGGCGGGTCGGTTTGCGGCGCCGGCGCGCTGCCCTTCTTCAGGGCCACCGAGGTGAACGGCCTGATATTGTAGGTCTTGATCATCATCATGGTGAGCCCGATGAACTTCGCGTAGCTCACGGTCTTCTGATGCGCGTCCCAGGCGGCGGAATCCTTGAAGACCTCGAAAATGAAGACGTGGCTTTTGTCCTTTTGCCCGACGGAACTGACGAATTCCTGGCTATCGGGCTCCTTGATCATCGCCGCGCCGTCGTCCTTGAGCGCCGCGAGGAATCTCGGCATCGACGCCGGAGTAATCTGAAGATCGACCACGTTGACGAAAGGCTGTGCCGCTTGCGCCACGGCCTCCTCGCCGAAGAGCGGCAGCAACAGCGCTGCGGCGGCGAGCGTGATTGCGGCCCCCGGCAGCACGACTGATTTCAGCATTGCAGGTCTTCTCCTGTCCCCGGATGTCGCGAAAATGTTAGCGGCTCGGCGCCGCCCTCGGTAGCCCCGCGGCGGAACTTACCACCACTTGTGAAAATGATGCACCGGGCCGTTGCCGGCACCGACCTTGACTTGGTCGGCCGCGGCGATGGCGGCGCTGACATAGGCCTTGGCCTCACGCACCGCCGCGTTCAAGGACAGCCCCTTGGCGAGACCGGCGGCGACCGCCGCCGCCAAGGTGCAGCCGGTGCCATGGGTATTTTTGGTTGCAATGCGCGGCGCCGTAAACCGCGCGCAGCCGTCGGCCTCGACCAGAAGGTCGACGCTGTCCGGGCCGCCGCCATGCCCGCCCTTGATCAGCACCGCGCCGGCGCCGAACGCGAGCAGCTTTTGCGCCTGTGCCCGCATCGTGTCCTCGTCGCGCGCCAGCGGCGCATCGAGCAAGGTCGCGGCTTCGAACAGATTGGGCGTGACCACGTCGGCGCGCGACATCAGCGACCGCAGCCCATCCACCGCGTCAGCGCGCAACAGATCGGCGCCGGTAGAGGCGACCAGCACCGGATCGAGCACCACGTGGCGCGGACGATGGCGGTCGAGACCGACGGCAATGGCGCCCGCGGCGGCGGCATTGCCCAGCATGCCGATTTTCACCGCGCCGACGTCGAGATCGGCAAACACCGCATCGATCTGCGCGGCGATGAAATCGGCCGGCACCTCGTGGATGGCGGTTACGCCTGTGGTGTTTTGCGCCGTCAGCGCCGTAATCACCGAGGCGCCGTAGACGCCGAGCGCGGCAAAAGTTTTGAGATCCGCCTGGATGCCGGCACCGCCGCTCGAATCCGAGCCGGCGATGGTGAGCGCGATCGGAACGGCCATCACGCGCCCCGTTTGGCCAGCGTCGCGTCGACGATCGCGCGCAAAGTCCGCGCGGCAGCGGCCGGATCGGGCGCCAGCGACAGCGCCGAGATCACCGCTATGCCGTCGGCGCCGGCAGCGATCACGGCGGCCGCGTTGCCGGCATCGATGCCGGCGATGCCGCAGACCGGCAGTTTTGGCGCACGCGCATGTAGCGCGGCGATGACGCGCGCCAGGCCTTCGGGGCCGATCGGCGCGTTCTTCTGCTGTTTCGAGCCCGTGACATAGACGCCGCCCGAGCCGACATAGTCGATCAGCGCGACCGGCGCGGCGTTTGCCTCCGCTACGGTCTTGATCGACAGCCCGATGATGGCGTCGCGGCCGAGGAGCTTTCGCGCGTCCTCGACCGCCATGTCGTCCTGACCGACATGCACGCCGTCGGCACCGGCGGCGAGCGCCACGTCGATGCGGTCGTTGATGACCAGCGGGACGTTGAACGGCGCCAGCGCCTGTTTGATCGCGCGGGCGCGCGTGACCATGGCACGGGTTTCGCTGAGCTTGTCGCGCAATTGAACGAGCGTCGCGCCGCCTTGCGCGCATAGTCGTGCGAGATCGGCGAGATCGTGGCCGCCCGAGCGTTCCGGATCGACGATGGCATTGAGGCGAAGATCGACCTGCATTACGACCCCTTGCATGCTGACACCCTGGTGCGCGCGCGCAACGTTGAGCTGTCGAGGCCATGGAGCGCGTCGATGATCCAACTGGCGAAGCGTCCCGGCCCGCTGGCGTTCTCCGCCGCCACCTCGCCGGCAACGCCAAGCGCGACCAGCGCGGCGATGGTGGCGCGCCAGCGATCGCGCTCCACCACCAAAGCGGCGGCGACCAGCGCCGAGCCGGCGCAGCCCATGGCGGTGACCAGCCCCATCAGCGGATCGCCGTTGGCGACTTTTGCCGAACGCTCGCCGTCGGTGACCACGTCGGTAGTGCCGGTGAGCGCCACCACCGTGTCGTTGAGTTTGGCAAAGCTTTGCGGCGCGTCGCCTGCGGCATCGCCGCCGGCAAGAGCGGCAAATTCGTGCTGGTTGAGCCGCACCGCGGCGGGCTTGCGGCGCACCAGGCTTTGCGCGAATTGCGCCCGCGCCGGCGAGCGTTCGATGAACACCGGGTCGAGCACCCAGGGTTTCCCCGACCCCGCTTCATCGCCCTGCCCCAGCGCGCCCATCGCCAGTTCGATCGCCGTGCGCCGCTCGGCGTCGAAGGTGCCGAGATTGACCAGAAGCGCATCGGCGCCGGCGACAAAGGCCGCGATCTCCTCGGGCGCGACGGTCATCGACGGGATGGCGCCGGCGGCGAGCAGCATGTTCGCCGTATAGGCCTGCGCCACCGAATTGGTGATGCAATGCACCCGCGGCGCACGGCTCCTGATCCGCGCCAGCACGTCGGCTGTGATATCGGCAAACTCGGCCGGTGCGTGCATACTTTGGGTCTTTCCTCTTCATCCTGCACCACGATAGCGGGGCAGGATATATATGCTATTCTGGCGGTCCGGAGGCGCGCATGATCCCCTTTTTCGTGCAGATCAAATG